>CAZBDC010000078.1:0-23207 GCA_964490575.1 uncultured Anaerolineaceae bacterium | reverse complement strand
GATAATGAGCGGTGACTGGAGTTCAGACGTGTGCTCTTCCGATCTACCGCTCCGCGTCCCAGCGTTCAACGCCCGCGGGATGAAGGGACTCATTCCCGCGGGTGGACGACCTGGGTACGGAAGCCCGGGCTACATCGGCGCCGGCGGGTGGGAAGGCGCTGGGCGTTCTGGTTGGAGGAGCGATGAATCCCTGCCCGTGGGGCTATTATGGCGACCCGTTCAAACCATTTGGCTGAGAATGATGAGAGGTGAATTCAGGTCTTAATACATATAACAAAATTGTTTTAATTATAGAAACATGCCGAATAACAGCTGAAAGAATTCGGCACTCAATTGGGAATGCCACATGCCCGGCTACTCCGTGATCGGATATGGGAGCTAAGGCCAGGCGGTGTTCGTTTGCTCTATTTTGCTTACATCAACCGGCAGTTCGTCCTATTACATGGGTTTCGTAAAACAACCAACCGCACGCCAGATCGCGAAATCGAAACAGCGCTTCGGCGGATGAATGAACTTTTGAAGGAATAACCGATGGCACCCATGATCGATTACGAAAAGTGGCGCGAACAGCAAATACAGGATCCGGAATTTATCGAAGAACTCGAGAAACTCGAACCGGGCTATCAAATCGCATGGCTGCGGATCAGGCGTGGACAGACTCAGACTCAACTGGCCGAGATGGTGGGCACAAAACAGCCCTCCATCACGCGTCTGGAGAATGGCGAAGGATCGCCCAGCTTATCGTTTCTGAAAAAGGTCGCGGAAGCATTGGGCGCCGAGGTTAAAGTGGCGCTGGTTCCAAAAAAGCCAGCTCATGTCGCGAACGAACCCTCAGGGTCAGCGGACTATATAACCGACAAGTGATCTGTGGCGCCCCAATGGTTGCAAAACCCCCGGCCGTGACCGGTTGGAGGCCCGGGCAGGGAAACTGTGCCGGTGGGCGGGCAGACGCGGAGCGCCTGGGGGAGGGCTGCGACGCAGAGCATCGCAGCCAGGAGTGCCGGCGGCACAAGAGTGCCGGCGGCACAAGAGTGCCGGCGGGTCCGTAGGGCGGGGATTCATTCCCGCCGGTTGACGGCCCGGGCTTACCCGCCTCATCCCCAAGCAAGACACCCCTCCCTGCAAGCTGACGTTCCATCAAGCTTGCGGGGAGGGGCGGGGGAGAGGTTTCTTTGCTACCCTGCCCGCAGCTCGACCTTCGCCTCGGGCAGGCCGGCGACGCGGGCTGTCAGCGTGATTGCGCCGGGCTGGCCGGTGCTGCGCACGACCGCGGTCAGGCTGCCGCGCCAGGCTTTGCGCCGGTCGCCCACGTACAGCTCTTCCGAGACCGGGTTGGCCGTGCCGACCGCGATCAACTCCCCGGCGCCGGACGCCGCAAGGATGACCTCGTCCTCGGCGCGCTTGACCACGCGCCCGGCCTGGTCGACGATGTCGACGGTGATGTAGGCCAGGTCGCCGTATTCGCCGCGGATTTCTGACCGGTCGGCGCTGACGCGCAGGGCCGCCGGGGCGCCGGGCGTCGTCAGGCTCACCCGGCCGGTCTCTTTGCCGCCCGTGTACCCGACTGCTTCAACCAGGCCGGGCTGGTAGGTCACCTCGAAGATGGCCTTGTACTGCTGGGCGTCGCCGGCCGGTTTGCGGCCCTGCGATACGCCGTTGATGAACAGCTCCACTTCGTCGTCGATGGCATACACGTACACGCGGGTCGGCCTGCCTTCCTGGCCGGGGAAATCCCAGCTGTCGAGGGCCGGCTCCCAGCCCCAGCGCGTCCACTTCAGCTTCTTCCCGTGCATGTGTGGGTCGAGCACGCCGATGAACGGGGCGCTGCGCACTCCCCACAGCAGGTCGCGGTAGTAGGACTGCGGGCGCTTGTTGCCGCAGATATCGATATCGCCGCAGTGCGCCAGGTGGTTCGGCCAGACATCGGCCATAAAAAACACAGCCAGGGTGTCGATGTCGACTTTGCCAATGCCCGACTCGCCCAGGTAATCCCAGGCCGTCCAGACAAAGTCGCCGATCACGTGGGGCTGGCGCTCGGTTTCTTTCCAGGTTTCGTAGGCATTGTAGGGAAAGGTCTCGGTGCCGATCAGGACCCGGCCGGGGAAGTGCTCGCGGTCGAAGGCATAGCGGCTGTAGACGTAATTGTATGACACCACGTCCAGGGCCTCGGCGAACGGGCGCGAAATGTTCCCGGCGTAATCGCCGGCGGGGTCGCTGGGGGCGGTGTGGAAATGCAGGTCCGTGGTGGCGTCGAGCAGGTCCAGGAAGTTTACGCCCTGGCTCATCAGCTCCCGCATCATCTGCGGGTCCTGGGGCAGGGCCAGCGCCGAGGTGACCGGGCGGGTGGGGTCGAGCGCGCGGACGAAATCGGCCTGCCGGCGGGCCCAGGTGGCCCCATCCGAGACGCCGGACACCTCGGGGATCTCGTTGCCGATCGACCAGATGATGACCGAGGGGTGGTTGCGGTCGCGTTTGACCATCGACTCGGTGTCTTCCTGCCAGTGGCTTTCGAAAAAGAGGTGGTAGTCGTAGGTGCGCTTGCTCATGCGCCACATATCAAAGCTCTCGTCCATCACCAGCATCCCCAGCCGGTCGCAGGCGTCCAGGAAGGCCGGGGCAGGCGGGTTGTGCGCGCAGCGGACGGCGTTGAAGCCGCTGGCTTTCAGCAGTTCGACCTTGCGCTCTTCGGCCCGGTCATAGCTGGCCGCCCCGAGCAGGCCGTTATCGTGGTGGACGCAGCCGCCCTTCATCTTCAGCGGTACGCCGTTCAGCCGGAAGCCGTTCTCGGCGTCGAACGCAATCTGGCGGATGCCGAAGGTCGTCCGCTCGCCGTCCACCACGCGGCCATCCACCAGCACCTCGCTGACCAGGGTGTACAGGTTGGGCGCATCCACCGACCACAGGCGGGCGTCCTTTACCACCAGCGTCTGCTGGACCGAAACGACCTGCCCATCCACGGCCCCTGCCACCGGCGACTCGAGCGTCGCCACAGGCGCGCCGCCGGCATCCAGGATGGTGGATCGCAACAACGCGCCGGGAGCGCCGGGGCCGGCGCCGGCCACCTCGGTGGCCACCTTGACCGTCGAAGCGGCGGGGTCCACGAACGGGGTGGTGACAAACACGCCCCAGGGCTGGATGTACGGCCGCCCGCCGGTGCGCAGCCAGACGTGGCGGTAGATGCCCGTGCCGGTGTACCAGCGCGCGTTCGGCTGGGCGGCGTTGTTCACGCCCACGGTCAGGTCATTTTCAGCGCCGTACTTCAGGTAGGGGGCCAGGTCGACGATGAAGCTGGTGTAGCCGTAGGGATGCAGCTTCAACAGGCTGCCGTTGAGAAAGACCTCGGCGTTCATGTACACGCCTTCGAACTCCACCTGGACCGGCTGCCCGCGCCATGCTTCCGGCGCCTCGAAGCGTTTGCGGTAAGAGACGGTCCCGCTCCAGGCATAGCCAGCCAGCGGCCCGGAGGGGGCGTCCTGCCGGCGCGGCTTGTGGATGGCGGCGTCGTGCGGCAGGCTGACCGGCTGCCACGGCGCGCCGCCGAGGAAGGCAAACGAGTTTACCGGGGATTCGCTGAATTCCCATCCGAGGTCAAAATTCTGTTTTTGAATTGTTTTTTCTCCTGATATGTTTTTTGGATAACCAGAACGATCCAAGGTTTAAAATCGGCGGCTAAGGTTTGCCTGGGGATTGGAGTCCAAGCAAAAAGACGCGGTAGATTTCTCGATAAATCAACGGTGTGGGCTGGCCATATTCTTCACTGATCAGGCGGCCCAGCAGCGCAAAGCGGCTGGCGACGGCGTTGATCATGTTCATCATCGCCGCGGTGACCAGGACAGGGTCGAGGTCCGCGCGGATGGACCCATCCGCGATGCCCTGGCGGATCGTATCGACGAACAGGTTATCCTGCATCTGCGAAGTCCGCTGATAAACCTCGCTGATGCGCGCGGAGCTGCTCTCGCGGGCATACAGCGTGTTGAACTCGACGATGAAGCGGGCATGGTCGGGGTTTTCTTCCAGGCTGCCGATAAACTTCATCAGCAGGTTCTCAAGGCGCTGGAAGCCATTTTCTCCCGGGATGTTTTGGCCTGCGAGGACCGCTTTGGTCCGTTCGACCAGTTTTTGAAAAATCGCCCAGGCCACTTCTTGCTTATCGGGAAAGTACTGGTACAAGGTCCTGCGCGAAATCCGGGCCGCGCCGGCGATGGCGCTGATGCTGACATTGTCGATGCCTTCCTGGATGAAAAGCTTTTCCGCCGCTTCGAGAATCCGTTCGCGCTGGTTGTCGCGATGGGTCTGGTAGCCTTCTTTTGTCTGGGGGTGGTTTGGGCTCATCGGAATGTCCCGTGGGATAACAGGATGAGCAAATTTGCTCACAGTGTTATCTTTTAGTATAGGGAGGCAGCCTGATTTGTCAAGAGGATGGACCGGTGAATTTTTCAATCCTGGTGGAAAATTGCCTGTCTACCCGGTTCACCTGGGCCATGCGGTTCGCCTGATGGGAATAATCCGTTCAATCTGTTCCTCGAATCCGTTGACAGTGACGGCCTGGGCTTACCCGCCCCATCCCCAGGCAAGGCCAGGGGAGAGGTATCTTTGGCGCTGCCGCCGGTGGGCGGGAAGACGCGGAGCGCCTGGGGAAGGGCTGCGACGCAGAGCATCGCAGCCAGGAGGTATACTCAGGGTTTGGGTTATACTTAAGGCATGAGCCCAGCCCAAATCCCTGCGTCCGCGAGGCCGTTTTTCCAGGAGTATGATGTGGACCGCCTCCAGGTGGACCAACATGCCACGCTGATCATCGAGCGCATCCTGGCCTACGGCGACCGCGCCGAAGTGCGCTGGCTGTTGGACACCTACGGCCGCGAGCGGGTCCGGGAGTGGGTGATGGCGTCAGGTGCGAACCGGCTTTCGCGGCGCCGGTATCACCTGTGGTGTTTTGTTTTTCAGGTCCCTGAACAGGAGCAGCCTGCCCGGGTATGGCCACACTGAGCGCGCCGCACTGGAATGTCGTGACGCCGAATATGCAGCGGCTGCTGATCCATATCGGCGAGGTGCCCGCGGGCTGAGAGGTAGCTGACAACGGATTACTTTAACGGATTCAACGGATTTGGAGCAATGCCTGGGATGACCGGAAAAGTGGTGTCTACGCCGTTTGATGAGCTGACATATAAGATTACCGGGTGCGCGATGGCAGTCCATCGGGAATTAGGGCCGGGACTGCGGGAGAACAGCTACCAGAAGGCGCTGGCGAGCAAATTGACCGATGCCGGCCTGGGCATTGAGCAGCAGAAGCTTTATGAGGTATATGAAGGATCGGACAATGCCCGCCTGGCCGGCTACTATATTCCCGATTTTGTCGTTGAGGGGACAGTTATTGTCGAGATCAAGGCGCTCCGGGGATCAGATAACAGCCACCTGGCCCAAATCATCGGATATCTGGCCGTATCGAGCTGCCCCGTCGGCCTGTTAATCAACTTTGGCGAGCGCAGTCTGAATCACCGCCGCATTTTTCCGCCTCATAAAATTACGGATGACCTAATCAACCGCCAGTGGCTCTTTGTGCCCGATTGGTTGAGACAGGGAAAAGATCACGGATGAGCCATATTCCAAATCCGTGGAATCCGTGGTAGAAATCCGTTGTCAGCGTTGTCCGCCCTGCTCTGATATAATACGACGATAATGATCGAATTCAGCGGCAAAATCTGGTACTGGCGGGGGCCGTCTCCCTATCACTTCGTCACCGTGCCGGGCGAGCAGAGCCTCGACCTGAAGGCTCTCTCCAGTCACGTGACCTACGGCTGGGGGATGATCCCGGTCCTGGCGCGCATCGGGCAGACCGGGTGGAAGACCTCGCTGTTCCCCAAGGACGGCGGCTACATCGTACCGCTCAAAGACAGCGTGCGGGCAGCCGAACATCTCGCCGTGGGCGACGAGGTGACGATCTCGCTCACGGTCGTCCCGGCCCGGCGGCGCTGAAGACTTTCCTCAACTTGATCCATTGAGGAGGCAATCCACCCCATGCGCCACACCCGTGAAGAAGTACTCCAGCGTACCATCCAGGAGTTCGAGCTGCTGGACCGGCTCGTCGCCGACCTCAGCGAGGCGGACTGGCAGCGCCCCGTCCCCCGCCCGGAGAGCAAAGACCCCTGGACGGTGAAGGATGCCCTGGCCCACATCACCCATTGGAAAGCCGATGTGATCCGCTCTATCCGCGGCGGGCGGCGCCCCCCTGAAGAGCGCGGTCTCAATTGGACGGATGGCAACCGCCTGGTCTACCTGCGCTGGCGCGACCGCTCCCCCCAGGAAGTCCTGGCCTGGCATCGCCAGGTGCACGCAGAGGTGCTGGCCGCCCTGCACGCCGCCCTGGAGGAATGGTTCAGCGGCAAAGAGCGCCGCCCTGAATGGCCCTTCGACCTGGATGGTCACCTGGCCTACCATCGGGTGAAGGATATCGAACAGGCGCTGGCCGGGCGGGGTATCCTGTTATAATCGTTATACCAACCCCGCCTCAAGGAGACCATCTCATGACACAACCCCAACCCCCCGTCCGCATGGTGATCGCCGGGCTGAGCCACGGGCACGTGACCTGGATCATGCGCGACTGGCAGCGCAAAGATTTGGAAATTGCCGGGATCTGGGAGCCCGACCGGGCCCTGGCCCAGCGCTACGCCGACCGGTTCGGCTTCCCGCTGGAGCGCATCTCCACCGACCTGGAGGCGCTGCTCGACGCGGTCAAGCCCGAGGCGGCCTGCGCCTTTGGGCCGATTTTCGATCACCTGCGCGTGGTCGAGGCCTGCGCGCCGCGCGGGGTCCACGTGATGGTGGAGAAGCCGCTGGCGGTCAGCCTGGAGCACGCCGAAAAGATGGCGGCGCTGGCGCGGGCGCACGGCATCCACCTGATCACCAACTACGAGACCACCTGGTACGCCAGCACTTACGCCGCGTACCGCATGGCAATCGAGGAAGGCGCGCTGGGACCTATCCGCAAGGTGGTGGTGCATGACGGGCACTTTGGGCCGGCCGAAATCGGCGTCGGGCCGGAGTTCCTGGCCTGGCTGACCGACCCGGTGCTCAATGGGGGTGGGGCGGTGGTCGATTTTGGCTGCTACGGGGCCAACCTGATCACCTGGCTGATGGGCGGGGCCGAGCCGGACACGGTCACGGCGCTGCTGCAGACGCTGAAGCCCGAGGTCTACCCGCGCGTCGACGACGAGGCCACCATCCTGCTGGGCTACCCCCACGCGCAGGGGATCGTGCAGGGCTCGTGGAACTGGCCGGTGGGGCGCAAGGATATGGAGATCTACGGGCGGGATGGCTACCTGGTGGCGGTGGATGATCGGACGATGCGGACACGCACGCGCGGGGAACGGGGTGAAGCGACCCTGACCCTGCCGCCCGCGCCCGAGGTGGTCAGCGACCCGTTCAAATACCTGGCGGCGGTCGTGCGCGGCGAAGAAACGGTCAGGCCGGGCAACCTGTGGTCGCTGGAGAACAACCTCAGCGTGGTGAAGATCCTCGACGCGGCGAGATTGTCCGCGCGCGAGGGGCGGACGGTGCGGCTGGTATAAGGGGGGGCGCTGTGCCAGGTGGTGGAGTACGCGCTGGCGGATGAAGCGGTGGAACGGATTTCCGCGAATGTCGAAAATGATCAGCGGATGCAGACCGGCCTGGCGTTCTCCAATTTCCCGGTATGGGCGTGAGCGCGAGGTAAGCTGACAACGGATTTTTGCCACATATTCCACGGATAACGTTCAAAGGCTTAACCGGGTGGAATACCGGGTTTTGGGTAAAGAGGAAGGCAATTGCAGGCGTCTTCGCTGGTTGGGTGGAAAGGCCGTCCACGAATGGGGAAACGAATAAACGAAGACCGGCGGGGTGATTCCGCGGACCGGGCTCTACCCGCGGACTAATCCGTTAAATCCGCTCCCAAAATCTGTTGACAGCCAGCCCGTCTGCGCAAACGCAGGATTGCCAGCAGCATCAGCGCGTTACCGGCCAGGCTGCCAAACACCAGCCAGGTCATCACCGGCGCCCCGAAATGCTCCACCACCTGCCCGGTCAGCGAAGGCAGGACCATGCCGCCCAGGCTGTCCCCCAGCAGGATGATGCTGCTGATGGTGGCAGTCAGTTTGACCGACTGCCCGGCCAGGTTGTAGCCGGTGGGCCACACCGGGGCCATGAACAGGCCCAGGCCGGTGGTGCAGGCCCACAGCAGGGTGGTTGAGCCGGGATTCAGGCTCATCAGCCCGGTGATCAGCAGGCAGGCCCCCAGGGCCAGGCCCAAAACCTGCTCGGATTTGAAGCGCGCTGCCGCCGGGATCGAGATCAACCGCCCGATGGTGAACGCCAGCCAGAAACTCGAGCTGAGATAGGCCGCCCGGGTGGCATTCGCCAGGTTGAGGGTGGTGGTGTAGGTGTAAATCCAGTTGGCAAAGGTCACTTCCGCGCCAACATAGAAGAACAGGAACAGCATGGCGCTGAGGATCAGCGGCAGGTATTGGGCGATGTCGCGGCGGTTGGAGGAACCTGCGGCGGCCTCCTGGTGGGGATGCTCCGGATGGCGCGCTTGCAGCGCCATGAAGACAGCGATTGGAACGGCGATCCCGGCCAGGATCCAGTAGGCATGCCGGTAGGTGCCGCCCGCATTCAGGATCTGGGCATACAGGGTTGGGGCGAGGAAGGCCCCCAGGCCAAAGAAAAAGTGCATCCCGTTGATAAATGGCCCCGATTTCTCGCCGTGCGTCCACATCAGCAGCGTGTTTGCGCCGGTATTGATCATGCCGTTTGGCACGCCGCTGAGGAAGGCGAGCAGCAGCAAGACCGCCAGGCTGCCCGCCAGCGGAAAAGCCGCCAGCATCATGGCGGCGAGCAGCAGGCAGGCGCCCAAAACCCGGTGGCCGGCGCGCGTCCGGTCAAACAGCCTGCCGCCGATGAGGGTGCCGGCGGTGAAGCCGAAGGAACTGAACAGCAGCATCAGCCCGATCTGGCCGAGTGTGCTGAGGGTCTGGCTTGCCAGGGATGGCAGCGCCGGGCCGGTGATCCCCATGCCAAAGCCTAAAGAGGTGAAAAGCAGGTAATATCCGGCGGTGTTGCGAATTTTTGCGGTGTTGGTCATCCTGTTTCCTAGCGGCGGATTCCTTGCGACGATCCAGGGTACAATGATTATATCGCTTGCTGATCAAAGCCGTTCGCAATGACAGATCAAATCAGGAGGTTACCCGCCATGCCCGCTATGACGCCCCGAGAGCGCATCCTGGCTGCCATCCGCCGCCAGCCGGTGGACCGCCTGCCGACGGATATCTGGGCCACGCCTGAAATCTGGCAGCGCCTGGAAGAACATTTCCGCACCAACGACCACGCCGAGCTGCTCGACCGGTTGGGCGTGGACGGCATCCTCGCGATCAGCCCCAGGTACATCGGGCCGGAGCTGAAAACCGCCGGCGGCATTCGCTATGACGAGTGGGGCATGGGCTATCGCCCGCACGATTACGGTTCCGGCGTGTACGACGAGCAGGTGATCTACCCGCTGGCAGGCGCGGAAACCATCGCTGACCTGGAGAAATATCCCTGGCCTTGCGCGGATTGGTATGACTATGCGGTTCTCGCCAGCAGCGCCGGCGGTGCAAATAGCGCCGGCGGCGCCGGCGACCGCGCCGTCGCGGTCGGCTACACCGCCCCCTTTTACTACCACAATAAGCTGCGCGGGCTGGAGCAGTCGCTGCTTGATCCGCTGGAGAAGCCCGCGTTCACCCGCTACCTGGTGGGGCGCATCTCCGACTTCTTCACCGAGTACCACCGGCGCTGCTTCGAAGCCGCGCGCGGGCTGGCGCACATCACCCAGGTAACCGATGACTTCGGCGCGCAGCACGGGCTGCTGATCTCACCGAAGGTGTTTGATGGCTTTTACCGGGGCGCGGTGCAGCGCGGGATTGACCTGGCGCACGAGCACGGGCTGTTCGTCTTCCACCACGACGATGGCGACTGCCGCGCGCTGCTGCCGCGCCTGGTGGCGATGGGCGTCGAGATCCTCAACCCGATCCAGTGGCGCTGCGGCAGTTGGGATCTGGGCTGGCTGAAAGAAACCTACGGCGGCCGGCTGTGCTTCCACGGCGCGGTGGATAACCAGTACACCCTGCCTTTCGGCACGCCGGAAGAAGTGCGGGCCGAGGTGAAAATGCTCAAAGCGACCCTCGGCCGCGACGGCACCGGGTTCATCCTCGCACCCTGCCACAACCTCCAGCCGATTACCCCGATCGAGAATATCCTGGCGCTGTACCAGGCGGCGGGAGAGGAGTGAGGGATATGAACCGCTCAAACACAGAAATCCAGCGCATCCTGGCTACCTTTCGCCCGCCGGACCCTGACCGGTATCCCGAGCTGGCGGGGCTGGCGCGCATCGAGATCTACCGCGACTTTTTCGGCGGCGGGGGCCTGTACCTGGCGGTCCACATGCTGCGCGCTTTGAACCTGCAGCCGGGCGAGCAGGTCCTCGACCTCGGCTGCGGGAAGGGCGAGACCACCGTCTACATGGCCCAGCGGTATGGCGTGCGGGTGAAGGCGCTCGACCTGTGGACCCCGGCCGAGTTCCTGACCCACAAATTCGCCGCGCGCGGTGTAAGCGCCCAGGCCTCGGCCGTCCAGATGGACGCGACGGCTCCGCTGCCGTATGCCGAGGACGAATTCGACGCCATCTTCTGCATGAATTCGTTCAACTTCTACGGCGCGCGGCCCGGCTTCCTGGCTCGCCTGCTCAGGCACCTCAAGCCGGGCGGGCGGCTGTGCATCGGCAGCGAAGTCCTCTCGGCCGAGTTCACCCCCGAGCAGCTGGCCAACCCGCCGCACGTGTATGCTTTCAAACTGCCGCCGCCCAATGAGGACGTCGATGTTTTCACGGACGATTTCGCCACCCAGCATACGCCAGGCTGGTGGCGCGCTTTCTTCGAGGCATCCGGGCTGGTGGACGTGGAGACCTGCTACGAACTGGAAGATGCCGAAGCGATCTACCAGGAACTGGTCCGCTACGAGTACGAGAACGAGATCGACCCCTTCGACGTCCAGATCTGCCTCGACCAGCTCGAGTGGGGGCACACCCACCAGCCGCGGAAAAGCCTGTTTGTGCTGGCAGCGAGGAAACGAGCCAATGGCGCTCAGGAATGATATCGCGCCTGTAAGAAATCGACCGGATCCTCCCGGACCAGGTAGACGATGCGATGCTCCCGGGTCAGCCTTCTCGACCATGCTCCTGGAGTCAGGTATTTCAGCGGTTTGAAATTCGTGTATTCGCTTTCTTCATTCGTTGATGGCCATTTCGACGGAGAAAGCGGCAGGTAAGAAACCTGCCCTACCCATGGCTGCCGGTAATAAAAAATTTTGGCGTTTCAAACCCCCGTATATGCGGGTTTGAAACGCCAAATAAATACTTTTCGGGAAACCCCTATCGCAGCACGCTGAATAAGTAAGCCGTGCCGGGTTTGTCGCAGCCATCCAGAAATACTTCCGCGGTCCAATACTTATCCGGGTACGGAATATTTACCCCATCCCCCAGAATAATATTTCTGGTCACATCGTACATCGCATCGCTGTCATAGCCCTCGCGTTGATGCATGGCCTCGTGATCGCCGGAGAAGGTGGCACAGGCAAACTGAGAACAGAACGGCGGCCCCACTTCTCGATCGGCAGCCGGTAAGAAGTCGAAGAACAGAAATCCTTCCGGTACAGGGGTCGACGCCTTCATAAAGCGCCCCCAAAAAGCGTGCCACGGACCCACATCCACGCCCAGCCCATAATGATGCATGAGCAAAACATCGTAGTCGAAATCCGATTTATGCTCGGTCAGCGCGTCCAGGGTGCGGAACAGTTCTTTGCGGGCCTCCATATCGTCCGGCTCAGCGCTTTCTTTCCCAATAAAGCGCATCGCCGGCATTTTTTTGTATTCAAAGCTGTCTACTCTGAAGCCTTGCTGCTGCTGCTTCACCTTATCGGGCATAAACAACGCCCACTGCACCTGGGCATCACAATCCTTCAAAAAATTGATATAGCCATAGAACGCTACGCTATCCGTGCCGGTCGGCCCGGTTATATTTCCCGCGATTTTCTCCCGAATGCCCCGCTCCCGCATGACCGAAAAGTCGGCAAACACTTTGGCCACCGTTTCACGCAGCCCCTCCTCGGCTGCCAGCCCGGACAATTCGTCATCAAACCGGTCCAGGGCCTTGAAAACAGCCTCATTGACCACGCCGGAGGGCTCGAGCTCTTTCAGGCATTCCCGAAGTTGGGCATTTTGCTGCTTGAACCGCGCAAGCACCCCCTGCATCAAGATCTGCTCGTTTTCCGCCAGTTTCTCCTCACTCCATTGGGAATCGTCGAGGATCCATTCGGTCAATGCATCAAAGACCCCCGGATTCTGCCCTCTGGCTTTGCCTGCCCAGCTGACAAGCCGCTTATATTTCTCGATGCCAGACTGTTTATCGCCCGTTTCACTGTCGATCTCGTTCCAATCGACCCGGTAAAAATCGCCCACCGGTGGGTATGTCATATCAAATCCTCCTTGAATGTTGATGGTGATGGTCAGTGGGTGGAACATCCTGACCCTACCCCGCTGGATTTTCGATGGAGGCACCCCGTGAAATCGCGTGAATGCCTTGGAAAAACTCTCCTGGGTCTCGTACTGATAACGGAGCGCCACATCCATTATTTTGCTCGTTGGTTGCAGCAAATCTTGCGCAGCCAGACTCATCCGTCTATTGCGGATATACTCACCGACGGTTATGCCCATGACCAGATGAAAAACAAGCTGAAAATGTGAGCTTGATGTATACGCCTGGCGCGCTAACTCGTCGATGCTCAGTTCGTTGGTTAAGTTTTTCTCGATGATATCAATGGCTTTTGAAAGGCTCTGGATCCAGTTCACAAACTGCCCTCCTGCATCAATATCATACAACCGGCTTGCTGAAAAAGCCATGTCTTTAAATACGGCGTTTTGTCCGCTCCCTGGCTGGGTCAGGACCTGCACCCGGAGACTGGCAGTCCGTCAGGAACGATTGGCGCCGCCTGGTTGTCCCCCCGGGTGGCGGTTATAATGCTCCAGCGCCACGTAGGCCCGCTCGACCGAACCGCCGGGCTCGAACAGCCAGGAGAGGATCTGCAGCGAGAAGGTCCGGTCGGTGTCGTTCAGGTCGGGGGAGAAGATGCGCGAGGTCTCCACCAGCAGGTCGATGATGTTGCGCTCGCAGCGGTAGTACGCCAGCGCGGAAGGGTCGGCAGCCGCGCCATCCGGATTGCCCCAATAGTGAGGGTAGAAGAAGCCCTCCTCCTGCTCGGGGGTGACGCCCACATAGCCCTGCCCGCCGCCCACAAACATCAGGTCGCGCTCTTTGGGGGCCAGGGCCGGGTAGTCCCAGTCCACGATGTACAGCGCGCCGGTGTTCGCCAAAAACAGGTTGCCCGGGTGGATATCGGCGTGGCAGAGGGTGAACCTGGGCGGGCGCGCCGCCAGGGCCTGCGCGAGCGTTTCCGCGCGGGCCGCCAGGTCGAGCACCGTCTCGCGCCGCGGGGCCAGGAATTCCGCCCAGCGGCGGGTGAAGGCATCCTCCAGGGGCAAACGGTCCTCTGCGATCCAGCCCATCTTCTCGCGGACTGCTTCGCGCCGCCCGGGAGAGAAATCCTCCCGCTCGAGTCTGGCCGCCAGCCCATCTGGAAGCGGAGTGGCATGGATGCGCCGCAGCGCCGCGCCGAACTCGGCCCACTGCCGGCCGGTCAGGGCCTGGTCGAACCCGCTGCGCCCCTCGATAAACGGGTAGAGGATCACGCGGTAGTCGCCCAGCTCGGCCCACAGCCGCCCCGCCGCCGTCTCGAGCGGCGCGATGACCTGGGCGATGCCCTGCCGGCTGAGGTACTCCGGCAGCTCCACCGCGATCTCGGCAAAATCCTCGCGCCTGAGCTTGCAGAAATAAGCCGTCCCGTCCTGCTGCTCGGCCCGGTAGACCGCCGTGCCCAGGTCGCCGCCCAGCGGCAGGAACTCGAGCCGGTCCGCGCGCAGCCCGAAAGCCCCGTTCAGGCAGTCGAGGATGGTCTGGTCGGCAATGGCGGGTTTTACCAGCATGGTCAGCACCTTAACAAGACGGATAATAATCGTGAACGAATTGTATCTTAAATGAAAACAATTCTAAAGATAATATTATTCTGCCAGAATTTTGTCCGTTTTTTCAAGTGAAAGATTTGATAGAATTTCTTTATTGTATTCACGGTTTGATATTCTTTCTGAGACTTGTCCAATGATAAAGTTTTTTGTGTCATTTAGAAAGTACCTGCAAAACCACGACCGGACGGTTATGGGTGTGGCAATTGCTCTATCCTTTCTTACCATTAGCTTAGGGGTTTACTGGTTTCTCCCATTGGGAGTGGATTGGCGCAATACCTATCGTCCCGCAGCATTACAAGTTTTAGCTTTCCAATCGCCCTATAACGTTAAGATTTATCATAGCCCCCCCTGGTCTGTTTTGCCAATTTTGCCGCTGGCCATCCTTCCTGAGAGTGTAGGTTACGCCATAAATTTTTCCTGGAGTCTCGCCGTCACGGCATTTGTCGCTCATCGTTTGGGTGCGAAACCGATCTCAATCGGGGCCCTCTTGTTTTCTTATCCGATCCTTTTTATGGCCGGATATGGCCAGATTGATTGGTTAATCTATCTGGGATTTATCCTGCCTCCCACCTGGGGATTGTTTTTTGTGCTGATAAAGCCTCAAATTTCCATTGGCATCATTATCTATTGGCTCATCCAGGCGTTTAGGGAGGGTGGGGTAAAAAAAGTAGCGTTCACTTTTCTACCCGTATCGACGGCCCTTCTTCTTTCATTTGTGGTGTTTGGTAACTGGTTCCAGAGCGGTTTTTCTGAAATTGGAAAATCATTTAATGCTTCTCTATGGCCCCAATCTATTCCAATTGGTCTGGCGATTCTAATTCGTGCCATTCGGCAGCAAAAAGCAAACAACGCGATACTCTCATCACCCATGCTAGCTCCTTATCTCGCGCCCCATGGTTGGGGTGTGGCTCTACTGGGCCTTTCCCCCTCTGTTGTTGAGCTTATTGTGGCCAGTGTCAGTATATGGGTTCTGCGCTTCATGACCGGGAATTTCTTACGTTGATCTTATGATGATGGTCAAATGCCAGCGGATTAGGCAAGCCCGCTGCGCTACTTCAAGGAGGCCGACGTGCTCTATAAGACGGCTCAGGCGCACCAGGGTGTAGGGGCGCTTGCCGCGGCAGGTCTTTTCGACCTGGATGTAGCCGGCCTCATCGAGCGCATCAGCTGTCCCTGGACCGGCGGCCGCAAGGGGGCCTGAGCCAGCCGGTTTTTATAAGGTTTCCGAAAACGCGCGCTCAGTCCTTCTTCCCCCATCCTTCGCGCAGCGCCCGCAGGGCATTTTCACCCAGGATTTTGCGGATGACCGGCTCGCTGTGCCCATCCGCCACCAGGCGCTGGGTGATAATTTCGTCTGGGATCATTTTGAACCAGGGATAATGACTGGCATTACGTGCAAAGTTGAAATGTTAAGCTTATAATCGATATCATCCCTGAACATCGATGAGTTTTTCGGACTTCGTTTGTTTTGTGTGGGCGACGCAGTCGCCCACACAAAACGATAAAAATATCAAAATAGGAGGATGGCATGACCGACTGGGAAACATGGTTCCGCTACCAACTGCAAGCCAGCGCAGATGGTTTCATCTGGGGCTTCTCACAGATTCCGGCTTCTTTACAGGGCCAGCTGCCTGTCGAGCCCGGTTACCTGGGGACCTGGCAGCCCCTCCGGCATATCTGGCATGTCACCGGATACGAGCGCTGCCTGGCCCTGCCTGCCATGAAACAGTGGCTGGGCGAGCCCCTGCCCGAGGACACCTGGCAGGACGATGATGATGCCTGGTCAGCCGCCGCGGAGAAGAGCCCGGCCGGTCTCATCGCCTCCTTCCGGAAGGTACGGCAGGAGCAGATCGACCTGCTCGCATCGCTGGCCGGCGCCGACTGGCAGACCCCGCGCGAGACCCTGTGGGGAAACCGGCCCTTATCCTGGGTGGTCACGAAGACCTTCCAGCACACCTATGAACACGGCGACACGCTGCTGCGGATGGGGCTGTGGTGGCAGCACATCCTGAACGAGATCGCCAAAGCCCAGGCCAAAGCGCAGGAATAAGCGAGCGAAAGAAAATGGGACGCGGAGGACGCGGAGGCCGCGAAGGACGCGGAGATGTGGGGTGTAGCCCGGGTTTCATACCCGGGTCTTCTGGTTGTGGGGGACGGCAGGTATTTGCCCGCGGCGGCGTTGGCAAGCCAGGTCCGTACGCCTGCCGAGGGGCCGGTCCGCGTTGGGGTGGAAACCTGCCCTATGCTGCTGAGGCAGCCGGGCGGTGGATACGGCTAAAGGGGGGCGTTCGATTCTGTTGACATTCGCTTAACCGAAGGTTTACGTTTAGTTTTCCGTTTCTTGACAATCCATTAACCTCCAGTTCTTATACTGAATCCAGGAAACAGGTAAAGATAATGGTATTTCGATGCTCACTGGAGGGGTGAATCGATGGGTTTTGCGGATTTACACATTCATAGTATCCACAGCCATGATGGAACCAGTTCGATTTCAGCGATCCTGAAATATGTCGCGGATCAGACCGACCTGAACGTCATCGCAATCACGGACCATGACACTGTATCAGGCGTTCGCGAGGCGGTGCAGCTGGCCCCGAAATATGGCATTGAGGTGGTTCCGGGCTGTGAGGTTTCTACGGCTGACGGGCACCTGCTGACCCTATACATAAAGGAACGGGTCCCGGCGGGTCTATCGCTGGTTGAAACAGTTCGCCGGGTGGGCCAGCAAGGCGGGCTGTGCATTGTGCCGCATCCAGAGGCAAGGGGCACCAGCAGCGTGTCTGGTGAGGCGTTGCTAAAAGCTTACGCCCAACCAGAAGTTCGCCGGACCCTGGTTGGGTTAGAAACCTTTAACGGCGGCCTGGTATACACCCGCGGCAACCAGTCGGCGGTCCGCATCGCCGCACAAATCGAAATCGCCCGGGTTGGCAACAGCGATTCGCATATCTTGCAGACGCTTGGGGAGGGGTCGACGGAGTTCGCGGGGACCACGGCCGCGGATTTGCGGACCGCGCTGGAAACGCGCTCGACCGTCGCCCGGATCGGTAAAGGCCTGCAGGGACCGCAGGCCCTGCGCCAGTGGCTGCCCACCTTTATTTTACGGAAGTTGGGTTGGGTTGTCTGGAATGAAAACCCTGAAGCGCCGCTCCAGTATGTGCGGATGAAAACCGTGTTCTCGCGATTTCCGGCGGATTAACCGGTTTGGCCTGATTTTAGCGAAGCAGTCGTTCCGGCAGCTTCGGGGCTGGCGGGCTGGCGAAGATGTTTCTCATCCGCTGCGTCCTGCCCGGTTTGGCTGCGATCAGCTGCTCATAATCCTGGACCAGGCCCGCTAAGACGCCTGCCCATTCCCTGGCTTCGGATGCCTTTCGCCCGGCAGCGCCCATGGTTTCGCGAAGCGCCCGGTCTTCAAGCATGGCCCCGGCGGCGCGGACGAAAGAGCGGATATCTTCCGGCGCAAAAAGGAAACCTGTTTGCCCGTGACGGACAAAATCCAGCGGGCCGCCAGAGCCTGGCGCGATAACGGGCAGTCCGGATGCCATTGCTTCCAGGATCACATTCCCGAAGGTTTCATTTGCGGCCGGAAACACAAAGATATCTCCAGACGCATAGGCGCGGGCCAGGTCTTCTCCGCGCAGATAACCGGTGAAAACGACCGGAAAGCCTTCAAACTTCATTTCAAGCAGGGCGCGCTGCGGCCCATCGCCGATCACTGCCAACCTGGCTTGCGGGTATTCCCGCAAAACATGCCCGATCCAGTCCACCCGCTTCTCCACGGACAGGCGCCCCGCATAAATCAGGAGGGGCCGGTCGGGTTCACCCGCCGATAAGCGCATGCGCCATTCCGGGTCGGCCTTGGCGGGATGGAACTGGCGCGTATTGACGCCCCTGGACCAGACTTTGAGCCGCGAAAAACCATGCTCGGCCAGCTCAGCCTGCGTGGCAAATGAAGGGCACAGGTTCAGGTCCGCCTGGTTATGAATGGCGCGCATCCCCGCCCAGAGCGCTTCGCTCAAAAAACCAAACCCCCACCGGGCAGCGAAACCGGCCAGGTCGGTATGGAAGGAGGCAACCAGCGGCAGGCCGCGCGACTTTGCGTAGCGCACGCCCGAAAGCCCGAGCGAGATCGGATTGACAACATGAACCAGGTCGGGCCGGAAATGGTCGAGCGTGCTGTCGATGTTGATCCAGGGATTGGCAATCCGCAGCTCCGGGTAAAAGGGGAGCCGGGCTGCCGGGATTGGGACGACCTGCGTAGCCCCATATTGGGAGGGGGCGCCCTGTGGGGCGATCAACAGGCTGGACCAGCCACGCTGGTCCAGGTAATCCAGCAAGTGGCAGAGGGTATTGACGATGCCATCCACCTTGGGCAAGAAAACTTCCGTAACCAGCGCGACCCGTGTCATCCCTTCCCTCCTGGTTTTGACCAATAACCCCAATCCTTCTTTCGCCACAACCCCGGAAACAAATTGAGATAGATCAACAGGCAGCGCGCCAGGGTATGCAGATCTTTCCGCAGCGTGCCGTTCTGGAGGCGCCGGTGATCGAAGGCAAGCACGCTTAGGGCCGGATCGAAGTGGATCGGGTACCCCGCGCGTTTGATCCGGTAGCCAATCTCGGTGTCTTCATTGACCCATAAAAGGGGGTCAAACCCACCCACCGCGTCGAAAACCTGCTTTTCGATCAAGAAATTCGACCCGCTGGCCGCCGGGATCCCAAGGCGGTCCAGGCGCGCCTGCCAATGCGAAAAAGAACGATAGTAGGCGGCATAGTCGCCCGCTGACCGTTTTGCTCCATACACCGCGCCGCCCGGATGAATTTTTGCCAGGTGAGTGAAGTACCCGGGCGCAAAGGCTACATCCGCATCGGTGAACAACAGCCAGGCGGTTCTGGCAGCCCGCCCGCCGATATTCCTGGCCTCGGCGATGCGAGCCGGGCTGCGATGGACGACCGTGTTATTGGGGCGGAGCCTGAGCGCCAGGTCCACCGTTTCATCGCTGCTGGCATCCACCAGGGCCAGGCGCGCTTCTGGCGGGAGCGACGCCAGGAAGCGAGAGATGTTTTTTGTCTCGTTTTTTGTCGGGACAATGATTGTGATCTCTGAGATGTCCATCGCTGTACTAACTGTAAACCAAACATATTAAGAGATATTGAAGCCTTGTTTAAAGATTTGTTTCGGGCTGGCAATGGTTTTGTTAATGGGTCCTAAGAGTAGAAAAACAGGAGCTGGATCAAATCCAGCTCCTGTTTTTCCGAGATGCTCTTTGTGGGCGCTTCTTGGCTATCGGGTTACTTGCCAGAAAGTAACTGGAAGATTACTTTGCCAATATCTGTATTATCGATGTAGGTACCGTACACCGGATCCATTCCCGTGGCAGCCTTGTTGAACCAGCGAGCGTCACCGCCTTTGGCATAGAAGGGGATCAAAGAATTCGTGTGATCGCCGCTGTTGAACTGCATTCCCGGCACAACGCCGGCGCCATTATTCACCAGAGGGTACCATACGGCTGCCCCACCAGCGCCTGAGTTCGGCCCGGTGAGATAACCGGTCTCATGATCGCCGGTTATGATCAGCAGCGTTTCACCCCAATTGCTGTTTTCATGAACCCAGTCGATGACCGCTTCAACAGCCAGGTCGAAATCGATCTGCTCTTCAATGATCCGGCCGGGTTGGTTGGCATGGCCGGCCCAGTCCACCGCGCCGCCCTCGATCATCACAACAAAGCCATCCGGGTCGTTGTCCAGGACGTTGAAGGCGGCCAGGGTCATTTCGGTCAGCGTCGGGACGGTGGTCGTCATTGGAACTACGAAGGGATCGGCATTTCCATCGCCAGAGCGGGCCTGTTGGAGGGTAGTGTATACCTGCGGCACGCCGATCAACCGCTTGGGGGTCGGGCCGCTGGCCAGGCTCTGGAATGCTTCGCGGGACTGGATCAGCGTCCAGGCGTCCGGTTGGCCATCCTGGTCAGCATCCGCGCCGACGGCTGTGCCGGCAGCCAGGCTGTCCCAGGTGGCCATGCCGCCCACATAGCGGTAATGGCTGGAAGATGGGGCTGTCCGCATGTTTCCATTGTCGTCAAACCATGGATTTCCCGCGCCCATGATCACATCCACCTGGCTTTGCCAGATCATCTCATTGGCGAGGGCTTCATAATTGTTGCGGTTGAGATTGTGGGCCACAAAGCCCGCCGGGGTGGCATGGCTTAATTCGACCGTGGAAACTACACCGGTGGCTTTGCCCACCTGTTCAGCGCGTTCAATGATATTTTCCAACCGATTTCCATACAGGTCCATATTGATCGCGGCGTTGTAGGTTTTTACGCCGGTCGACATGGCTGTCGCGGCAGAAGCAGAGTCCGTCGGGCAAAATCTGACGTAATCGAAGGTAGTCCAGGCGACCGAAGGATCATACATTGATTTGCCGTAGCAAGGGTCTGCACTGGTTGGGTTCATACTGTTTGCCAGCGCATAGGTGCTCATGAAGTGCTTGAAGGGGAAGTGGTGATATTCCTGCTGGTCAGCCTTGCCAAAACGATAGTAACTGGCTGCCAGGTTGGTGTTATACCCCATGCCATCGCTGATCATAATGATGATATTCTTCGGCGCGGGTGGTTTAGCGGAAGCAGCGCTCCCATCCCATCCACTGAACAAAAGGGAAAACATGACCAAGACAGTAAATACGCGCAGCAAATTCTTGTACTGAAACATTGCTCTCTCCTATAACTCAAGATCGTGTTTTGATTGAAATTCTTGATGGATGTAAAAGCCTTTACCCGGGTATCGCCAATCTTAGAATAACAACCGCGAGTTAACGGAGAAAGATGAATACGTTAAATGTATTTAAATGATAATTTGGATCGGAAAACGAAGTAAACTGAGACTGTCCAAACGGTCTTTATTCCCCACAACGGTTTTGGCAACCTTTCTTAAGCGTAACAAACCCCCGCAGGCGGGGGTTTGTTACGTTCATAATTCTGGAAGGCTAGACCCGTATCTTAGCGAATGGCGGGCCGCCGGGCGCGGCTGCCGATGCAGAAGGTCTTGTTGATATTGTCCTCGTCGTCATCCACCAGGCCGGTGGTCAGCGCGCGGCGGAAGTGGAGCCGGACGGTGTAGGAGCAGGTCGGCCAGGCGGAGATATCCTCGTGGTGCGTGCCAAAGGCGATGTTGGCGCCCGCGGCGCGCGTGGCTGCGCCCGAAGGCAGGACCAGGACGGGGATCGAGGCAGCCGTCGTGATGGTGATTTTCCAGGCGGCCATCCGCGCGTGGTCGGTGGTGTATTCGATGTCCAGGTCGTTGGCCAGCGGCGAACACGGGTTGCCCCCGCCGCTGTGGAACTGGAGCAGGTCGAGCAGGGTCACTTCGCTCCAGTTGTTGATGTGGATGCGGCTGAGCGCGTTGGTGTAGTCGGGCGGGCTGACCGGGCCAGCCACCCGCGTGGCTTCGAAGATGAGGGCCAGGTCGACCCCGTCCTTGAGGTTGCCGGCCGGCACCTGCGTCCCCGCCGCGACGCCGGGGGCCGGGTCGCCGCCGGGGAAGGGCGCGGTGGTGTTGAAGCCGATCAGCGCGCCGTTGAAGCCGCCGCCCAGCGCGTTCGGGTCGACCGTGATCCAGCCGTCCGGGTCGGGGACGATGACGTGCGCGGGCGGGGCGCCCCACGGGGTACCCGGCGGGAGGGCCGGGGTGGGGGTCGGGTCGGGCGTGGCGCCGGAGCCGGCGATCACCACCGTCTGGAAGGTCTCTTCCAGCCCGGTGCCGTTCACGTCCCAGTAGATGGTGCGGCTGCCCACGATGACCGGGCAGAGCAGGCTGCCCACCAGCGGGGTGCGGGTGCCGCCGCGTTCGTACAGGAAGCGGTAGCGCATCCCGATGCCGGGGGAGGTGGGCGAATCGGCCGGGCAGAAACCGCGCAGCTCGAGGCACCCGAAGAAACCGTAATCGGGCCCGCCGTGGCCGAACACGGCCTTGTTGGTCAGGCCATCGGCCGGGTCGATGTCGCCGTAGATGTGGAAGTGCCCGACGTGGGTAAACCACGGGCGCGGGCGCGGCGGCGGGCAGATGCACCGGCAGAAGCGCCGGCAGACCAGGCGGCACAGCCAGCCGCACAACTGGTGGCAGAACGGCTGGAAGCCGAGCTTGTTGACCAGCCCGGCGTAGGCTTCGGCGTTTTCGGTCTCAACCGCCTCGACCAGCTGCTTGACCACCGCCGGGCGCTCGGCCAGGCTGGCCGCGGCTTTGGCGAAGGCGCGGATTTCCTCCAGCTCCTGCTCCACGCGCACCACCGGGAAGGGCCGGCACAGCACCCAGCACACCCGCACGCAGTACCAGGAGCAAAGCCACTCGCAGATCCAGCGGCAGCCGTTCTGCAGCCCGGCCCGTTCGAGGGCGGGGCGGACGATCTCACAGTTGCGTTCGAGCAGGCCCTTTTCCAGCAGGCCAAGCGTGTTCGGGCTGGCAGCCAGGCGGGTGATGGCGGCGCCGGCCTGCAGGACGGCCTCCAGCAGGTGCGGGCAGCTGACGTGGTAGTAGGTGTTGGCCGGCGCGCACAGGATCTCGCACACCAGCCGGCAGCGGATGGAGCAGATCCAGTGGCAGATAACGTGGCAGTAGCGCTGCACGCCCAGCTTTTCGACCACGGCCCGGAAGGTCCGTTCGTCGCGCTCGATCACCGCGCCCACCAGCTGCTCGAGCGACTGGCGGTCCTCCACCAGGCGGGCGGTCAGCGCCGCGAACTCGCCCAGGCTGGGCTGGGCCTGCTCGGCGGGCAGCGGCCCGCACAGGTCGAAACATACCAGGGTGCATTCCTTGGCGCACAGCCACCGGCAGACCAGGCCGCAGCGATCGAGCAGGTCGAAGCGCCGCAGCAGCCCGCGGAATACGTCATAATCCTGCGCGCGGAACGATTCCACCAGCAGGAGGAAGGCGTTTTCATCCTGCGCAATTTTGCCCAAAGCTTCAGCGGATTGGATGATGTCTTGGGTCGGGTCTAAATCACCATATTCATCCATTTTATGCTCCTATTTAGATCGGAAGAGCACACGTCTGAACTCCAGTCACCGCTCATTATCTC
>CAZBDC010000077.1:0-23809 GCA_964490575.1 uncultured Anaerolineaceae bacterium | reverse complement strand
CCGATCTCGAAGTTACTTAATCTCTGATTTGCTTTTTCGAGTTCACGGACCAGCTGCTCGACCTCCGCTCGTGCACGCTCTTCGCTAACAGCCATTTGAGTAAACACGACAATAACAATTTGCCCGGCAAGGAAAATAGGCAAACCAGACCATACCACTTCCCAGTTTATGGTAAATGGGTCCAGCGTAATCGCATAAGTGATGACGATTGCCAGATTTACACCCATGCGCCAGGGTGCCGGTAGCAGCACAACGCTATGTCCAGCTAACGGCAGCAGAACCATGGCGTTATAACCATTTCCTTTGCCCAGATAGACAATTAGCCCAGCCAGAACTAATTGCAGGGCGAAATACGCCAGGTGGATCTCAATCCTTTCGGCCCGAATGGCATATGCAAATCCATAGATCCCCACGGCTATGTAGGTAACTCCCAACCCAATCATCGAGAGTAGTTCAAAGGTTGAGGCGGTTTGCAGGATGCTAAAGGTTGAAAAATATGAAGCCAGGACAACCACAGCAAAAGCCAGGTCGGCATCGCCTCCAGTATGAAAGGGACGAAATGGCTTATCCATATTCATAATGATTATAGCATCTCGACGGTGGCATTCTGATCCTGCCACAAGTCACATCTTTTTTCATGATGGGTATAGACCCACCGGATCCGCAATATGAGCTTAAGGTGTGACCGGCTTCCCATTCACGAACGTTATGAACTGGTTATAGTTACGTTACATCTACTTCTGGAGATATCACAATGAACATCTTGATGATCTACCCCGAAATTCCTGACACTTTTTGGAGTTTTCGATACGCATTGCGGTTCGTAAACAAAAGAGCTTCCTCACCGCCACTGGGTTTAGCAACAATCGCAGCATTGCTTCCTCCAGACTGGAATAAACGCTTGATCGATATGAATGTATCGCAACTGAAGCCTTCCGACTTATTGTGGGCTGATATCGTAATGATCAGCGCCATGGTGGTTCAGCGCGAATCTGTTAATTACGTGATCGACCTGGCAAGGCAGGCCGGCAAAAAGATCGTTGCAGGGGGCCCGCTTTTCACTGGCGAATACGAAAATTTTCCTCTCGTGGACCATTTCATTTTAAACGAGGGCGAAATTACACTCCCAATATTTTTGGATGACTTTTCCAAGGGGCAAGCGAAGCGAGTCTACCGCACAGACGATTATGCAGATACACAACAAACACCTGTTCCTTCATGGGAACTGGTCGATCTACAGCAATACGAATCGGCCAGCATCCAGTTCTCACGTGGGTGTCCATTCAATTGCGATTTTTGTAATATCACTGCCATGCTGGGGCATAAACCACGCACGAAGACAGCCGGGCAAATTCTTGCGGAATTGGACAAGCTTTATTCGCTCGGTTGGAGGCGCAATGTCTTTTTTGTTGACGATAATTTTATTGGGAACAAGAAAGCCCTCAAGGAATCAATCCTGCCCGCACTCATTGAATGGCGAAAAGACAAAATTGGCTGTCGATTTTTAACCGAGGCATCCATAAACCTGGCAGATGATCAAGAATTAATGGACCTTATGGTAAAGGCCGGGTTTATTTCTGTCTTTGTGGGAATTGAAACGCCCAGCGAAGAAGGCCTGGCGGAGTGTCACAAGCTTCAGAATAAAAATCGCAACTTATCGGATAGTGTTCGCCGGCTGCACAGGAATGGGCTTCAAGTAATGGGAGGCTTCATCGTCGGCTTCGATTCGGACACGCCTTCCATCTTTCAAAGGCAGATCGATTTCATTCAACATAGCGGGATTGTTACGGCAATGGTAGGCCTTCTCCAGGCCCCATATGGCACTAAATTATACCGGCGGTTAAAAGATGAAGGACGGCTGATAGATGAAATGACCGGTGATAATGCCGATGGCTTAACGAACATAATCCCGAAAATGGATAAAGCCCTGCTTCAGAAGGGTTATCATTACATCTTGAGAGAGCTTTACTCTCCCCGTCAATTTTATCAGCGGGTACAGAATTTCCTTCGTGAATACAAACCAACCAGTCAAACAGTTCGCATTGAGTTTGAGGAGATCGTAGCATTCCTCCGATCCATATACTGGCTCGGTATCCGAGAACGAGGGCGATTGGAGTACTGGCGTTTGTTCTTCTGGGCTTTGTTCACCCAGCCCCAAAAATTTCCACTAGCGATCACCTTATCCATCTACGGATTTCACTTTTGGCGTGTGTTTGAACATCACATTCTTCCCAACCAGACAGGCAGTCCGGCTTGAAATCTTTTCATGAATGATGTATAAATCCACTACATGCGACCACATCTTCATTCTATCCAACAAAAGGGATCCGCCAATGTTAGTTAAAGAACGAATGTCCCATCCTGTGATTACCGTTTATCCTGAAACCAGCATGCAAGAAGCGCTGAACTTGATGAAAAAAGAGCACGTCCGCCGCCTGCCAGTTGTCAACCACCGGGGAGAATTAATTGGAATTGTTACAGAAACCGATTTGGACAGAGCCTCTCCATCGGAAGCGACAACTCTGAGTGTATGGGAAATTCGTGAACTGGTCAGCAAAGTAAAAGTCGAAAAAATTATGATCCACGATGTTGTCACAATTGAAGACACAACACCTATCGAAGAAGCAGCGCGGATCATGTCCGACTCCGATATTTCGGGTCTTCCTGTAATGCGCGATGGGAAGCTGGTTGGCTTAATTACGGAAACCGATCTCTTCAAAGTTTTCCTTGAACTGTTCGGGGCACGTTACCCGGGCGTCAGGCTGGCAGTCGAAGTACCCCGCGGGCCCGGACAGCTTGCAAAACTAACCCACGCAATTCTTGAAAAAGGTGGCGATATCGTTGCCTTAGGTACATTCCTTGGCGAATCGGCTGAAACAGGCACCATTACCTTAAAGGTACATGGTGTGGACATGAAAGAACTGGTTCAGGCGATAACCCCGCTGGTGCTGCGGATTCTGGACGTTCGGGATACCCATGCCGTTTGACGCATAGTATAATCAGTTATCACTTAATGGATATCTGCGAGGAATTTCAACATGCCCCTTTATGAATATAAATGCCAGGATTGCGGCCATCACTTTGATGCATTGCGTCCGATGAAGGATGCAGATAAGCCAATCCAATGCCGAAGTTGCCATAGTGAGCATACCAGCCGGGCAATGTCAGTTTTCTTTGCCTCATCGGAAGGACGGGTTGTAGCAAGCTCTGGCCCAGGCTGTGGAAGCTGTAGCGGTGGACACTGCTCAACTTGCGGCAGCCACTGACCCGATTAGCAGCTTGTTTACATCCATAAGCTTATGAGGAATTTTGACGGTAAATCCGCCATTATCACCGGCGGCTCAAGTGGGATTGGTCTTGCCGTGGCTGAAATTCTGGCCAGCCATGGCGCTCACATCACCTTAATTGCTCGGGACCCAGACAGGCTCGATTCGGCCCGCCGTAAAGTTATGGATTCCCGCCGAAGTGAAAGCCAACAGATCAGAGTATTAGCTGCAGACGTAGCAGATTACGAGGGCCTGTCCAGTGCTTTGCTTCCCGCGCTGGATGCTTATGGAATACCCGATTTGCTGGTAAACTCCGCCGGAATTACCTACCCAGGTTTATTCGCGGAACTGGATCTGGAAATACACCGCCAGAATATGGAAATCAATTATTTTGGCACCCTACACACCATCCGGTTGATTGTCAACGGAATGATCCAGCGTGGATCTGGCCACATTGTAAATATTTCTTCTCTGGTTGGCATTCACGGTCTATACGGGTATTCAGCCTACAGCCCTTCGAAGTTCGCAGTACGCGGATTGTCGGATTCACTCCGGTATGAGCTAAAACCACACGGCATCCAGGTTTCTGTGGCATTTCCATCCGATACGCAAACACCACAACTTGAGTTTGAAAAAAACCTGAAACCACCGGTTTTAAAGGCCCTGGTCGACTCCAACACAAAACCATTTCCCGCCGAAGTAGTGGCACGGAAAATTATCTTAGGGATTCAAAAAGGGAAATATTTAATCCTCCCATCCAGTGATAGCGTGCTGCTCTTTTGGGTTTATAGCCTATTCCCTGCTCACAGCCTGTATTGGCTGGTTGACCGATTGATGGACATGGCTCAACGTAAGGCGTCCAAAAACCTCGCTGGCAAGTAAAACAAAGATAATCCAGATCAGGTTCGTCACCAGCAGGTGAACGATTTGCATCCAAACGGGTGCCAGCAAGGCGACGTTCACGATTCCAAGCGCAAGCTGTGCCACATAGAGCACAAACAGAATATTTGAAAAACGCTCCAGGCGCACACTTTTTGAACCCCGGCGAAGCCAGGCTGTAGCCAGAAAAAGGAAGATGCCCAAGCTTACTGCAATCGCCGGGTGATAGACGCGCAGTTGGATCAAATAATGCGCTGTAGGTGAAAAATCCTCGCGCAGAGCATCCACCAGCGAAGTAGAGGGAAACAAAGTATCACCCAGGGCAGCAATGGCACCACTCGCGCCGAGTAGTAGCATTCCCAAGACACCTGCCAGGGTCAAAAATCCCGAAAATCCTCGAAAACGGATCCTTTCCGGCTCCCCGTCTGTTACCCACCAGGCAGTAAGAACGAGCGATGCGGTCAGCAAGAAAGTATTTACCAGATGAACGACCATGGATATCGCCCGGGCGATAGAGTCGTTATCTTCAACCAATTGAAATAATACCAGCCCAGCCCCGACCAGCGCCTCAGTGATTGTAAAAAATAAGGCCAGGAATGCGCTTTTTCTGACCAGGCTTCCCTTTCCGTATGCTCGCCATACTCTCCCGACCAAAATAAGCACCAATACAAGAGCAAGTCCGCTGGTGATCCGATGAGTAAATTCAATAATTGTCTCAACTCTTTCTGGTCTGGGTAAAACGACCCCATTGCACAAAGGCCAGTGTGCGCCGCATCCCGCACCCGAACCAGTTGCCCGAACGTAAGCGCCAAAAAGAATCACCAGAATGTTGTATGCCAGGGTTGCCCACGCAAACCTGGAAAGCCCCGAGAAAGAAAGTTTCATATTCTCAACCCAAGCTCATCAGATTTTTTCTTTTAAATCTTACGCGAGGTTCACCCTTTTGTCAAAAAATTTTAGAAAACAAACGCCAATCTGCTACTGAAATTCAAACCATAAAGAAGCGACTGGTTAGCATCTGCTCAGTCGATGGCATGTGATATACTTTTTACCAACTAATATAGCCCCACTAAAAAAGGGGAGCTATCTTTATCTAGAAACCCGATTGGATACTTTCAACTCGTTCACTCATAACGTAACACCGCCAGGAGTTCTTATGAAAAAGGATTTCATCGCTGTAACCGACTTCTCCGCCGAGGAAATACAAAGCATGCTTGACCTCGCTGTCGATTTAAAGAAAGAATTACAAACCAGCGGAAACCGTTCGCTATTAAAGGGCAAAGTATTGGGGATGCTTTTCCAGAAACCCAGCCTGCGCACGCGCGTCAGCTTTGATATGGCCATGCGACATTTAGGAGGAGACGCGTTGTACTTATCCCCCAACGAAGTTGGCCTGGGCCAAAGAGAATCGATCGCTGACGTCGCCAGGGTTTTGGCAGGTTACGTCGACGCAATCATGGCCCGCGTGTTTGATCATCAGCACGTGGTCGAGTTGGGTCGCTGGTCTGCAGTGCCAGTGATCAATGGGTTGAGTGATTATAATCACCCTTGCCAGGCGATGGCTGATGCCTTAACGATTCAAGAAAAGTTCGGCAATTTGAAAGGCCTGAACGTGACCTACATTGGCGATGGAAATAATGTTGCCGTTTCACTTTTACATATTTGCGCCATGCTGGGGGCCAACTACACAATTGCCAATCCTGAAGGTTATGATCTGAATCCCCTAGCAGTTGAAACAGGCAAGCAAATTGCAAAAAGTAGTGGAAGCACGCTCACCTTTCTGCGCGATCCCCATGAAGCAGTAAAAAACGCGAATGTCATTTATACTGATACCTGGACCAGCATGGGCCAGGAAGTAGAAGCGAAAAAACGCGAAATTGTTTTTCCACCTTATCAGGTGAATGCCGGCCTGGTTGCTGAGGCTGCCCCCGATGTGATTGTCATGCACTGTTTGCCTGCCCATCGCGGCCAGGAGATCACCGATGATGTCGCCGATGGCCCACATTCTGCCCTGTTTCCACAGGCCCATAACCGGATGCATGCCCAAAAAGCGATATTGGTCAGGTTGTTTGGGATGGCATAAAAAATGCGAACAGAAGATTACATCGCACTGGAAGAAGAGTATGGGGCGCACAACTATCATCCCCTGGATGTTGTTCTATCCCGCGGTGAGGGTGTGTGGGTATACGACGTTGAAGGGAAACGCTATCTCGACTGCCTGAGCGCTTATTCTGCCCTCAACCACGGCCACGCCCATCCAAAAATTTCGGAGGCTCTCGCTGACCAGGCAAAGAAAATTACGATTACATCGCGTGCCTTTCGCAATGACCAGCTCCCCTTTCTTTATAAAAAGCTTTATGAAATAACAAGCTATCAGATGTCGCTGCCAATGAACAGCGGGGCCGAAGCCGTTGAAACCGCGGTCAAGCTGGCGAGAAAATGGGCTTATGAGGTGAAGGGCGTTCCCAGGTACAAAGCCGAAATTATCGTTGGGCAGGGCAATTTCCACGGTCGCACAACGACAATCATTTCTTTCTCAACCGAAGAATCGTATAAAGAGAACTTTGGACCCTTCACGCCGGGTTTTAAAGCTGTCCCTTACGGTGACCTGGCTTCGCTCGAAAAAGCCATAACACCAGACACGGCCGCCTTCTTAATCGAGCCAATCCAGGGCGAAGGCGGCGTTGTCATCCCTCCTGACGGGTATCTTCGAAAAGCAAAAGAGATCTGTGAAAAGAACAACATCCTGTTTATTGCCGATGAGATCCAGACCGGCCTTGGTAGAACCGGCAAACTATTCGCGTGCGATCACGAGGGAATCCGTCCTGACATCATGATCATTGGCAAGTCGCTTGGCGGGGGTTTTTACCCTGTATCTGCAATTCTTGCAGACAAGCCAATCCTCGGTTTATTTAAACCGGGCGAACACGGCTCAACCTTCGGCGGCAACCCGCTCGCCGCGGCAGTAGCGAGCACCTCCTTGAGCGTTTTGATTGAAGAAAATCTGATTCAAAATTCGGCCAAAATGGGCGAATATCTCCTGGAGCAACTGACTGAAACCCCAAGCCCACATGTCAAAGAAGTCCGCGGTCGTGGTCTATTGATCGGCGTCGAACTAAAAAAGGAATCCGGTGGCGCCAGGCGGTTTTGTGAAGCACTCGTCAATGAAGGTGTGTTGTGCAAGGAGACCCATGAAAACGTGATTCGGTTTGCGCCGCCATTGATAATCGACCGGGAAACGATTGACTGGGCCCTGCCCAGGATCCGGAAAGTTCTAAATATGCCGTAGGGATTATGTTTGGAGACTCCCATGAACCGTATGCCCAGGATTGTTGCGACGATTGGCCCTGCCAGCCAGAAGCGTGAAACACTCTCCCTGCTCATCCAGGCAGGCATGGATGTTGCCCGGTTGAACTTTTCGCACGGAACGCACGATGAACATGCCAAGCTTATTCAACAGCTGCGGGAACTTTCTGAGGAGAAAAACAAACCAATCACCATCCTTCAGGATCTGCAGGGACCAAAGCTCAGGGTCGGAAACCTCCCAAACGGGGCCGTAAATTTTGAGGCAGGCGAAATTATCGTTCTCTCCTCCCATCCCGAAACCGCTCAGGCAGAGGAAAAATACTCTGGAATGCAAATCATCCCCTTCGATGTGCCCGACCTGGAAAACAGTGTCACGCCTGGAAATCACATACTTATGGATGATGGTGCTCTTGAAATCGAAGTGATTGGTGTTGATGAAAACTGCGTGGAAGCGCGGGTTATTCTAGGAGGCACATTAAAGTCACATAAAGGGGTGAATCTACCGCGTGCCAACCTCAAGATTCCAAGCCTGACGGAAAAAGACCTATCCGATTTAGATTTTGGGCTGCGGTCTGGCATTGACGTGGTGGCAATTTCATTTGTCCGAAACGCGGAAGATGTAAATACCGTCCGCCAGAACATTCACCAAATTAGCAAAGATATTGGACCACAAGCTGCAAGAACGCCAATCATTGCCAAGATTGAGCTTCCCGAGGCAGTAGACAATCTCCATGAGATTATCCATGCGGCCGACGGCGTAATGGTTGCACGCGGTGACCTTGGAATTGAAATGTCACTTCAATCGGTTCCAAATATTCAAAAAGAGATCATTGATATAGCGAACCGACATGCAAAAATTGTCATCACTGCCACGCAGATGCTCGATTCGATGATCAACAACCCTCGCCCCACCCGCGCCGAGGCCTCAGACGTCGCCAATGCCATCTTCGACGGCTCGGACGCCGTGATGCTTTCGGGAGAAACGGCTGCTGGAAAATATCCCGTTGAAAGCGTCCGGATGATGGCTTCAATTATCGAGGAAGCAGAGAAGCATTATGACCATTGGGGCTTGTATCAAAAATTTCCAGATGAAGTCAGCGCCCACACCGATGCTCTCTCGTTGACCCGCGCAGCGCGTGAGCTAGCTCACGACCGCGATGTGGCCGCAATCGCTGTATTTACCGAAACCGGTCGAACCGCCCTGTACATGTCCAAGGCCCGTCCCCGTGTTCCCATCCTTGCCTTCACCCCCGAACGGACCACCTACCAGCGCCTGGGCTTGTTTTGGGGAGTAACTCCTTATCTGGTACCCTTCGCGACCACCGTCGAAACCATGCTGGCCCACATCGAAACTGCTATCCTGGCCGACTCAAACCTCTTACCTGGTCAACAGGTTGTCATGATTTCCGGATTCCCCGTTGGGGCCATGCGTGAGCCGAACTTCGCCCTGCTTTACACGATTGGCTCATCGATATAATTTTCCTAAGATCATAAAGGCGAAGATCGCACATGCAAAAATCCCGATATGAGACGATCATTTCAGCCGAAGAAATCGCTCTGAACCTGGATAACCCAGATTGGGTGATCATCGATTGCCGTTTTGATTTACAAAACCCATCCTGGGGCCACCAAAGCTACCTGCAAGCACATATCCCGGGTGCCGTCTATGCGCATTTGGATCGCGATTTATCCGGCCCAATCACACCCAATTCGGGCCGCCACCCCCTCCCTGATATCAAGAGCATTACAGCCCGGTTATCTGAATGGGGAATTGCTCACCAGAAGCAGGTTGTAGTTTATGATACAGCCGGCGGTGCGTTCGCCGGCCGGCTCTGGTGGCAGCTTCGTTTCTTAGGCCACTCGCGTGTTGCTGTATTAGATGGCGGTTTTGAAGCCTGGCAGCAGTCTGGTTTTTCAATTGCCACAGGAACTGAGAGTCGATTGCCGGCAAAATTTATCTCACACATCAATTGGGATATGGTAGCTGATACATTCGAGGTCGCGCGAATCCGGCAGGATAACAACTATATCCTTATTGATGCGCGGGCCCCGGAACGATACCGGGGTGAAGTAGAGCCTATTGATCCAATTGCCGGCCATATTCCTGGCGCGTTTAACCGATTCCATGGCAGCAATCTTGGGCCAGATGGAAAGTTCCTTTCGCCCGCCGAGCTTCGCAAGCAATTCGATGCCCTTATCGGTGACACGCCGCCCAACCGCGTGATCGTCTACTGCGGCTCGGGAGTGACTTCGATTCACCATATCCTGGCGATGGAAATTGCCGGTCTTCCAGGAGCTCGCCTATACGCCGGCTCCTGGAGTGAATGGATCCGCGACCCCAATCGACCGATCGAACAAGGTGCCCAAAACAGGCGTCCGTAGACCATCTAGAACATTAAGGCGTTTATCTGGTCAATGGTTTCAGGAAGCGGGCGGATCTGGTGTTCCTTCATCCGGTTTAAGGGTTGATCCGGAAGCTCGTACAAATCGAACATCGATGGCGCGTTGGTATCCACAAAGATCAGGCCGGTAACCATGTAGTTATTTGTTTCTGCGTCCTCCAGAACCTGTAACGCATGCCACCGGCTGGTTGGATCGTAATCGGCCTCTAATTTTTTCAACTTGATTAACGAGCCATCGTGCATTTCCACTTCACGGACAGTACCATGCTCAAAGTCCTCTACTGTGATCTCGTCGCGAGCAGGGACCGGCAGATAAGAAATGTCGTGAAGCCGTATTTCATGGTCCTTCCCCCAGGCATACGAATGCATCGACTCATCCTGGTTATTAAAAGTCACACACGGGCTGATGATATCCAATACAGCCAGGCCATTATGGCTAAGGGCCGCCTTGATCAATTCTTTCACCTGCTTGGGATCACCGGCAAATGAACGGGCCACAAATGAAGCATTTGACACGACCGCCTCTTTGCAGATATCTACCGGTTTATACAGGTTTATCCCTTCATGCTTGAGTGACAATCCCTTTTCAGCAGTGGCAGAGAACTGCCCTTTTGTAAGCCCATAGACGCCATTATTTTCAACAATATACACCATTGGCAAATTTCGCCGCATCAGGTGCTTAAATTGGCCCATCCCAATGCTGGCTGTGTCTCCATCGCCGCTGATCCCCATTCCTTTCAGAGTGGTATCTGCGAAGAGAGCTCCAAGCGCAAGAGAGGGCATACGCCCATGCAATCCATTAAAACCAAAGGAGCGATTAAGGAAATAGGTCGGACTTTTACTAGAACAACCAATCCCACTGAACTTCACGATATTTTCAGGCACTATGCTCAATTCATAACAGGCAGCAATGATCTGGTTAGCAATGGAGTTATGCCCACATCCCTGGCAAAGGGTGCTAGGCGCCCCCCTGTATTCCGCCCGTGACAACCCTACCAAATTTACTTTTTCTTGTGATACAGTCGCCATAGTTACTTTTCCTCCTGTGCCAGGATCTCATCCTTTAGCCATCGGGCGCTAAGGGGCATTCCATTGGAACGCGACATTTTTCTCAGCTTTCCAGCCAAATCTGGCATATTGATCATTAAGATCTGGCGAAGTTGTCCATCACGATTGATTTCCACCACGTAAACACGTTCGTGATCTCGCACAAACTGTTCCACCTCATCCACAAACGGGATGGCTCTTACGCGCAAGTAATCGGTAAAAAGGCCTTCTTTAGCAAGTAAGTGCCTGGCTTCTTCCACGGCCAGGTCAGTAGAACCGACTGCGATAATCCCTACTTGCGCGCCTTCCATTGTTTTTATAATCGGCCTGGGTACATATAATGTGGCTGTCTGGTATTTACGTTCCAGACGATTCATCAATTGTTCCCAGACCTCTGGTTCTTCGCTGTAGCGAGCATTCTCATCATGACCGGTGCCCCTAGCGAAATAGGCAGCCCGGTGATGGCGGTTGCCGGGCAGAGTCCTGTATGGAATCCCATCGCCATCAACATCCTGATAACGTCCCCATAACGCCCGGGATTCTGCGAGCATCTTGTCCAGGTCTTTTTCCCATAAAACCTTCCCGCGATCAATTGGTGTGTCCGGGTACCGGAAAGGCTCAGTCATCCATTGATTCATCCCCATATCCAGGTCGCTCAAAACAATAACGGGGGTCTGTAACCGTTCAGCAACATCAAATGCTTTCCAACCAAACTCAAAGCATTCATTAACTGACCCAGGAAGGAGTATGACGAAATTCTTATCGCCATGGCTGATAAAATAGGACATTGTAATATCACCTTGTGCGGTACGAGTGGGGAGACCAGTACTGGGGCCAACTCGCTGCACATCCCATAGAACAACCGGTACTTCAGCAAAATACGCCAGGCCCAGGTATTCCGACATCAGGCTCAATCCTGGTCCTGAGGTTGAAGTCATCGACCGCAAACCTCCCCAACCGGCGCCAATCGCCATACCAATCGCGGCGAGTTCATCCTCCGCCTGAACAACCACACAGGTTGTGCGGCCAGTATCTGGGTCCTTGCGCAGCATTGGCAAATACTGGTTGATTGACTCGGCTAACGATGAAGCCGGTGTGATGGGATACCATGCCGCAAACTGAACTCCCCCATAGAGCGCACCCAGTGCCGCGGCTGTGTTGCCGTCTGCCAAGATATACTCTTTCGAGGTGCTCATGCGTTCGACCCGATATCGATCCTGCTTGACGAGATTACCCGCTGCCCAGTCTGCAGCTGCTTTCACTACCTTAAAATTGGACTCAATCGGTGTTTTCCTACCCCGGAAGTGAAAATCGAGCGCCAGATGAATTGCTTCGAGGTCAATCCCTAACATTTGAGCCACAACGCCAACATAGACCATATTGGCCACGTAATCACGCAGGTTTGATGGTACCTCCGCTTCTTTGATCATCCGCTTTACCGGCATCGGGTAAGAATAGATGTCAGAGCGGTCAATCGATTGCTTTATATCATCGGCATAAAATAGAACCCCTCCGGGAACCAGGTAGCTCATATCCCTGGTAAAAGTAGCCGGATTCATCGCAACGACTATATCGTCTTTTTCGATCCGAGCCAGCCATCCATCTTTGTTCACTCGGATCGTATACCAGGTCGGCAGGCCCTGGATATTGGATGGAAAAATATTCTTTCCAGAGACCGGGATACCCATTTTAAATAGCGCGCGCAGCAGCGTATTATTGGCTGTCGCGCTGCCCGACCCATTAACAGTACAAAAGGTTATCCCAAATTCATTTATGATTGGTTCGCCTCGCCCGAGGTCAGCCAGTTCGTGAGTATTGGGTATTGCCTTTTCCATATATTCTCCTTATCAAAGGTAGGTAATAGTAGAAGGATATTTTTAATTTCGTCTTACTCGAACTTTAGATGAGGTATTGTCTTTGAGCGCTCATATAACAGATCCGTATGCTCAATCAGTGCTGCATAACCCCGGCCCGTATCGCCAGTTAAAATTGCGTCGACCATTTCCTGGTGATAATCCCAGGCATGGGTCAGGTATGAAATGTCAGTGTACAAATTAAGACCGATTGCTTCATAGGCTTCCCAATAGGCCTCAAGAATACCAAGCACAAACGGGTTATCAAGCCTGCGGTAAATTGATAGATGCAATTCGCGATGCTCAAAATGGGGAATCTGAATCGGTTCTCCCTGCAGCTTTTCTTTAGCCTGAATTACAAGGCTTTTTAAGAATTGGTGATCCGCACTCGTCAAGGAGTTGACCGCCTGCTCCCAATAAGATACCTCAATGTGATTACGCAGGTCGGAGAACGCAAAGAAAAAATAAGCCGGGTCCGCCATAGTCGCATAAGATAAGCTGCTGAGAACTGCCGGCTTGAATGTAAATGGCAGGCGTCGTATCCCAGTCTTTGGCCGGACTTCCACCAAACCCAAGGTTCGGGCAACCTCAAGCTGCTCCCTGAGTGAGGCAACACTAACGCCTAATTGCTGGCTTAAAACTGACAAAGATGGCAGCCGGGCGCCATCTTTGTTTTCTTTTGCAAGAAACTGCATAAACTCGGATAAATCCGGAAAAATTCGTTCGCTATTCATTGCTAATATCAGATTGTTCAATTAATCATATTATTATGATAATACGATCTGATTGTAGCACCCGGGACCCCTTCCGTCAATTATCAATTGTAAGCAAATTGGATTACGAATTACATACACAGCAAGGACGGCAATTCAGATAAAGCCCGCGCAAGACGAGTGCCAGGCCAATGCAGCAAGCTGCCACTGATCTTAAATACACGACCCTCCTGAACAGCAGTTGTTTCAGCAAAAAGGTCCAGAAATTCCCGGTAATTTGCGTCTGAATAATCAAATGGTTCATCCGGGAGCAAAACCAGTTCCGGGTTGCTTTGAATGATCTCAGCATACCCGACTCGCGGGTAACGAGTATCGCGGTCGCCAGGTTTCTCTTCCCCTGCCAGACCAAGCTCCGCCAGGAGTGGATATCGCCGATTGCGATCGGCAAACACATTCATCCCACCGCAAATCCGTAACACATCGTTCGAATAAGTAGCCCAGTTGAACGTCATCCACCAGGGCTCGCCCGTATCAAGCTGGTCTTGCCAGATTGGACTGAATACCCGAGGTGGCCTCTGGTTCGAAGCCGCAATCTCTGCCCACTCAACACCCTGTTCAAGTGCTTGAACCTTCTCCAGGGCCAGATCACTTCTGAAAAGGCTGGCGGCGGTAAAAAGGTCATCCAGCATTGCTCGTACAGTTTTAGGGAATGTAAGCCAGACCGGGAGACCCGCCTCAGCCAGAGCTTCAACTGCTTCTCGGCTGTTCTCCTCCTGATTAGCAATGACCAGGTCAGGCTTAAGGGAGGTAACATCTTCGACGGAAATTGACTTTGGCCCACCGATGCGCTCCAGATGAACGACGTCAGTCTCGGACACCAGACAATAATCGGTTATAGCCACCAAGGAGTCGCCAACACCAAGTTCAAACAAACTGTTGGTCCAGGACGGGACCAGCGAAACTACACGTCTCGGAGCCAATAGATCAAAAGCCGGCAAAGGATCCGTCAATAGTAACCGGCTCACGGTTACACCCTCAACAGTTCCATGGCGGCTGCAGCCAACGCTGCTGCTCCACGAGGTAATACCCTCTCATCAATGTCAAATTTCGGGTGGTGATGCCCATAAGTGGTAGCCGGTTCCGGGAATGCCGACCCGATCATCAGGTAACACCCGGGCACCATTTCCATCATATAGGCCATATCTTCCGAAACCATGGTTCGGTAATTGTTCACCAGTTCCACGTCAGGCATCACCCGGCGAATTGCCTGTTCCGCCAGCCCGGCAATCCTTGAATCATTGATGACAGCCGGCGTCATCCGCTGGATCTTTATTGTCGCTTCACAATTTAATGCCTCCGCAATTCCTCGCACAATTGTCTCAAAACGAGCAATGACCGATTGGCGAATTGCTGGTAAAAATGTGCGAAAAGTCCCGGTAAACACAGCCGATTGCGGAATGACGTTAAATGCCTCTCCGGCTTTCACATGGCAAACACTGATCACCGCTGTATCCAATGGCGAAACATTTCGAGAGACAATCGTCTGAAGCGCGCTGATGATTTGAGCAGACGCAATTACAGGATCCACAGTCTCATGAGGAAGCGCCCCGTGCCCGCCCCGCCCATCGACCCGTACCTCGAAGATGTCTGCGCCAGCCATCAAAGGCCCCGGAGATGCACAGACCCACCCAACGGGTCGTTCATTCCAGACATGCAGGCCAAGGGTCGCATCCACATGGGGGTTTTCAAGTACACCCGCCTCGATCATCCGTTCCGCACCCCCCAATCCCTCCTCGGCAGGCTGGAAAACAAATTTTATTGTCCCGCTGAAAGACTCAGATCTTTCAGCGAGCAGGCGGGCTGCTGTCAATCCAATTGCCATGTGGCTATCATGCCCACAGGCATGCATCACCCCAGGATTTTCCGATGCATATAATGACCCGGTTTCCTCCTGGATTGGTAACGCGTCCATGTCAAAACGAACCAGGACCACTGGACCAGGCTTGGAGCCTCTTAATAAGCCTACCACACCCGTTTCGGCAACGTTGGTCGTCACTTCCAGGCCCATCCGTGTCAACTCACGAGCCACAATTGCGGCCGAACGATGTTCACAGAAACCCAGTTCAGGGTGGCGGTGAAAATCACGCCGCAGAGACTGGCTGTATTCAAAGAGTCGCTGCGCCGCAGGAAAAAGATCCATGGAATTATCGAAACTTGAGCCGCCGGAATTTTTCTTCATAACGAGGGGCCTCTGGTGTGCTGTCGGAGGTGTGGCGGCTTCTCAGCCGTTCATCAAGCTGATCCATATCCGATATCTGGGTCGCATGGGAATGCAAAGCCTGGATTTTCCGCTCCCAAAACTCGGTTACATCGACCGTGGTATTTGGCTGGCCGGTCACCGAAAGCCAGAGTTCCTTTATTGAGTGGGGCAAGAGTCCTTCACCCTCGATTAGCTCCGGAAAGTAAAGCGGATTCCCGGAAGCCGGGAAAACTGCATCCACCACAATTTGTCCTGCCGCGCGATGATCCGGGTGGTTTATCGAATTTTCGCCAAAGATTTGGGTAGGATCACAGCTAACAACAATATCTGGCTTGTACTGCCGGATGACTCGAGTTACAGCACGTCTGGCATCCAGGCTTGGAATGAGATAACCATCCATAAAGTCCAAAAAAACAAGGTCGCTTACACCTAACGTGTCTGCGGCTGAACGTTGTTCGCCCTCCCGCCTCTGCGCAAGTTCATTGGGATCCACCGTTTGATCCCGAACCCCTTTATCACCCCGTGTTAACAAGCAGTAGTGAACTTTATGCCCATGGAATATCCATCGCGCAATCGTTGCACCGCAAAAGAATTCTGGATCGTCTGGATGGGCCAGAATTACCAGGATCGTCTGCTGCTCCTCCCACTGCTCTGGGTCAACTCTCTGTGTTTTGTTCATCACGGCGCCGTCCTCTCCTTCTGCGATCCTCACGCCCACTACGGGGCTGATTGCCAGGTCCTGGTTGAGCATTAGGTTTAGAATCCGCTCCTGCTAAAGGACGGCCAGGTTTTCGATCCCTCTTCTTCTTACTTACACCCTGCCCATGCTCGCTTCCAGGGCGGCGGTCAGGCCTGGCACCAGGCGGTTGTCTGGATCCAGACGCTCCAGTCTGGCCCTGTCTTTCCGGGCTTTGTTGTGCTGACCGTCCTCCACCCTGGACATCTCTCCGGGCCCGGTTGCTTTGACGGGGATGGACAGAACGAGACTGAGACAGGTCTGCCGCCACTCTACGTTCGGAGTCGGGAGATTTGGTATCCAGATTCTCGCGAACATGATCCGGGGCGGCAGGTTCGGTTTGCCCCTTATCCCCCCCGGCCATTTGACTATCGTCCCCGGGCTGGCGAACCGCCCTGGCGGCGCCAGCCTGAGGCGCACCCTCATCAACCAGGGTCACCTCATCGCTCGGGAATTCACGCCGTCCAACATCAGGAAGATCAACAACGACAGCCCCTCGCAGAGGAACGACGTCAACGACTTTTCCCTCTCCTTGAGGGGTGTGCACACGCTTATTGCGCTTTGGCAGTCGGGTTCTGGCTTCAACGTAAGTGTCATACTCATAAATCAAGCAGCAGCGCAGTCGCCCACACATCCCGGTGATTTCAGACGGCGTAAGCGAAATTCCTTGCTCTTTCGCCATGCGGATAGAAATTGAGCTGAACTCGGTCAGGAAAAGGCAACAACAACGCGTCTCCAAACCACAAGCTCCCATCCCACAGGTTACCTTGGCCATGTCACGCGGCCCAATCTGGCGCATCTCCACCTGGGAAGGACTGTACAGTTTCTGCATATCCTGCCGAAGGGACTTAAGATCATACTTCTCTTCCGTTTCTGTGCTGAAGAGAATAATCAAGCGTGCGCCGTCAAAACTATATTCAGCAGATACGATTTTTATCCCAGACAATCTGAGTTCAACTGCCTTTGCCCGGCATGTTGAAACCACCTCAGACTCTTTCATCTGCCACATCTGTCGTAACAAAAGATCGCGCGGAGTCGCGCGGCGGTCAATAGATTTCCATCCCTCAGGGGGGCGCTCGACATGTTCAAGAATCTGGGCTACCTGTCCAAGCTGCCACCCCCTGCTGGTCTCGACAACCACTTGATCACCCAGCTTGATATCCATTTCATGAGTGGCCGAAAAGTGATAAATCTTCCCGACTTTTGAAAAACGTACGCCAACAACAGGTGGCTCAGTATTTGATTCCATAACTTCCTTTTCAGTTAACCAACGAGATTGATCTTCACATCACTCCCGCTGTTAAGCGCAGCCACGCTCAATTGAGCGGCAATTTTTTGCGACAAGGAACGCAGAGCAACCGCCGAAGCCGATTCGGGTTCTGTCACAACAATAGGCTTACCTGCATCTCCACCGGTTCGCACTGATGGATCCAGAGGAATCTGTCCCAGGAATGGAACATTGGCCGCCTGAGCCAGCTTCTCACCTCCACCTGTTCCAAATACATCGACTCTTGTGCCATCTGGCAGCTCCAGGAAACTCATGTTTTCGATCACGCCCAGGATAGGAACGTTTAGTTCGCGGAACATTTCCAGACCTCGCCGGGCATCTTCAAGAGACACAGCTTGTGGCAAAGTCACAATCACACCTCCACTCAGCGGCACCGACTGCGCCAGGCTCAGCTGAGCGTCTCCTGTTCCGGGCGGAAGATCGATGATGAGATAATCCAACTCTCCCCAATTTACATCACTTAAGAATTGACGGATCGCCGAGTGCAGCATTGGACCGCGCCAGATAAGCGGTTGGCCCGGTTTCACTAAAAAGCCTATTGACATCAACTCAACACCATGCGCTTTGGCTGGGATCAACTTACCTGAGTCGTCTTGAGGGGGCAGGTGCTTCACTCCCATCATGGTTGGCACATTTGGCCCATAAATATCCGCATCCAACAGGCCTACTTTTGCACCGCTCTGCGCCAGGGCGACTGCAATATTAACCGCCACAGTGCTTTTACCAACCCCGCCTTTTCCAGAAGCAACTGCCACAGCGTTTCTAACCGGAAGGCTTAAGAGGCCACGCGGGCGACCATCCGACGGAACACTTGCATCCATCTTCACCTGAACCGAACGAACACCGGGAACAGATAAAACTGCCTGGCGTGCTTCGTTTTCAATTCTCCCTCTGAGCGGGCAGGCAGGAGTGGTTAACATGACAGTAAATGAGACATCCCCATCCTCTACTTGTAAATCGCGGATCATATTTAAAGTTACTAAATCTTTGTGCAGTTCGGGTTCTTGCACTTTCCTTAAAGCACTCAACACAGCTTCTCGAGATAAAGTTTCAGTCATTGGTACCAATCCCTTTCAGATTTTTACCAGATAAATGGTGGGCATGAATTTCTTAGCTTGAATATTCAGGCCTGTGGCAAAGGACTGTTATCCGCCATCCGCAGCCAGTTTTTGCATATAAGCCTCCACCTCTTTTTGTGTCTGGCGAAATTGTTCCAAAATCTCTTGATCCCCGCCCCGAAAACGGCGGACAGTCTGCCGCGCGCATTGGGTACAGCCGCGCATTGCGCGAAAAGAATCAGCATTACATCCAACGCAGCCACACATTCGCACCAGCATCGCTACAAAAGCGAACCTTTCGGCTGGAGCTGCATTTGCCGAATGCACATGATCTACCAATCGCTTCCACTCTTCCCCCTGCAGTGCGCGTAATGTTGGAATAACGCGCATCGGAAAGAGGACTTCGGTGTCCGGGTTAAACATCTGCGAATCGATTCCCTTTCTGATTCCTTTGATCAGTTTCGATTCATTCAAGAACCAGGGGATATTATAAGTCAATCACCGGCTGTTGCGCCAGATTTACGCGCAGCTTTGGCGGCGCGTTCAGCTTCGCGAGCTGCTTCCTCTCGCGCATAATTAACCGGTCGGATCCTGGCGTAATAGGAAACAGGCTTTGCCAGCTTGTGCAAATCGTATATATTCTCACCATGCCGGTGATAAGTGGCGATCTCATAGTCATGATCCATCTTGATCGCATCGAACGGGCAAAATTCTGCACACATCCCACAATTCATGCAAATATCCACATCAATGTAAAACTGGGCTGGCGCGGGAACTGGGCGCTTGGTTACAGGATCGACCGTTCGCGTAATCCAGATGCACTGCGGCGGGCAAACCTTTGCGCAGATCCCGCACGACGTGCAGCGCATTTTCTTTTCTCCCTCCTCGCCTTCTTCGTAGATTAGAAATGGGATATATCGAAATTCTTCCGGATCAGGGAGCTTTTCTTCCGGATATTGAATTGTAAATATACCATCAGCCGAATAGCTCGAACGTTCAGCGATGCCTTCAGGAGTATAATAGCGTTTCTTTCCCGCTCGCAAGGCCCGCAAGTCAACCAGATATGTACGGACGAGATGCTTAAAGGCTACTCCCAAAGCCCGGATAATGCCAGTCCCATTCATTCAGGTAACTCCTTTTGTCCTGGTTCGTCAGCGGTCGACTTCACCAAGGACGATATCAATCGACCCAAGAATTACAACCACATCCGCAACCTTCATACCTTTGCACATATCAGCCAGGCTGGTCAGGTTGATAAATGATGGGGGGCGAACGTGATAGCGATATGGATTAGGTTTTCCGTTCGAGACCACATAGTAACCCAACTCCCCTTTTGGCCCCTCGACCCGGCCATACGCCTCACCGGCAGGTACCTTGAATTGATACTGCGGTTTTCCTGCCAGCACAGGTCCAGCCGGGATATCGCGCACAACCTGGTCCAATATGCGCAGGCTCTGCCGGATCTCATCCAGGCGCAAGATGTAGCGATCATATGAATCGCCATGGCTGCGCGTACATACGTCAAACTCAAGCCGGTCGTAGATACTGTAAGGGGCAGCCCGGCGTAAATCGTATGGAACGCCAGAAGCCCGCAGAACAGGTCCGCTGGCAGAATTTTGGATAGCCTGCTCGGCTGTCAGAACACCGACGCCCTCAGTCCGTATCCGGACGATATCATTATTTGTCATATAGCGGTCGATATCATCAACTTTACGAGGAATGCGGTCGTAAATTAATGACTTGACCTTTTCGAGGATTCCTTCGGGTAGATCTCGGGCAACTCCACCGAAACGGTAATAGTTGCACATCATCCGCGATCCTGATACCGCCTCAAAAATATCCAGGATTAGCTCCCGCTCTTCAAGACAATATAAGACCGGCGTAAAGAAAACACCCAGATCGTTGCCAAGGAATCCAATTGCGACCAGGTGGCTGATAATTCTGGTCAGTTCCGCCATCATCACCCGGATATAATCGGCCCGCTCGGTTGGCTGAATTCCCATGAGCTGCTCGACTGCCAGGGCGTATCCAAAATTGTTGCTCATCGAAGAGATATAATCCAGGCGGTCGGTAAAAGGCATATTCTGCAACCATGTATTTCGCTCGCCGATCTTCTCGTGATTGCGGTGTAAATATCCAATCACCGGCTTCAGGTCAACAATTGTCTCGCCGTCTAAAAGCACCACCATCCGGAACACACCGTGAGTCGAAGGATGCGCCGGTCCTAAATTAATAATCATGCGATCCGTTTCCATATCCGAATCGATCCCATGAAACCGGCGCATGGTTTTATACAATACCTCATCCCCTTCTGGAACCCACTCCTCCGGGTTGAAACCAGCCGGATATTGCACATTATCGCCAAACGGGTTCTTATCCTCTATTCGTTCCGCGCGCCCATCAGGCCAACGGCTTTTGAACGGCTTGACTTCTTCCTCAAAGAAAGGTTCTTTCCAATCTTTCTGCAAAGGATGACCTTGAAAACCTTCCCAGGTTAGAATGCGCCTTAGATCCGGATGGTTTTGAAAACGGATTCCAATCAGGTCAAAGGCTTCCCTTTCCTGAAATTCTGCACCTGGATACAAGGATGTAATCGAGGGCACCAGGGGGTTTCCGCGCTCCGCCTGGGTTTTGATTACTAAGCCTGGCCCGCCAACCGTGCGATTCAGGTGATAAACTACCTCAAGCTTCCCATCGTCCATATAGTCAACACCGGTCAATGAGGTAAGGTAATCAAACCCAAGCTGATCTCGTACCTGTCGCATGAGCCTGATCAGGTGAGCAGGCTGAACCATATATCCCTGATAGCCCGATCGCGAATCGGGCACCGCCCATTCCGGAAACTGAACAGACAAATCGGGCACCTGAACAGAAATTGTTTGTTCCATGCCTACCTCCTTAACCCGCTTTTGCTTCAGCAGACGACTGATTCTCCGCCCGGTCTATTTCATCGGACGGGACAGCCGCACCATCTTCAACTGCCACTTTTTGCGCAGAGGCCTGCTTGATGAGTTCATACTTCCGGGGATCCATCAGGTCAGGGCCCAACACCGGCACAGGTATTTCTAATGCCGGCTCTTTGGAATACCAGCGCGACCCCCTGATCGGTTCCTTGTCGATTTTCTTCTGCACAGCAATTAACCCATTCAGCAATGCCTGTGGGGTTGGCGGACAGCCGGGAATATAAACATCGACAGGGATATACCGGTCTATGCCAGCGATGACCGAATATCCTTCTTTGAAGGGCCCACCGCCTGAGGCACATGCTCCCATCGCAACCACGTATTTGGGTTCGCCCATCTGGTTGTATAAACGGACAATTTGCGGGACCATCTTCTTGGTTACCGTGCCCGATACGATCATCACATCCGCCTGCCGTGGGCTGGGGCGCATTACCTCCATACCAAACCGGCCCGAATCGAACCGGCTGGCTGCCATACCGATCATTTCGATCGCACAGCAGGCCAATCCAAACATCATCGGCCAAACAGAGTTCCGCCTGCACCAATTGTATACGCGGTCTAGAGTCGTGATCGCAACCTGATTCTGCAATTCAGGGGGAATCACATACCCCGGTTGGTTAATATTTTCCGATTCCATTGGATAACCTTTCTTGAGAATTCACACAATTGATGTATGGGCTCAAAGAGCCGCAATTAACAAGATGGTGTTTACGTTTTTATTGTAGCATTTGTGTTTAATGTGTCAAGCTGACGAATGTCAGTTAATAAAGATAAAAAATATTTTCTTAATTCGTCTTTAGCTGTATAATAACTTTATGCCAGCCACAACCCCAATCGTAAGCTCAGGAACTCGCGAGCGGATCCTTTCTTTCCTGCAGGTAAACAAGACGGTCACCGTGCCCGAGATCAGCCAGGCCTGGAGTTTAACCAGGGCGGATGTTCGTTATCATCTCAATCTTCTTGTAAAAGATGGCATCGTTGAGGTTACAGATCAAGATGGGCCCAGGGCAGCCCAGCGCGGCCGGCCAGTTTTGCACTACCGGCTGGCCAGCCATCTGGCGGACAACAATCTCCCGGAGCTATGCAGTGCATTGCTTGACCTATACCTGACAACCATGCCTGGAGAGCAATCAGAAAGAATCCTTCAAACTCTCGTCCTGCATATAACAGCGGAGCTACCTGTTTCATTGTCTCCGATCAGCCGCCTGAACCAGGCAGTGGCCTACTTGAACCGGCGTCACTATCAGGCTCGCTGGGAGGCCTCCCCAACCGGCCCTCGCCTGTTACTCCGCAATTGTCCTTATGCTGTGATTTTGAAGAGACATCCCGAGTTGTGCGAATTTGATCGCCTTCTCATTAATCGGGTTTGCCATTTGTCAGTCAAGCAAACAGCCAGGATGGATCTTATAACCGGCAGGCCATCTACATGCATTTTTACAACGTGAGCACTGGCCTGGTTTGAATCTTAAAAACCTTAAAAATTTGTACATTTCCTAGTTATGTATTGACAGGTAGTAGTGAATATGCTAATATATGGTTACCAAAGGAAATCGAATAGATCAAAAAAGTCTAAGGACGAATAAGTCAAAAAGATCAAATAAATTGATCAAGAGACAAGAAAGTCTAAAAGACAAAAGATCAAGAAAGATTTCCAAATGGTTAGGGAGCCCCGAGAAATACGGAAAGCTCTCTCTCAACAGCCCGTTCTAAAACCGATTAGGTTTTGTAAGCCAGGGATGTATAAGTAAATACATACCCAAAGGTGGCCAAAACAAAGGGATAGACAAAGGGCTAAAAGCTTGAGGGAGTAGAAAAGCTAGAAGGTTACTTGGGGCCCCTATTTTTAACCTACAGGCACCCGGTCTTTTAACCGGGTGCCTATTTTTTAATATTTTCATACAATCCAATTCGCAATATACTGCTCAACCGTTCTTTCCAAACAGGACTTCTGGTTTTAAGATTCCTACATAGGGCAAATTGCGATATCCTTCGTGATAATCGAGCCCGTAACCAACCACGAAGTAATCAGGAAGATCAA
>CAZBDC010000076.1:7738-24119 GCA_964490575.1 uncultured Anaerolineaceae bacterium | reverse complement strand
TGGCCAAGACCAGGGGATCACCTTCTTTAAGTTCATGCTGGCCATCCTTACCGCCGCACAGGAAAATTGGAAAACCCGGGCCGGCGCTTACCTGGTTTTATTGGGTTTCTTCGTCCTGGGGCTGGCAAACATCGCGCTCTTAATCGCGGCGCTGATCCTCTCGCGAGGATAACGGCGCGAAGTCAGGATGACTTATCGCGGCAGGTGATAACGGTAATGAAGTCGCCAGTTGCCTGCCCGGCTGGGCTCTTCCCCTTCAATGGCGTCCATTGTTTCGGTGGGCGCCGCCGGAGTCATGGCTGGCGCGGGACCGGTGTAGATCCCGGCCTTGATTAGCGCCTCTGCCCATAACTGTTGCACCACCAGCCCGCCTTCCCCACTGTGGTGCGTCTGGTCGTCGTTCAGATAGGTCATCCCCTCGTAGAGGATATTCTTGCGAAATGGGGTATATAGATCCGGCCCGGGAATGAGCCGGTACTCGGCGTTCAGCTCATCGATCGCCCTTAAGATAGCGATTTTATTCTCTGACGAGCCAAAGCCCTCTGGCCCCGTATCCGGCAGGCGCGCCAGTAAGGGTACTTTTCCCCGCGCTAAAACCTGCTCGATCCCTTCCCTGACGTACTGCTTGTAATTTTGAGTGTCCCAGATGCTCAGCGAGTCATTTGTCCCAAATGCAAAGCCCCAAAAGTCGATATCGGTCATCTGTTGCAATATGCGGCGCAGCGCCCATTCCTCTGGATTGGTGGCCGAGAGGGTGCTGGCCTGGGCGGCTACCAGGCCGACCGGGTAGTGCACGATCTCCGTCGTGGTCCCCCGCTTTTGGGCGAGGATGGCAGGAAAAAACACGTCCGAGCGCAAAGGACTCAGGTCAGAAAAGGTTAAGCTATCCCCGATGATTCCAAGGCTGTCGATCCTGCCGGACAGGTTGCGCCGGTCGCGTCTGTGAACCCGGACTTCAAAGACGCGAAATGCGCCGTTGTTTAACGTTGCGCTTACTTTCATCCGGATCCAGGACTGGTTGGTGAGTTTCACTTTATGAACTACCGATACTCGCTCGCTGTAAGCGACGGAATGCAGTACCTGCCAGGTCCCATCTACCCCATTTGTCGAGTTATTCGAGGCTTCGATCGTGTACGTCATGGCTCTGCCAGATTGGTCAAACGGGGGCCACCCGTCGGTCCCGCCATACATTGTCCACCACACCTCCTCGTTCATGGGCTGGCCCAGGTTGACCGCCAAAATCTGGCCGGCTGAACAATATAGATAGCCAGGCGAATCGGCATCGTTGCGGCTCAATGTAAGAGAAGGAGAATCGCCGATATAAATGTTCGCTGTGGGTTCAGTAAAATATACTGCTTTCCCCAGGGCCATATTCTGCATGTCGTTCACGCGGGTCGTAAATTTCGGATCGATGGTATAGATCGCGATCGGCCAGGCCGCACCTTCCCCGCCGGCTGTCACTACCAGGTTGGTTTTTCCGCTGGCCACCGGCGGGATTATCGCCCGGATCATCTGGTCGCGCCATTCCAGTATGGTGGCATTCATCCCTGCCACAGTCACCTGGCCGGTCCCCTGGGATTCCCCAAATCCGCTCCCAAAAATCCCGATTTCGTAGCCCACTACCGCGCTGACCGGGGCGACTTCGATCAACGGTGGGGCTGCCAGGCCGTTATTGACGATGGGCAGGAAGATGAGAAACGATAGGGCCCATAAGCTGGATTTCCAGGCTCTGCTCAAGAATTTCATATCACTTTATTCTCCAATATCGGCTACTGCGCGGGGCTGTGCGCCTGCCGCAGCAGCTGCTCCACCATCTCTTCCGGATGCACCGGAAGGGTGGCCTGTTGGAACATCAACACGCTCAGCAGCGGCATGTCGTTGAGCATATCCATGATGTCACCCGTCCCCCCGTCTTTTTCTTTGTTCCCGTAACGACCGCTAAAGCGACGATGGCTGGAGGCTTCAATCTCAGGATAGAACGGTGCTAACACGACCCGTCCGCGTGGGTCTGCCATCCAATCGTTAAGGGTGGACTCTTTGTCCAGCAGGCAGGGAAGCCGGCGGGTGGATTGCAGGACCGCCTTGAGCGTGAAGCGGATATCGGCGGATGATGCGCCAACCAGGATTTCGAACTCGCCTTCTTCTGCGATCCAGTCCCTGTGTTCAACATGGTAAAAGGCGAACGCGCGGTAATCCAATGGGATAGCGACTCGTTTGGTTTCGCCGGGCTGCAGGCTGATCTTGGCAAAGCCTTTCAGCTCTTTGGGCGGGCGCTTCACGGTGGCTTTCAGATCGCGGACGTAGACCTGCACGATCTCTTTCCCGGCCACCGGGCCGGAATTGGTCACATCTACTGAGACTGACAGCCCATCCACGTCCTTGAAGGCCGGCGCTGAAAGCTGCGCATTGCTGTACTCGAACGTGGTGTAGCTCAGGCCGTAGCCAAACGGAAACAGGACCGGAATCTGGCGTGCATCGTAATGGCGGTAGCCGATGAAAATTCCTTCGCCGTACGATACTTTGCCCAGCTCGCCGGGGAAATTGGTGAAGGCGGGCGTGTCGCTCAGGCGTAGCGGGAAGGTCTCGGCCAGCTTGCCGGACGGGTTGACCCGGCCGTACAGGATGTCGGCAATTGCGCCGCCGCCGGCCTGGCCCATCATATACGCTTCCAGCACTGCCGCCACGCCCTCGATCCAGCCGCTCATCACGACCGGTGAGCCGTTATTCATGATGACGACTGTGTTGGGCTGGACCGCTGAAACAGCCTGGATCAGCAGCACCTGCTGGTCGGTCAGGTCGAGGTCTTTACGGTCGTACCCCTCCGATTCTTTAAAGGTCGGCAGGGCAATAAAAAGGATGGCAACTTCCGCCGCGGCGGCAGCCGCGGCGGCCTGGTCGACCAGGTCCTGGCGTACCTGGTTGTTGACCGGGTAACCCTCGGTGAAGGTAATTTCCGCGTTGCCCGCCGCGGCTCTTAACGCATCGAGTGGAATGGTGACCTGGGTCGGGTTGATGTGCGAGGAACCGCCGCCCTGGAAGTGTGGCGCTACAGCCGACCGCCCGATGACGGCGATGCGCTGTGGGGCTTTCAAGGGCAGGAGGCCGTTGTTCTTGAGCAGGACCGTCCCTTCCGCCGCGGCCTGCTGCGCCAGGGCATGGTGCGCTTCGGCATCAAAAGCGCCGCCTTTGGGGGTGTCCTGGCTCATAAAGACCACCCGCAGGATGCGCCGGACCGACTCGTCCAGCGCTGCTTCATCCAGCTCGCCAGAGCGCACCGCTGCGACCACGGCCTTCACCCGGCGTTCTTGCGGGCCGGGCATTTCCCAATCCAGGCCCGCTTTGAGCGCGGCCACCCGGTCGCGCACCGCGCCCCAATCCGAAACCACCAGGCCTTCGAAGCCCCATTCATCTTTCAGGATCTCGGTCAGCAGGCGGTGGTGCTGCGAGGCGTACTCGCCGTTGAGCTTGTTGTAGGAGCACATCACCGTCCAGGGTTTGGCCTGTTTGACTGCTTTTTCAAAGGCAGGCAGGTAGATCTCGCGCAGGGTGCGCTCATCTATCTCGGCGCTGATGGTAAAGCGCTCGAACTCCTGGTTGTTGGCGGCGTAATGCTTGATCGAAGTACCGACGCCTTTGCGCTGTACCCCGTTGATCATCGCCGCGGCCATTTCCCCGGCCAGGTAGGGGTCTTCTGAATAATATTCGAAGTTGCGCCCGCACAACGGCGTGCGTTTCATATTCACGCCTGGGCCAAGCAACACATCCACCTTGAGGGTGATGCATTCCTCGGCCAGCGCCTGGCCAATCTGTTCCATCAGGTCGCGGTTCCAGGTCGAGGCCAGGCTCGAATAGGTCGGGAAGCAGGTGGCCGGCAGGCTCTTCGCGCCCGGTTCGCGCACATTGGCCTGGCGGCGGACGCCGTGCGGGCCGTCCGAACAGACCAACTCAGGGATGCCCAGCCGCTCGACCGGTGTGGTGGTCCAGTTGCTGGCGCCCGTGCAGAGCGCCGCTTTTTCTTCCAGCGTCATCTGGGCGATCAAGGCTTTGATTTCCTGCTCCGTTTTCATACAAACTCCCTTGTTTTACGAGTAGCAAAGCAAACTCATCCACAAGCCAGGTGTACTTTCTGCTTAACATGGCCTGCGCTTCTATTCTACCAGAGGCTTTTATTGAGAGATTATCTTGAGCTTTTGCAAGTAAGGAGGTGTGCGATGTAGGGTTATTGGAAAGCCCTTTACGCTTATCTCCATCTTCTTGGAGAAAAGGTTTATTTTCAATCTGCCATCAGACCAAACCACAGCCGGTCAACCAGCTCGCCGCTCTTCTTGCGGTGGCGGGCGCGTTGGCAGCCTTCCAGGGTGAAGCCGAGGCGCTCAGCCACCCACCGGCGCTGAGATTAGTTTTGCGTTGTTTTCTGCCCGCAGGCAATTCTGCGCGAGCCAATGCTTATAAAGCGCGATAGCTAAAATGCGTGAAATCCGCGAAAGAGGTATGATCGTATAAATCGTACGCGGCCATCCCCACAAACGCTCCGGTGAACCCAATGCAGTGATCATCGGACAGAATCGATGCGTCGATATCGTAGTCGATTTCGGTAAAAGATTTTCCATCCAGGGAGTAGGCGAACCTGGCCTTTTCACCGTGCCCGGTTACGCGAAGCCATACTGTATCACCATCAATCGGGATTTCCTTTCCTTCCAGCGGGGCAGAATATATCCCCTTTCGAAAAGCCATGATCGCCAATACCTGTTTTTGGAGTTCCTCATCATAGGCCATTTTCAACAGGTACTGGTTATCCTCGTCATAGCGGTAAATTAACCCGGCATACTGCTGGAATCTGTGAAAGGGCAAAGTCAGGCACGTCGTTGCTTCAAAATGAAAATCCGTCTGCCTTCTGACAAACATGGACTGCTTCTGGTTGGAAAGCGGCGACTCCGCGCCGTACAACCGTAGGGTATTGATTGGGCCAATATGATGCCTGGCGGGTGTCCTTAGTGTGTTGAAATTCAAATAAAATTCCGGTTCGCCAAACTGATAATCAAAAAAGTTCTCTGCCTGTTTTTCGCCGTATCCTTCAAAGTATTCGTCCACTAAAAACGTTTCATTTTTTAGATACGGCCAGTCATTTTTCCAAATGATCTCATTGATTCCCGTTTCCCGGCCGAGGATACAGTTGGTCCCGTCGACAGGCCGGCCGCACAGAAAAGCCAGGAACCACCTGCCGTCTGGCCCCTGGCACCAGCTGGCATGCCCGGTTTTCTGGAGGGGGTGCTCTGGATGTCCCTTCGCGGAACAGAGATGCATATTCGGATGGACTTCATAGGGGCCAAAAATGTTTCTGGAACGCGCCACGGTAGCAGCATGTTCGTAGAAAGTGCCTCCTTCCGCGGTCAGCAGATAGTACCAGCCATCTTTTTTATAAATATGAGGACCTTCGACCAGTCCCCGATCTGTTCCGGTGAAGATTTTCTTGGGCTCGCCAATCAACGCAAACGTGACAGGATCCACCTCCGTCACCAGAATTCCCGAAAAAGTCTTCACGCCCGGTTTTCTGTAATCCCATTCGGCATTGAGGAAATATTTCTTGCCATCATCGTCGTGGAACAACGAAGTATCAAAACCGATGCTGTTCATATAGACAGGCTCCGTCCAGGGGCCGGCTATGTTTCTGGCTGTGATTATAAAATTATGGGCGTCTTTAAAAGGGCGCTCTTTCCATTGTTTCACGTCTGTGTAAACCAGGTAGAAAATTCCGTCAGAATAAGACAGGCAAGGAGCCCATATTCCTCCGGATTTCTTATTTCCGGCCATATTCAACCAGCGCGTATCCGCGACAGGCGTGCTGACGCACGTCCAGTTTGCTAGATCCCTGGAAGCGCTGATGCGTACGCCGGGGAAGTATTCAAATGTTGAATTTGCAATATAGAACGTGCCATCAACGCAAATCATTGACGGATCTGGATGAAAACCGCATAGAACAGGATTTTGAATCATATTGGGAGCGCCTTTCCCGAAATATATTGCTTAACGTTTGGGTTTTGCCGTCCTGCAGGACTTAAGCAAATATTATCATGGATTTTCCAGGCTCATACCAAATTGCTGCTTACTGAATGGTAACAACAGATTTCGCCCACGGATTCCTCGGATATGACAGTCACCCATCCGCGGTCCAGTTCTTGGTTCAGCCAATTGGGGATAAACAGCCTCTTACGGTTGGTGAGATCGCTAATTATCCTTTAGGGTGGGAAAACCTTCTGGTGAACCAGGCTGCGGTCACTAATATTGGTCAACAGTCCAATAGAACATCTGGATACTGCCCGGTTGCCAATGTTTGTTATCCGTGGAATATGGGGCAGAAATCAGTTGTTAGCCATCCTCGGCCGGTACTGCAGCGCCTCTGCCAGGTGACTGGGCGAGATCCTGTCGCTCCCTGCTAAATCCGCGATGGTGCGGGCCAGCTTGAGCACGCGGTGATAAGCCCGGGCTGAGAGCTGGAGCTGGGTCATGGCGGTCTTCATCAGGCTGGAGCAGGTGGCGTCCAGGTCGCAGAACTTGCGCACTTCGCCGGGGTGCATGTCGGCGTTGGTCGTGACGGTTTCGATGCCCTTGAAGCGCGCGCGCTGGCGGTCGCGGGCAGCCTCGACCCGCTCGCGCACGGCCGCGGAGGGTTCGCCGGTGCGCCGCTCGCTGAGCTTGTCGTAGTCGACGCGCGGGACCTGGATGTGGATGTCGATCCGGTCGAGCAGCGGGCCGGAGATGCGCTTCTGATATTTGCTGACGGTGGCGTCTGAGCAGGTGCACGCCTTGAATGGGTCGCCGTAATAGCCGCAGGGGCAGGGATTCATCGCGCCAATGAGCTGAAAGTTGGCCGGGAAGGTCAGCGAGCCCTGAGCGCGCGAGATGGTGACGATCTTGTCTTCCATCGGCTGGCGCAGGACTTCCAGTACGCGCGGGCCAAACTCGGGCAGTTCATCCAGGAACAGCACACCGCGGTGGGCCAGCGAGATCTCACCCGGGTGGGGGTTGTTACCCCCGCCGACCAGCCCGGCGAAGGAGATGGTGTGGTGAGGGGATCGGAAGGGCCGGTTGCGCAAGAGTGGAATGTCGGCTGGGAGCTGGTCGGCGACCGAGTAGATACGGGTCACGTCCAGCGCTTCGTCAATAGTCATGCGCGGCAGGACGGCGGGCAGGGCGCGCGCCAGGAGTGTTTTCCCCGCGCCGGGCGGCCCAACCAGAAGCATGTTATGGGCCCCGGCGGCTGCCACCTCAAAGGCGCGCTTGACGTGCTCCTGCCCCTTGATTTCGGCGAAGTCGGTCGTCACCACTGCCTCGATATCCTGGACGTTGACCGGCGGGTGGGGCCGGATGGGCGCCTCTCCGGTGAGGTGTGCATAGAGCTGGGCCAGGTCGTCGACCGGGATGACTTCCAGGTCGGGGATCAGGGCGGCTTCGGCGGCATCGCCGCGCGGGACGTAGATGCGCTGGTAGCCCTCCTGGCGCGCCACCGCTGCCATCGGCAGCACCCCGCGCGCGTGGCGGACGCTGCCATCCAGCGACAACTCGCCGACGATCAAGGCGTCGTCGACGCAATTAGGCGGGAGCAGCTCGGCGTAGATCAGCACGCCTACCGCGATGGGCAGGTCATAGGTGGGGCCTTCCTTGCGCACCGAGGCAGGGGCCAGGTTGACCACCAGCCGCCGGCGCGGGTAGGGCAGCCCGGCGTTTTTCACCGCCGCCTGCACTCGCTGGCGGCTCTCCTGGACGGCTGCATCAGGCAGCCCAACAATGTCCATGCCGGGCAGACCTACCCCGGTATCAACTTCGACCTGGACGATCACGCCGTCCAGGCCAATCACTGCGCAGGAATGTACGGAAGCAAGCAAGGGATGTTTTCCTCGGCGAGAGTCGACTGGGTTGAGGTTAGTATAGCATTTTTTGCTATAATTTCCGCATGCGCTACGAATATATTCACAACCTGCAAATTCCCAAGATTGGGTTCGGAACCTGGACGATTGGCGGGCGGGACCGCTCTGATCCATCCTGCGAGGAAAAGTCGTTACTGGCGCTGCGTTCGGCGTTAGCGCTGGGTTACACGCACTTTGATACAGCCGAGTACTATGCGGCGGGGCATTCCGAGGAACTGGTCGGCAAGGCTGTCCGTGAAGAGGGTGTGCCAAGGGAGAAACTGTTTATTACTTCCAAGGTGCAGCCCGAGCACCTGCAGTACGAAGATGTGCTGCGCTGCTGCGAGAACAGCCTGCGCCGGTTGGGGATGGAGTACCTGGATTTATATTTGATCCACTGGCCCAGGGTTGGCATGCAACTCGGGCAGACTTTCCGGGCGCTCAATCAACTGGTACGGGAAGGCAAGGTGCGGCATCTGGGGGTGAGCAATTTCAATCTGAAACTGCTCAAACAGGCCGCCGCGCTTTCGGAAACGCCGCTGCTGACCGACCAGGTTCCCTACAGCATTCCAGATAGGGAGTACGTGAAGAACGGCGTGCTGGCGTACTGCCAGGAGAACGATATTCTGCTGACCGCGTATACCCCGGTGAAGCACCGCTTCACCCCGGGGAATAAGGCTCTGAAAGCCCTGGCCCAGGCGCGAGGCGTGACAGCCTATCAAATTGCGCTGGCCTGGCTGGCAATGCAGCCGCGGGTAATCACCATCCCGATGTCGTTCGACCCGCAACACCAGGCCGAGAACCTCGCGGCGGCGGATATCGAATTGACCATGGAAGAAATGGCGCAGCTGAACAGTATGTTCGAATAAGATATCTGATCAGGCGTAGGCTACCCGGATGGTAACTGGCCCGGCCGGCGCTGCCAGGCGAATGACCTCATTTTGTGGATCGAAGTCGGAGTGCGGGCGGCCGTCGATGAGCATGGATTGGATGCGCTGCCCGGTGGGACGGCGCACGTGGACCAGGATTTCGTGCGGCGGGTGCTGCGTGGGCGGGTCGATCTGGATGGTCGCGCTGGTTGGGCCAGACTCAACCTGGTAAGAAACCGGCCCAAAGAACGTGGCCATGCGCTGCACCCCAAAGACCTGCCCGGCGGCAAACCAGGCCCGGGGCGCGCCCGGCGCCAGGTGCAGCGCGTCGCCGGTTTCGAGCAGCAGAAAAGCGCGCAGCCAGACCAGCCATTTGGATTCGTCCGAGGTCTTGTAGAACGGCCCCACGCCGTGGCCCAGTTCGACCACCGGGTGTTCGGTGAACACGCGCACATCCGGGTAGATGCTGGCGCCGAAATGGTTAAACAGCGCGCGCAGGCCGTGCTTGACCTGCCCACGGCGCAGGTAATCGATGGCGAAATCGGTCAGGCTGGGCTGGATAGTGACCCCGCCGTGGCTGAACCAGTATTTTTCCAGGTCGACCGGGCGGCCCCAATCGCGGGTGGGGTAAAGATTGTCCTCCAGATCCTGGATCACCCAGGTCATCTCCGGCTCGTTGGGTTCGAAGACATCGCATTCCAGCAGGTGGATGGCGCCGTAGGCCGCTTCGCGGAACCAGCCCCATTCCCGGCCGCGCAGGCCTGCCCGGGTTGGAATGTGGGGGATATAAGTGCCATCCAGAAGGCGAACCACCGGGGCTTCGACCATCGCCCGGCGGGCGGCCTGGCGGATGTCGGCCCGGTAGGCGGCTGCAGCTTCACCCAGGCGCGGCGCTTCGGGGTGGTTAATTTCAGCCAGCACGGAGGCGATCGACCGCACTCCATTGTAAGCATGGGCGTTGACCGCGAACCAGTAGCGCCATTCCGGGTTATCCTCCAGGTGGCCGGCGGGCAGCAGGCCCCACTCGGCCGCCGGGCGGCCGTCTGCAGCGGAGTGTTTGGTAGCCTCCCTTTCCCGGAGGACAAAATCGCAGGCAGCAACCAGCTTCGCGGTATTGGCTTCCAGCCAGGCCTGGTCGCGGGTGTAGCGGTAGTGATCGGCCAGGCATTCCATGATGAAGCCGTGGTCTGTGTTATAGGAAAAATGGCTCTGCACAGGCCGGCCTTCATCCAGGTCGATCCCCTGCAGGACCCCATCTTTGGAGGAGAAGTTGCCGTCCAGGCCCAGCCAGCCCTGCGTGCTCAGGAAGGTCTGCAAATACGAACGAGCCTGTTCGTGGTGCCCGGCCTGGTCGAGCATGGTGATCTGCCAGCAGGCTTCGTTGCCGCATGACCCGTAAGCCCAGGCCGCCGCCGGGACGACGGTCAGGCCGCTGGCCGGGTCTTTGTCGACGCTGAGGGCCACGTGAGCGCGGGCGGCTTTGTGAAAGTCGTTGAGGATCGGCTCCGGCAGATTGACCTGCCCGCCGGCTTCGATCTTGCTGCGCCAGTAGGCTGTCACTTCGCCCAGCTTTTCCTGGTAATCCAGCCGGGCAGCCTGCTGCCATTCCGCCGGTGTGGTGAGCGTGACGAACGGGAAGGCCAGGGTGATGGCATGGGCTTCGCCGCCCGCCAGGTCGAGATCATAGGCCACGGCGGATGGGATGGCAGCCGAATCGCCTGGTGCCTGGGTGTAGGGCACGGCGCTCAACGCCCCCCGGTCGCCGGTGTGGATGGCGGCCCGCAGGTAAGGGGTTTCATACGGATCCACCTGCCACTGGCGGGCGACCGGCGCAGCAGGAACCACCCGCCCCAGGGCCAGCGCCAGCCCATCGCGCACCTCCAGGTGCTCCTGGGGAGCGATGGCCATCCACAGGCGCGCCCGTTTTTGGCCGTGGGTAGTGTTGCGGATGGTGAAGCGCATCATCACGACCACGTTCTCGTCGCCGGCCCGCGTCTCAGGCGGAGTCATGGGCCCGCCCAGCAGCGCGGCAAAGGCAGTCTGCTGGTATTCGATCTCCCGGTCCAGCCAGCGGCTGGTGAAGACCGGCAGCCAGCCTTCCAGGGCCTCTTGCCGGGTGCCATCGCGCCGCTCACGGAAGCCCGGCGGATCGCCCGCACCAAAGCGAAAGCGGAGCTGCGACCCAGGCCACAAAAGGCGCGCTGAATCGCGCCCAAACAGCTTAAGCTCGCGTTTATCGGCGTAAAGCTCGCCGTTGTAGCGCAGGGCGAACTCCTGGCGGCCGGCATCTACGCCCAGGATGACGTACCGGTCTACAGGTTCCTGCTTTGTGACATCCAGGCGGGGGATTTCCGCCATGGCGTGCGCCAGCGACTGTTCTGGCTCTTCTTCGATCCGCTCGTAGATGGACCTGGGGTTTTGCGCAAGCTGCGCCCTGAAAGCAGCCGGCTCAACCCTGGCATCGGTCCTGCTGACCAGCGCCCCGTGATCTTTGACGTAAACCGGTCCCTGCGCGGCATCGACCACCAGGAAGGAGAATGGCCGGGCGGTATCGAGAGTCACCACGGTCCCATCGGCTGAAGCCGGGTCGCCGGGGGTATACAGCAGGCGCAGGCGCACGCCCTGTTCGAGCGGGTCAAGACCGCAAAGGTATCCATTGGCGACCTGGACCTTCCCATCCCAGCTTTCCGGGAGGCTGGCCAGATCCGCAAATTGGACGTCGAGCTGAATTTCTTGCCAGTTCATGGGAGAATAGACATTCACCGCAGCAATCAACGGGCAGGTTTCACCGCCGCATACCAGGCGCAGCTTGAGCGTCCTGCGGAAGCGGGCCAGGTAGTGTTCGATCTTGCTCAAGTGCTCTGCATCGTGGTATCCCCATCCGGCCGAGCGCAGCTCGGTCCAATCGATGGGGTCAAAGATGAATGCGCAGGTGGCGCCGGTGATTTTTTTCTCAGCCTTGACCGTGATCCATTGACCGTGCCAGGGGTCGTCGCGGCCAATCCAGCCCCGGCGCGCGCCGGGCAGGCGCTCAGGCGCGGGGGTGGGCCAGTTTTTTTGCCAGTATTGGACGATCAACTCTGTGGGCACTTCGCCCTCAAAGGCCACCTCGACCTGGCGTATGTCACGCGGCTCATTCCATTCCAGGCCAAGGTGCCATTTTCCGCTGGTGGGGTCAAGGGCGGGGTGCAGCCGGCCCTGGTCATCTGGTTGAAGGGGGTGGGCCTGCAAATCCTGCCGCTCAGCGCCGGTCCACCAGCGCCAGGCGCCAAAGACAGCCAGGTCGATTGGAGCGCCAGCCTGAACTGGAACTCGCTTGGGATTTTTTGCTTGAAGATTCACTTTGTTCACCTGTAGTTCAATTGCTTACCCGGTAAAAATTCGCATCCCGGCCAGGATCGCGTCCGGGTGACCGCGGAAGGCCAGCGAGATTTCTGTGTAAGGTGAAAAGCCGCATTTGCTGCAGTCGATCTCCGCGCGTCCCTGCAGGTAACAACCCTGGGTGATGCTGCCATCCGGGTTGGCGCTGTCGATCAGCCAGGGCAGGCAGCGCCAGCGGTTGTTTTGGAGCGCCCGTAGCGACGCGGTGGAGTTCAGCAGCGGGTAGCCGGCGTGTTTCAGTTCAATGAGCTTCTCGAGCAGTGCGCGCCGTTCTGGCCAGGGCAGAAAGAGGCGGTCTTCCATGCCGTAGGGATAATAGAACTGCACCGTGATCCCCTTGATGAATTCTGCCAGGAAACGCACCAGGTCTGGGATCTCGTGATAGTTCTCCGCGTTGGCAGTAATGTGAACGTACAGGCGCGGATGGGAGGCGTGGAGGATGTTGTCGATCGCATGGTCAAAGATTTCTGCCCGGCGCAGGCGGTTGTGGGTCGCGCCGAAGCCGTCCAGGCTGACCCACAGGATATCCGTCTCAACATCCAGAGGCAGGGTCCCGTTGGTCGTCGCTCCTACGCAGGCAAACCGCTGGCGTGCCAGGCGGGCCACGTCGTTGAAACCCATAGACCCGTCTTTCCACAGCAGCGGTTCGCCGCCTTCGAAGATCACGATCCGGTTCCCGCGCTGGCACAGCCGGTCGAGGGTTTCGCCTACCTGTGCGAGGGTTGGGTTGGGTGCAGTGTTGTCTGGAAACGGGCACTGCCGGCAGCGCAGGTTGCAGTAGTAAGTCAGCTTATAGCTGGCCAGGAACGGCCGCCGGCGGGTGGAAAGCAGGTGGTGAAACAGTGTATCCGCGCCTAACCTGAGGGGCGAGACTCGGGCCATGGCTTACTCCTCGATTTGCACCCGTTCTCCCGTCACGGCCCACGGCGCGGCCTGGACCGCGCCTGGAAGCTGCCCGGCCTGGTAAGCGGCCCGCCAGGCGTCGGCCAATCCGCGCGCATAAACCAGACTGTCTTCGCCTATCGCCTCGGTCTGGATGAGGTCGGCGGAAAAATCGCGAATGGGCAGCGACTGGGCCGCCAGCGCGCAGGTCAGTTGGGGCAGGGCGGCCTGGAGGCCGCAAACTACCGGGCCGCCGGTGCGCAGGGCTTCGAGCGACTGCCACAGCTTGTTCATCTCATCTGCATTGGGGTCGCCATAGCCCTCGACTGTCCCATCGCGGAAGCGGGCCAGGAATTCTCCGTTCGGCCCGGGATATTCGACGACGGCGTCTTCAAAAGCATATTCAATGAAAGGCCCCGCGTGTTCCTGGACCGGGTGGGCGGTGAGGAACAGCAGTTCGGTCTCGCTCGCGGTCGTAATGGAAAGCGCGGCGGCGTCGTAATTCTCAATCGGGTTGGCCCGGTACAGCTCGCCGGACAAGGAGCGCGGGCGGGCGCTGGTTTCCAGCGTGCTGCCCTGGAGGAACAGCATATTATGCAGGTAGTGGGCAGTCGCGTTGTGCACCGGGCTGTCCAGCACCCAGGCCCCATCCTCGGCGCGGATCCGCCCGGCCCAGCGGTTGCGCTGGAAATAAGACCGCCGCCGCGACCACAGCACCAGCGTCTTCCAGAGCAGCGGCCGGCCAAACCGCCCGGCCAAAATGTCGCGCTTCAGCGCCAGGATGGCCCGGCTGAACGACCACTGGTAGCCGATGGCGACCGGTTTGCCCGCTTGCCTTTCGGCTGCCAGCATGGCCTGTGCATCCTGGATGGACCCGGCCAGCGGCTTTTCGCACAAAACCTGCGCGCCTTTCGACAGCGCCAGGCAGGTCAGCGGAGCGTGCAGGTGGATGGGGGCAGATATGATGACCAGGTCGGCGCGCATGTTCTGGTAAAAGCTTTCCAGGTTGGCGAAGATGGGGATGTGCTTCTGCTCCAGCTCGCTGAACCAGGGCGACTGCCGGGCAAAAGGATCGATTCCGGCCACGAGCCGGATTTCTTTTTCGGGCGATGCATTGAGCAGCGCTGGCATATAGTGGGCGCCATACCCACCGATTCCAACCAGCGCGATGGTTGTTTGCATTGTCATCTCCTGTACCACGCGAAACTACAGCGTCCCCTTTTCTGCCTTAGGGGCTCACCCTGGCTTCATTGTAGCATGGAAACGAAACGGCAGTTTCCACAGGCGCGGCCCCGCCCGTGTTCTGGCAGGAATTGCGAATATCTCACCGGGACCGCACTGATTTCGAAATGACCAGACAGGCGGGCCATTATCGTAAGCTTTATACAAATAATTGTCAAAAAAGGTAATTTTCGCGATAATAGTATTGCATAAACCAATACAATGTGTTAAAAACATACATAATCCGCAATGTGTTGCTGAAAAAACCGAATTGATTCGGAAACCTGGCATAAGGCTTTCAGGTGGGGTGAAAAGATGAACGTGTGGGTCGCAGTTCTTGCCGCTGTGGTAGGGTATGTTATTGGAGCGATTTCATTTTCCCGCCTGGTCGCCCGGTTTGTTTCGCCTGAGACGGATCCGGAGAGAATTGTGATCAAAGACGAGCAGACCGGAGAGACATTTCAACGCCCGGCCGGCGCGGCAACGGTTTCTATGTCTTTAGGCTGGAAAGTTGGCTGCATGGTTTCGGCGCTGGATATCTTGAAGGTGGCGCTCCCGGTGCTGGCGGTGAAAATGCTGTGGCCCGGTGAGAACTATTTTCTTGTCACGGCAGTCTCTGGGGTGGTTGGCCATAACTGGCCGGTGTTCTACCGCTTTAAAGGCGGTTCGGGTATTTCGGCGATTTATGGGGGGCTCCTGGTGATCGACCCGCTGGCCGTGGTCGCACCGATGATCGGGGGGATGCTGGTAGGGCTGGTGATCCTCCGCAGCTTTGCCGTCATGTTTTTATTGTCGCTGCTCTTGATTATTCCCTGGTTGTGGTTCCGTTTTCATAACCCGGCTTACCTCTGGTATGGCGTTGCGGTGAACCTGGTTTACCTGATTGCCTTTGTGCGGGATACACTGCCATACCTGCGCCCGGGAGCCAGGAGAATGAGCGAGGGCGAAATCATGGCGCAGATGCCGATGGGGCGGGGTATGATGAAGATGATGGAAAAGCTTGGCCTGCAAAAGAACAAACCATAGGTTTTTGAATCAGGGGGATGAGAATGACCCACGATTTGCTCTTTAGCCTGAATAAAACTGGATCTTTCACCAATATTGGCAATAAAGCTGCGAACATCCAACACCTGGGCCGGCTTGGCATGCGCGTGCCGGTCACCTTTGTGCTAACCTGGGAAGCCTACCGGCGCTATCTCGCCAATGATCTGAATGTCATCGCGGAGATCACAGCCGAACTGGAGAAAAAACTGGACCCCGGCAAATCCTATGCAGTCCGCTCATCAGCCAACATCGAGGACAGTTTTGAGCATTCCTTTGCCGGTCAGTTTAAGACCGTCCTGGAAGTTCAGGGCCGGGAAGCGTTAATCCAGGCCATCTGGTCGATCTGGGCAACTGCTCAAACCCCGGCCGTGCAGAATTATTTACAAAGGCACAATCTCGGCGAGCAAGAGCTGAAAATGGCTGTCATCATCCAGGAGATGGTCCGGCCGGTGATTTCAGGTGTGGCGTTCAGTCGCAACCCGATGACCGGTATCCGCCAGACGGTAGTGGAAGCCGTGCATGGCCTCGGAACCCGCCTGGTGCAGGAAGGTGTGACACCTAAACGATGGATTTTTCACTCGGGGGAATTCATCGAAAAGCCGGATGATGATGATATTCCACTCGCGCTGATCGAGGAGGTGGTCGCCGGCGCGCGCAAGCTGAGCCGCCGGTTGAAGCGTGACATCGACCTCGAATGGGTCTATGACGGGCAAAGCCTGTATTGGGTGCAAATGCGGGAGATCACCACGCTGCGCAGCGTGCAGGTATATTCCAACCGCATCTCAAAGGAAATGATGGCCGGCATCATCAAGCCGCTGATTTGGTCGGTCAATATCCCGCTGGTCAATGGCGCCTGGATCCGCATGTTGACTGAGGCAATCGGTCCCAACCAGCTCGAGCCGTTCAAACTAGCCAGGATCTTCTACTACCGGGCTTACTTCAACATGGGATTATTAGGCGAGGTGTTTGAGGACCTGGGGATCCCGGCCGAGTCGCTGGAGATAATGTGGGGCCTTGTTCCGCGGCGCGGCAAAGGCGGGATGTTCAAGCCTGGGCCGGAAGTCCTGCGCCTCCTGCCGC
>CAZBDC010000076.1:0-7728 GCA_964490575.1 uncultured Anaerolineaceae bacterium | reverse complement strand
GCCGCGCCTGGTGCGGTTTATCTGGGACAAGTGGACCCTGGCCGGCCGGCTGGAGGACCGTCTGCCTGCCCTCGAGGCCGGTTTTCGGGAAATCAATATTGCCGAGGCTGACCGGCTTTCACCGGCTGAACTGCTTGTAAAGATCGACCGGCTGTATCAGTTGAACCAGGAGGCAGCCTATTACAATATCGTTCTGCCGTTGACGATGTATATTTACAACACGGTGCTACGCAGCCAGATGAAAAAGATTGGTGTGGACTACGCCCGCCTTCATATGCACCAGGATACTCCCGAATTTCAGCGTTTCAACCCCAACTGGCTAATTGAGCGGCTCAACCGGGAATTCCAGGCGCTCGAACCGGACCTGCAGGAGCGTGTTCGCCGGGGTACTTTCGCGGAAGCAGTCGTTGATCCCGGATTAAATGGTTTTCGGGAAGGGCTGGCGGATTTGCTGGCCCGGTTTGGTCACCTGAGCGACAATGGCAACGATTTTTCAACGGTGCCCTGGCGTGAAGACGCGGATACGATCTTAAGGGTGGTGATCGATTATCAGCCAGGCCAAAAAGAGCGGGAGAAGGCCGGCGCCGCTGAGAAAATTGATCTAAACATGCTGCGGCTGCCCCTCTGGAACGGCTGGATGGTGCGGCGGTTATACCGGCGTACACGGCGCTATAACCTGTTCCGCGAGCGCATCAGCTATATTTACACGTACGGGTATGGATTGTTTCGCGAGTATTTTTTGGCGATTGGACGGCATCTTGTCCGCCAGGGGCTGCTGGAGGCCGCAGACGATATTTTCTATCTTGAGTGGCCCCAAATCCGCCAGCTTGCCCGCGAGGGGGGCAGTTCACAGGATGTGCACGCCCAGGTGGAGCATCACAAGCGCGAGATCGATCGAGTTCGTGACTTGGCGCTGCCTACGATTATCTATGGTGATCAACCGCCGCCCGTCGAAGAAACGACCGGGCGTACGTTATCCGGCACTGCTACTTCGCGTGGATACTGCACCGGGCGGGTAAAAGTGGTTACCGGGATCCAGGATTTTCCAAAGATGGCGCAGGGCGACATCCTGGTCATCCCCTATTCCGATGTGGGGTGGACGCCGCTCTTCGCTCGTGCGGTGGGGGTGATCGCCGAATCGGGGGGGATGCTTTCTCACAGCTCGATTATCGCCCGTGAGTATGGCATTCCGGCCATCGTATCGGTTAATGGGGCCATGCAGCTGAAAGACGGCATACTGGTCAGCATGGATGGTTATAACGGGGAAATCCGAATTTTAGAAGAAGAAGGAGCTGCCATTGCCAGTCCTGAGCGCAAGTAACCTGCAAAAAGATTACCAGCTTGGTTCGCACCCGGTGCGGGCGCTGGATTCGGTGAATTTCAGCATCGAACAGGGCGAATTTGTCGCGATTATGGGCCCCTCTGGGAGCGGGAAATCGACTCTCCTGCACCTGCTGGGGGGGTTGGATAAACCCAGCGATGGCGAGGTTACCCTGGCCGGCCAGGCCATTTCGGTTCTATCGGACCGCCAGGCGACCCTGGTGCGCCGCCGCAATATCGGTTTCGTCTTCCAATTTTTTAATCTGCTGCCCACGCTCACGGCGGAAGAAAATATCCTCCTGCCGCTGATTATTGATGGGAAGAAACCTGAAGCATATCGCCAGCGGTTGAACGACCTGCTGTCCCTGGTGGGCCTGTCGGACCGGAGCAGGCACAAGCCCGACCAGCTCTCCGGCGGTGAGCAGCAGCGGGTGGCCCTGGCCCGCGCACTGGTGACCGAACCGGCGGTGCTGTTGGCAGATGAGCCGACCGGCAACCTGGATTCCAAAACCGGGACTGCCATGATGGAACTGCTGCGCCAATCCTGCAAGGATTTCAACCAGGCGATTATCATGGTTACCCATGATGCCCGGGCAGCTTCCTATGCGGACCGGATCATTTTCTTGCGGGACGGGCGAGAAGTGAACCGACTGGTCTTCGCGGCGGAGGAGGCTCTGCCTCAGCGGCTTCGCCAGGTTATCGAAGCGCTGGAACTGCTGGAAGCATGATCCGCCTGACCCGCCTGGTTACCCTGCGCTCGATCCGCACCCGCAGCCTGCGCACTTTACTCAGCACCTTTGGGATCGTCTTGGGCGTGGCTGGTATGTTCGCCATCAGCGCCACCAACCAGACCGCTTATCGCTCGATCACAAACCTGTTTCAAAATACGTCCGGACGGGTAAATTTTGAGGTGCGCGCAGCGGATCAGTCCAGCCCGGTTCCTGAAGAACTGGTCGGGATTGTCTCGACTGTGCCAGATGTGGAAATGGCGGTTCCGGTGCTTCAATTCCAGGCTGCGCTGGAGGATTCGGAGGATCAGGGCGGGCTGGCGTTGAGCTTTTTTGGGGCCAGTTCGACCGGTTTGTTGATCTCAGGCATCGATCCTGACGCCGATCCCCTCATCCGGGACTATAAGATTACCTCCGGGCGTTTCCTCTCGAACGACCCGGACGTCTTCGAGATTGTGCTGGTGGACGAATATGCCGCCGACAACGAGATCGAGGCTGGCCAGCGGGTGACCCTCCGGACCGTCAACGGGCCGGCGCGCATGCGAGTGGTTGGCTTGATAGGAAAAGAAGGCCCCGGGCAGCAGAACCAGGGCAATTTTGGGGTGGTCTCTCTGCGGACCGCGCAAAAACTGCTGTACCGCCAGGATGAGGTCGACCAGGTCGACGTTTTGGCTGCCATCGACAGTTCAGACCCGGACGTGCTGGAAGCAGTGCGCCTGAATATCCAGGCCCGGTTGGGTGATGAATATTCCGTTTTGTACCCGGCCAACCAGGGGCAGCGGATGGCTCAGATGTTGAGTGGATACCAGATTGGCTTGAACTTCATGGGCGGAATCGCACTGTTCGTTGGCGCATTTTTGATCTATAACGCGTTTTCAATGACGGTTGTCGAGCGGACCCGCGAGTTCGGGCTGCTGCGCGCCATTGGTATGACCGGGCGGCAGGTGATCACCCAGGTGCTGGTTGAAGGTGTGATGTTGGGGCTGCTTGGCTCGGCAGCCGGTGGGCTGTTGGGAATTGTGATGTCGCGCGGCCTGGTCCGGCTGATGTCCCAGATTCTGGGCCAGCCGCTTGACGCAGGTGCTGTCCAGGTCGACCTGCTGGCCAGCAGCATGGCCATCGGCCTTTTTGTCACCCTGGTCGCGGCGCTGCTGCCGGCCATCCAGGCCGGGCGGATTTCACCCCTCGAGGCGCTGCGGCTGCGCGGCCAGGCCCGCGACGGCTGGCTGCTGCGCTCTGGCTGGTGGATTGGGCTGGCCCTGCTGGCAGTTTCTGCCCTCATCCTGGTCTGGAACCCTTTCCCTTACGACGTGCAGTTCCGCCTGGGAAGCATGGTGGTTTTTACGCTGTTTATCGGCGCAATGCTGCTGATCCCCGCCACGACTGGCCAGTGGGAGCGTATCGCCCGGCTTCCCTTCCAATGGATCTATGGCAGCGGTGGGCAGCTTGGCGCGCGCAACCTCGACCGGGCCCGGCTGCGCACCATGCTCACGGCGGCGGCGCTGCTGGTTGGGGTTTCGATGATCGTCGTCATCCAGGGCATGACCGCATCCTTTTCGATGGACCTGAATGACTGGATGGAAGCCTATATCGGCGGCGACCTGTTTGTGAGCTCTTCTGTCCCGCTCAAACGTGATTTGCAAACGCGCTTTGAGGCGCTGCCCAGCGTTGCCTTTGCGGCCCCGGTCCGTTATTTTGAAGTCACCTGGAAGAGAGACGATGGGGTGGAAGAAAAGATCAACTTTATGGCGGTCGACCCCCTGACGCACATCCAGGTGACCGACTTTGTGTTTGAAGACCCGCAGACCGACCGGGCGCAGGCGGTCAGCGAGCTCGATCAGGGCGGCACGATCTTCGTTTCCAGCGTTTTGGCAGAAAAATATGGCCTGCAGGCGGGGGATGTTCTTTGGCTGCAAACCCGCCACGGGTACGAACCCTTCCGCGCGGTTGCCGTGGTGATGGATTTCTTCAACCAGGGCATGGTGGTCACTGGCAGTTGGGCCGATATGCGGCGCTATTTCCGCATTGACGATGCAACTACGTACCTGGTTAAGGTCAGCGGGGGCTTTACCGTAGAACAGGCGCGCCAGCAGATCGATGACCTGTACGGAAAACGCTACCGGTTGGTGCTCGAATCGAACAAGTCGGTGAAAGAACAGGCGCTGGGGTTGATGAACCAGGCTTTCAGTATGTTCGATGTGCTGGGAATCATCGCAGTGCTGGTGGCCGCGTTGGGTGTGGTGAATACACTGACCATGAGCGTCATCGAGCGAACGCGCGAGATCGGTATGCTGCGCAGCATTGGCATGACCCGCTGGCAAGTGGTGAAGATGGTCCTGGCGGAGGCTGGCCTTTTGGGGATTATCGGCGGGTTGTTAGGTCTGGTTTTTGGCGTGCTGCTCACCCGCATCTTCCTGGCCTCCATGACCGCCATGTCTGGGTATAACCTCGATTTGCTAATTCCCCAACGCACCGTGCTGATGGCGGTGATCGTCGCCCTGGTTGTCTCTCAGATCGCCGCGGCGTTGCCCGCCCAACGTGCAGCGAAAACGCCGGTTCTGGAAGCCATCCATTACGAATAGTGGGCGCCCTTTTCGACGCTACTTTTTGCCTCATTCAGCGTATATGGATATAGAAAGAAACGAAGTCCGAAATACTTACTGGAGACAAAGAGATGAACGACCGTCCCGGCTGCTTGATTGGCTTATTGAAACTCTTCTTACTGCGCCTTGGATTTGATTGGGCTCAGAATTCAGTGGGGTACGGGCGCGGCGGGTGTTTAGGCTGTGGCTGCGGAACGATCCTGCTGATCATTTTCATCATCCTGGCTTTGCAGATCATCTTTGGCACGGACTGGTTTGACCTGGTTTACAGCCTGCCGGCGATGCTGATGATGTAACCCTCAATTTTTAGGCCCGGATCGTTCTGCTGGTAGCTGCATCGCTCCACCAAAACGGTCCGGGCGTTTTTTATAGATCCTGCTTATCCCGGTCGGGTGGATGAATGTTGAGGCCTTTCCCCAGTTCGAGCGTTCGTTCATAAGCGGCCCAGATAGCGCGCGACAGAGCGGTGCGAAAACCGGCTTTTTCCAGGTAATATAAGGCCTGGGCAGTCGTTCCGCCAGGCGAAGTTACCTGGTTGCGCAGCTGGGCGGGGTGGGTCTTGTGTTTGTCATAATAGGAAACTGATCCCAGGATGGTCTGCATGACCAGCTGTTCGGCAATCCGGCGCGGAAAGCCCATGTGAACGCCCGCGTCGATCAGCGCTTCCATAAATAAGAACACATAAGCCGGGCCGGTGCCGGATAGCGCAGTTGCCATGTCCAGGTACGTCTCTTCCTCCACATAAACCTGCTGGCCCAGCGCGCTGAGGATGCGGCGGGCCAGGTCGTGCTGGTCTGGGGTGACAGATGCCGAAGTAGCCCAGACGGTGATGCCTTCGCCGATTTGGGCCGGCGTATTGGGCATGGCCCGGACCACTGCGGGATGCTTCAATCCGTCCGCGATCGTCTGGATGGTCGCTCCGGCAATGATCGAAAGCACCAACGCGTTTTTTTGAATGGCGCCCTCCAGGCCGGTCAAGACCTTCTGCAGGCGCTGCGGCTTGATCGAAAGGATGACGACGTCGGCCTGTTGGGCCGCTAAACGGTTGTCGGTAAACGGGCGCACTCCGTAGCGGGTTTGCAGTTCTTCTACCCGCTCGCTGCGCGGGCCAGAAGCGAGAATGCTTTCGGGCGTGGTAATGTTCTGGCGCAGCAGGCCGGCGATAATTGCCTCGGCCATGGCGCCTGGGCCAATGAGGGCAATTGTTTTCGATTCATTCATCTTCGGAGTGTCTCCCTTTTTGGATGCCGCGGCGCAGGCTGTGTTATCAACCGCTCCACCGGGCAAAGATCGCCATCGACAACATCCTTCCGGCGCTCTCTTCTCGCAACACCACTTCGCCGGCCTCTGTGCGTCCAGAAAACTTTTGCATGATTTCATCTACGGCGTAGTACAGGGTCAGCGCCGAAGCCTTAACCGCGTATGCGGTCAGGACGACGAAGCGCGGCTGCGGTGAAAGAACCTGCCGGCAGGCAGCTAAGAGCTCGGGCAGAAGCTTGTAAAATTCCCAAACTTCCCCTTTTGGCCCGCGCCCGAATTTTGGTGGGTCGAGGATCAGGCCGTCGTAGCGGCTGCCGCGGCGGGCTTCGCGCTGGATGAACTTCAGCGCATCGTCGACGATCCAGCGAATCGGCCGCTCCGCCAGCCCAGACAGTTCCTGGTTTTCTCGGGCCCAGGTGATGACCTTTCGGGAAGCGTCCACGTGGGTAACTCGCGCCCCGGCAGCGGCAGCGGCCAGGCTGGCCAGTCCGGTGTACCCAAATAAATTCAAAACCTGGATGGGCCTTCCGGCATTCTGGATCTGGTCACTCAACCAATCCCACTGCCCGGCCTGTTCTGGAAAGACGCCCAAATGACGCGACGCCGTGAGCTGAACCCAAAAGCGCAGGCTCTGATAGCTCATCGGCCAGCGGTCGTCAACCGGTTTCTGGGTTTCCCAATGCCCGCCATTCTCTTCATTACTGGGTTTGAAAAGGGCCTGCGCGCCATTCCAGGCTTTTTCTGGCAGGGCTGGCTGCCAGATCGCTTCCGGCTCGGGACGTTTCAAGATGTACTTGCCATAACGTTCCAGCTTTAAGCCATTGCCGCTGTCGAGCAGCGCATAATCCTGCCAGCCGGGTGAGGCCTGCAAAATGAGCTGAGGGGAAGATTGGGTCATCGTTTTCATCATCCGCCGGTAATCGCCAGTCCCGCCGGTATGGCGCGGTGAAGGCCCCTAGAGTATAACAGTTTTCTGGTTAGCGTTGGCCCGCTGATTCGGCCCTTTGTTCTGCGATATAATCTCCCCGAAATACACCCTACCATCGCTGCAGAAAGGACGAGCGGGATATGATTTACAACTTTGACGAGCTGCCCGACCGCCGGGGTACGGAAAGCATGAAGTGGAATCGGTTTCCGGAAGACGTGCTGCCCTTATGGGTGGCGGATATGGATTTTGTATCGCCTGAGCCGGTCATCCGCGAGCTGCACAAGCGTATCGATCACGGAGTTTTTGGTTATGCCAGCGATTTGCCAGGTTTGCGCGATGCGATCATCGCGCATCTCTCTACCTCTTACGATTGGCATATCCAGCCCGAGGATATCGTTTTTCTACCCGGCGTAGTGCCCGGTTTTAACCTGGCAGCCCGGGCCTTCGTCGGCCCGGCAGAAGGCATATTGATCCAGACGCCGGTATATACGCCGTTCTTTGGGGCTGCGCGTAATGTCGATGGGCTGCTCCAGGAGATGGAACTGACCTGCCAGCCAGACGGCTACTACAGCGTGGATTGGGACGCATTCGAGGGCGCAATTACGGATCAGACGCGCATGTTCTTGATGTGTAACCCGCATAACCCGGTTGGCCGGGTGTTCACTCGTCCAGAACTGGAGACGATGGCTGCGATCTGCCTTCGCCATAACCTGATCATCTGCTCGGACGAGATCCACTGTGACCTGGTTTATCCTGGTCACCGGCACCTGCCGGCCGCCGCGCTGAGCCCCGAGGTGGCCCAGCGGACGGTTACTTTGATGGCGCCGTCCAAGACTTTCAACAGATCGGAAGAGCGTCGTGTAGGGAAAGAGTGTAGGATAGGGTGTTG
>CAZBDC010000075.1:0-24332 GCA_964490575.1 uncultured Anaerolineaceae bacterium | reverse complement strand
CAGGAGCAGCGAGCGGTACAGCGGCTGTTCGATTGACTCGGGCCAGGCAGCCCCAGCAGGCGGTTGAGGAGCCTGCGCCGCGGCGCCAGCGGCAGGCAAAGCCCACACCCGCAGCGGATGCCCTCCAGAGGTAGCCGACTCGATCGGTTCACCCCGATCGATCGCCGCCCCCAGGTCGACCCGCCCGGCTTCCGCCAGATCGCCCAGCCAGCCGTCGGCCTTACACTGGCCGGATCTGTCGGGCGTACTGTGACCGCTGATCAGTAGCTTCTCTTTCGCCCGGGTCAGGGCTACATAAAGCAGGCGTTTTTCTTCAGCTTCAGCCTGGAGAGCATCCTGGAACCTGGCCAGGCGGTAGAGCAGGGGCGCGGAATCGAACTGGTCGAGCCGGAACGCCAGCCCGGTTTCCGGCAGCAGGTAGGCCGATTCACCAGTGTTCCTCCTCCGGCGGGCCGCGTCAGCCAGCACCACCAGCGGGAATTCCAATCCCTTGGCCTTGTGGATCGTCATCAGGCGCACGGCGCCCTCGGCGTCAGCCGGGGCTTCGCCTTCGCGCGCGCCTACATCCCGCAGGGTTTCCAGGTATTCCAGGAAAGCCCGCACGCTGACCAGGCCGCTGGCCTGCGCATCGGCCAGCAGCTTATCCAGGTTGCGCCACAGCCGGCCGGCCGCGGCCTCCGCGGAAGCCAGGATCGCCCGGTAATCCACGCAGTCGACCAACCGTTTGAGCAGTTCGGCCACCGGCAAGCGTTCCACCAGCGGCTGCAGCTCGCCTGACAACCGCGCCACGCGGCGCGCGTTGGCCTGGTCGGGTTCGGCCAGGAATGCCAGGTCGCCCTGCAGAGCCAGCCAGTAGGGCTGCTTTTGGCCCGTATGCCAGCGCAGGTCATACAGGGCCGCGTCGCTCAGGCCAAAGGCCGGCGAGCGCAGCAGCCCGGCCATGGCCAGGTCGTCCCAGGGATCCGCCAGGGCGCGCAGCAGGTTGAGCACGTCGCGAATCTCAGGCCGGTTGTAGAACCCCTGCCCGGCGACGGTAACGAAGGGAATCCCGGCATCTTCAAACGCGTCCTCGTAAGCCGGAAAGCCGGTCGAAGCGCGAAACAGCAGCGCGACGTCTTCCCAGCGCTGGATCTGGCCTTCCTGCCGCAGTGCCTGCAGGCGTTGGGCCAGGGTCCGCGCTGCCGCCGGGCGGGCGGTCTCGGCGTCTTCTCCGGCGCCCAGGACAAACTCCACGTGCGGCGCCCGCATGCCATCGCGTGGGAGGTCGTGGTTAGAACGCAGCGGCGAAAACGGCACGTAGTACGGGCGCTCGGGGTCAGGTTGGTCGCCCATCACGGCCGCCAGCAAGTCGCCAGCCGCATGCAAGAGGGGTGTATGGGCGCGGTAGGTCAAATCCAGGTCGACCACCAGCCCGCCGCGCTGTCGGACTTCCTCCTGCAAGCGCCGGAAGACGGTCACATCCGCACGGCGGAAGCGGTAAATGCTCTGGCGCGCGTCGCCCACCACAAACAGGCGCCCGGGCGTCTCGCCGCACAGCGCCAGCACAATCTCGCGCTGGCGGGCGTTGGTGTCTTGAAACTCATCGACCAGCACCGCATCCATTTCCTGCTGCCAGCGCTGGCACAACGCGGGCCGGGTAAGCAGGTCAACTGCGCCCGCTTCCAGATCGTCGAAGTCCAGCGCCTGGCGCCGGCGCAGGACAGACTGGTAAACCTGGACAAGATGATCGAATGCCTGGCGCAGCAGCGGAATAACCTGCTCAGACAGGTCTTCAACCGCCGTATCGGGCGGCGGGTCCTGCGCACCCTGCCCGCCCAGCCAGGGGTCGAGATGTTGATCGTAGGCATTTTTTAAATCGGCCAGCAGCGCTTTCGCCAGGCTGGTTTTCTTGCCCACACCGCCCCGCATTGCCGTCCGGCGGGCCGAAAAAAGGCAGCCGGCTGCGCCGATCCAATCGCCATCCGCCGCGGCCTGCCTGGCCTGGTCCCAGAGCGACAGCAACACGGCGATTTGCTCGGCCAGCTTATCACCCGCGTCTTCGGTCAGACCGCCTGAGACCTGCATCCTGTGCAGTTCAGCCAACGGCCCAGCGAGAGCTGGATGGGCAATACTCATCTGGATCTCTCCCAGGATGACGTCTCGAGCCTTCAGCGGGCTTTCAAAAGCAGCCAAGGCCTCCAGGCGGCGGTCCAGCAAGAACGCCAGCAGTTTGGCAACTGCATTGGTTCTGAATCCACTCAGAAGCGGGGCAAAAGCCGCTTCGCCGACCAGCCAGGCCAGCGTATCGGCCACCGCCCCGGCGCGCAGTGTAGCCGAAATCCCTTCGTCCAACACATCAAAACGCGGATCGACCCCTGCCTCAGCCGGGTGCGCGCGCAAAATTTCAGCGCACAGGCTGTGAATGGTGCCGATACGCGCTGAGTCCATCTGGGCATCCAACGCGCTCCAGCGCTGGCGCTCTTCATCCGAATCAGCCAGCGCAATTTGCTGGACCAGGGCGGAACGCACCCGGCTGCGCATCTCACGGGCCGCTTTTTCGGTGAAGGTGATGGCGGTCACTCGCCGGGGAGAGAATCCTTCGGCCAGCAGAGAAATGTAGCGGGCCACCAGGGTGCGGGTTTTGCCGCTGCCCGCCCCTGCGGTGACGACGACATTCCTGCCGCGCGCGGCAGCAGCGAGGCGCTGGTCGGGAGTGAGGCCAAAAGAGTCCAGGATGCGTTCGCGCATGGCACGGGTCGCGGCGTCCATTATGCCCCCCATCCTGGCGCGTAGCGCCAGCACCAGGCACTGGCCGGGCAGTAAGCCGGGCAGCCGCCTTTCGGCGGAACCGGAGGGAAATTCGCCTGGCGAATGCCCGCCACAATCCGGCCCAAATGCTCCAGCGCGATCGCGATCGCTGCCTGCGGACCGCTGTCTTCGCCGTTCTTGAAGGCGCCCAACTTCAGCGCTCCCGCCTCGCCCTTCAACAAAGCCCAATACAGCCCCTCCGCGACATCCCCCATCCCAGGCGTCTCCTGGACGGCCAGCGCATACAGGGGAAGCTGAAAACGCCGGCCGAGGATCAAATCCTGTCTGGCCAGGTGACTGCCGCCGGTCTTGTAATCGATAATCCGCAGCCGCCCGGCGCGGTCACGGTCGACCCGGTCGACCACGCCGTGCATCAAGAAAGTCTGCCCATCCACCTGAATAGACAGCGGAGCGGTTCCACCCAGGCCAAAGGATTGCTCAAACGCGACTGGCAGCCAGCCCGCGCCGGCATCCTGTTCGGCCAGGCGCTGTACAGCCGTCTGTAATGCCAGCAACAGCTGTTCTTGCTCGACCTGCCACAGCGGCGATGGGCGGAAACCCTGTTTGAGCGGCGCACTTTCGAATTCCTTCCGGGCAATACCTGGCAGCGCCGCCAGCACTGCCTCCGGGTCGGCGGGGTTTTCAACCGCAGCATAAGCCTGTTCAAGAATGGCATGCAGCAGCGTGCCGAGTTGGGCGGCATCCAGCCCCAGTTCGGGCAAAACCCTGGCTTCCAGTTCCAGGGCGCTGCGGATGAAGAACTGGTACGGGCAGGTGCCATAGGTTTCCAGGCGCGAGGTGCTCCAGACATGCTCCGGCCCAAAGCGTGCCTGCATCTGGTCAGCCAACGAGCCTGCAAACCCTTCATACGGGCCAGCAACCGGCTCTGCCTGGCGCGCGCGCAGCAGTTCACCTGCATGGCGCAGATAGGCCCAGCGTGCCTGTAGATCCGGATATTTCTCTGGCAGGCTGCGCCGGCGCGCCGCCCAGAACAAAGCCTCCTGGGGAGAAGCGGCCTCTTCCAGGGCTCGCGGGTCGTCCGGACGAATCGTTTGCTCAGCGTGTTCGGGCAGCAGCGCCAAAACGGCTTTCCAATACGACGAAGGCTCCCATTTCTCCCCATCATCGGCCAGGTACGGCCTCGTCAGCAGCAAGAAGCGGTCAGAACGGGTCAGCGCCTGGTAAAACAGGCCGGGCTGCTCACGCTGTAAAAGCGACTCGAGGCCCAGGTCCTGGCGCAGTTTCTCATCAAGGAACGGGTCGGCCCGTTCAATCGCCGGAAAAATGCCTTCGGATAAGCCCAGGATCGCCACGGCCTGAAAACGCACACCGCGCGCTTCGATCATGCGGGTAACGAGCCCCGCGGGCTGCCCGTTGAGAGCCAGTTCTGGATTACCTGCCCCCTCCAAAGCCCCGCGCAGCTCGGCGGCAAAGCCGGCGTAATCGACTGCCTGCGGGCCGGTGACGGCCTCCCCCAAGACCAGGGCGCGCAGGACCTCGCGAAACTGCTCAAATGGAGCCAGGTCCCGGTCGCCCAGGCCGAGCTCATAATACCGCCAGTCGTCCAGCAGATCTTCCAGCCAGCGGATCCAATCCACCAGGGGCCACAGCCTGCCAGGCGGCGCCAACCGGTCGAAGAAGCACCGCAGGGCGTTTTGCAGCCTGGCCGCCTGTTCGCCGCGCGGCAGGCAGGGCACGCGCAGTTCCTCTTCGCCTTCCACGATTTTTAAATCCGGGGCCAGCGCCAGTCGCTCGAACACCTCATCCCACTGTTCGCGTCCTTCGATCACCTGCCCGTAGCGGCTGACCTCGTCCAGGGTGTCTGCTTTTTGCCGGTCCAGCTCGCAGCCAGACAGGTCAAAATACGGCGAGCGGATGGCCTCCAGGAGAGCGCGGCAGGGATAATTTTGCGCCGGCAGGTCGATCAACGCCAGCAGGGCTGCAACTGCGGGAGATTGAGCCAGCACCTCGCCCTGCGTAAAGCGCAACGGCAGGCCAAATTCGGCCGATGCCTGGCGCAGGTAGGGATGGTAAAGGTCCGGGTTGGGTGTCACCACTGCACAGGCTTGCAACGGAACCTCATCCCGAACCACGCGCGCCTTCAGCCAGCGCAGCGCTTCGCGCGCTTCTTCCGCCGGCGAGCGCGCCTCAACCAGGGTGAGATGATCTCCCGGCGCGGCGCGCGAAGCCCCAGTCTCAAACAGCATGGCTTCGATGTGCTGGAGTGGAGCCGGTAGAAAGGTCCGTCCCGGCAGGCTATGTACGGTCACCGGCAGGCTGGCAACCAGAACCTGGTAGGCGCGTTCAAACCGGCGGTGTGCCGCGCGATGAAAGCGAAGATCGCCGGGCAGGGTGATTAAAATATCGGCAGCACCTTCCGCCAGCAGCCGCAGCGTCTGGATCTGCGCGCCGTTGAAGGAATCGAACCCATCCACGACCAGCAAAGCCAGCCCGCTCCCCAGGGCAGGCTGATTCTGCAGGGCCTCAACCGCCAGCCAGCTCAATCCTTCGGGGTCTGCCCAATCAATGGCCCGGAGCTGATCCTGGAAAGCGAGGTACAACAGAGCCATTTCTTGCTGCGCGGGACTGCCCAGGGCAGTCTTCTGGCTCAGAACCTCCGGATAAATCAGCGCCCGCTTGAGCTCAGCGAAGACATCGCGCAGGGTCAGCGCAAACCCCGGGGTTTCGCGTAAACCGGCATAGTATGGCAACCGGCCGGCTGTGTGCACCCGCCGGATGGCCGCCTGAACCAGTCGGTGTACCACCGGCGGTGATGCCACCGGGATCGGGTGGCCGGCCCGCTCCAGCAAATCCCGGTACAGGTCGCCAAACGTGCCAACCTGCACCCCGATCGCGCCGCCCGCTTCGGCCAGCCGGCGCCGGAAGGCGGCGGTTTGCAGGCGATCCGGCAGCACCACCCGCACCGGGGTGAAAGGACGTTCTAACAGCGCCGCGCGGATGCGCTGGATACAGGCTTCTGTTTTTCCGGTCGCGGGCGGGGAAACAAGCATTTCAACAGCCATATCTAATTTTACGCTGAAAATTCGCAGCCCTACGCAAGGATGGAGAATTAAAGCTGGACTTGCATAAGATTAGCCAGGTTAAACATTCTTGAGGGTTCGCCCCATTCATGTATACTTGGATTGATCACAGAAGTGGGGTTGTGATATTGATTTGTCAGCACTTATCTTGTCGATTCAAGGTGGATAATGACAGCCAAAGTGATCCTGAATCCCTATTCCAACCGCTGGATCGCCGGGACACGGCGGGGTGAAGTGGAAACAGCCCTGCGAGAGGCAGGTGTGGACTTTGACCTGGTCGTTTCAGAAGGGCCCGGGCAGATTACCGGGCTGGCGGAGGAAGCAGTGCAGGCAGGATTCTCGCCCATCCTGGTCGCCGGGGGAGATGGGTCAATTGGCGAGACGGTCAACGGGTTATTGCAAGCAGCCCAGGGAGGCGAGTTGGCCCCAATCGGTTTGCTGCCGCTAGGAACGGCCAATGACCTGGCCTATAACCTCAATTACCCAACCGATCTGAAGCAAGCGGCGAAGATCATCGCGGCAGGCAAGGTACAAGCGATGGATCTGTGCCAGGTGAACGAGCGCTACTTTGCGAACAACGCCGCGGTGGGACTGGAACCATACGTAACCCTGGTGCAGAATCGCATCCACTGGATCAAGGGCATGGGCCGCTACCTGGTTGCGGCGTTAATGGCGGTGATGGATCGCCCAAACTGGCAGGCGCGCCTGGAGTGGGAGGATGGGGTGTACGAGGGCCCCGTCACGCTGGTGACGGTTTGTAACGGCGCGCGCTCGGGCGGGGTATTTTTCATGGCCCCACATGCCGATCCGTTCGATGGCAGGCTGACCGTCGTCCACGGCTACCGCAGTAGCCGGTGGGGTATGTTAACCCTGCTGCCCAAAGCAATGAAACCTGGCGCGGGCAGCTATGTGGAAAGCCCCGGCGTGCAGGAGTTCCACACGCGCTGGCTGAAAGTGCGTCTGGTAAATCCAAGCCCGGCCCACACCGATGGAGAAATTTTCAGCAGGGGTATTTACGAGTTAGAATATCGGGTGATCCCGGGGAAAATAAATATATTGTGCGCCTGATGTGAAATGAAAAAGGTATTGCAAGGTCACATGCAAATTCGGACAGTCACCGCTATCGCCCATCCAAACATCGCCTTTATTAAATATTGGGGCAATCGCGACCAGCAGCTACGCCTGCCGTCTAACGGCTCCATTTCGATGAACCTGGGCGGCCTGTACGCGCGCACCACGGTCACCTTTGACCCGGCCCTATGCTGCGACGACCTGTTCACGCTCAACGGGCGGGTAGAAAACGCCGCCGCCCTGCGGCGCGTGGGGGCCTTCCTCGACCACGTGCGCGGGCTGGCCGGGAAAAACCTTTACGCCCACGTGGAGAGCGAGAACAACTTCCCCATCGGTACCGGCATCGCTTCTTCAGCAGCGGCTTTCGCTGCCCTGGCGCTGGCCGCCTCAGCCGCGATTGGTCTCGAACTGGAAGAGACCCAACTCTCGCGCCTGGCGCGCCTCGGTTCCGGCTCAGCCAGCCGCTCGGTGCCCGGCGGGTTCGTCGAATGGCGGGCCGGGCATGCAGATGCCGATTCAGTCGCTTTCTCCATCGCCCCACCCGAGCACTGGGACCTGGCTGACTGCGTGGCCGTCCTGCGGACCGGGCACAAACCGGTTGGCTCGACCGAAGGCCACGGCCTGGCCGGCAGCAGCCCACTCCAGTCTGCCCGGGTAGCCGATACGCCCCGCCGCCTGGACGTTTGCCGCTCCGCCATCCGCCAGCGCGACTTTGCCACCCTGGCCGAGATCATCGAACAGGACAGCAACCTGATGCACGCCGTGATGATGACATCCACGCCGCCACTCTTCTATTGGGAGCCTGCCTCGCTCGATCTGATGCAGACCATCCGCGCCTGGCGCGCAGAAGGCCTGCCTGCCGCTTACACCCTCGATGCCGGCCCAAACGTCCACGTTATCTGCGAAGCCAACGCCACACCCCAGGTCAGGCAGCGCCTGGAGGAACATCCCGCCGTTCGCCAGGTGCTGGTTGCGCGTCCGGGCGGCCCTGCCCACCTTATCGACAACCCTCTGGAGGAAACAGGCTAACCTGTTATAATTGGGAGAATGTTCGCCCGAATACTTTCATCCTTCGGGCGCAAGATGATATGTTTTTCGGACTTCGTTCATTTTGTTTGGGCGCCTGTGTCGCCCAAACAAAACGAACCAGGGATCAAAATCGGTTTTGAGGACAGTAGAGCTTATCGATGGATGCAATTCTGGGTACATTAATTCGAATCCTCGAATTCGTACTTGCGTTTGGTTTTCTGGTCTTCCTTCACGAACTCGGCCATTACCTGATGGCCAAACTTTTCAATATCAAAGTCGAAGAGTTTGGCTTTGGCTTCCCGCCACGCCTGATCAAACTGTTCCAGTTCCGCGAGACCGAAGTGACTCTCAACTGGATCCCCTTTGGGGCTTTCGTGCGCCCGAAGGGAGAGAACGATCCGGCGGTTTCCGGTGGCCTGGCAGCTGCCAATCCCTGGGCCCGCCTGGCGGTCTTATCGGGCGGATCGTTAATGAACCTGCTGACCGGCATCCTGCTCTTCAGCGTGCTTTTCTCACAGCTCGGCGCGCCGGTGCTCAACCAGGTCCTGATCGTCGGCGTAAACGAAGGCTCCCCCGCCGCCGCCGCCGGCATCCAGGTTGATGATATCGTCTCGCAAATCAACGGCCAGCCAGTTGACAGCACCCAGGGGCTATCCCAGATCGTGCGTGACAACCTGGGGAAAACGGTCACCATCGTCTTACTGCGCGATGGACAGCAAATCGAGGTCAGCGCTGTTCCGCGCGTGAACCCGCCAGAAGGCCAGGGTGCGCTGGGCATTACCATGAGCAACCCGGTTCGCCCGATGAGCTGGTTTGAATCGCTGCCTTATGCGACCCGCGTCACCTACGAACAGGGGCGCCAGCTGCTCAGCCTGCCTTTCCTCCTCATCCGCGGACAGGTTTCGCCCGAAGAGAGCCGCCTGGTAGGGCCAAAAGGCATTTACGATATCTACCAGGTCGCCCGCGCACAAGACGAGGAACAGGTCGTCGCCGGCGAGCAGGAAGAAAGTTTGCTCGGCTTAAACACGCTGGGCTTCCTGGCGACCATCTCCATCGCGCTGGGTTTCACCAATCTGCTGCCAATCCCCGCCCTGGATGGCGGTCGCATCCTCTTCGTCCTGCCTGAGATCCTCTTCCGCCGCCGTGTACCGGCCCAGTACGAGAACATGATTCACCTGATTGGGTTCACCCTCCTGATCTTGCTGATGATCTATGTCACCACACAGGATTTCGTCAACCCGATTGTCCTGCCAACCCCGTGACATCTGGAGCAATCTGATGAGCAACCGACCGAATAAACGAAACGTTTCCATTCAGCAGGTCCTGGCCGCCCTGCTTGACACTCAAAATGTATTCCCACCAGCCTATCTCCGCCATTTCTCCGACCTGGAAGGCGCCGATCTCGAAGCGCTGCGCTCCATCTGGCCGCAGGTCGCCCCCACCCGGCGCGCCAACCTGCTGGAAGACCTGGAAGAACTGGCCGATAGCGATACACTCGTATCCTTCGACAACGTGGCCAATATGGCCCTGGACGACCCGGAGCCGCGCGTGCGCACGGTTGCCATCCGCCTACTGTGGGAAGCGGAAAATCCACGCCTGGCGCCCGTTCTGCTGAAGCTGCTCAAGAAGGACAGCGATTCCGGCGTGCGGGCTGCCGCCGCGACGGGGTTGGGACTGTTCGTTTACCTGGGCGAGCTGGAGGAAATTCCAGAAGATCTCCACCGGCGAGTCGAAGACAATTTGCTCCTGGTTTATGCCAGCCAGGAAGATGCGCTTGTCCGCCGCCGGGTGCTCGAGTCGCTGGGGTTCTCCGGCCGCAAAGAAGTTGCCCCGCTGATCCGGGCCGCTTACGAGACCGAAGACCCGGACTGGGTTTCCAGCGCGTTGTTCGCAATGGGTCGCTCGGCCGACGACACATGGGGGCCAGAAGTGATCCGCATGTTGCGGCACCCGCGCACCAACGTCCAGTTAGAAGCGATCCGCGCTGCCGGCGAGCTGGCCCTTAGCTCCGCCCGCCGGACCCTCCTTCAACTCCTTGACGATGAACACCAGGATAGCGAAATCCGCGCCGCCATCTACTGGTCGCTTTCGCAGATCGGCGGGGATGATGTACGCGAAATCCTGGAGGAGCATCTCGAGAAAGCTGAAGACGACGATGAGATTGGCGTTCTGGAAGACGCTCTCGATAACCTGACCTTTACCGAAGATACCGGGCTGGAAAGGTACGGGCTGCTGGACTTCGATCGCCTGGGGGAAACGGACAAAGAGGTAAGCGAGGACATGCTCGACCTTGAAGAAGAGGAAGCGGATCAGGAGGACGACTCTTCTCCCAACCCCGATTCCGGTGCGAAGCGCTCCCGCCGCCGCCATTCGTAATGTACAATTATCATTACCATGATCCTGCGGCTGACAGCATTATTTTTCTTCATACAACTGGTCTTCCCGCTCAACCTGCACTTTTTAACGCAAGAAGAAGAGCCGGTCATCGTAGATCCCCAGGTGCAGCCTGAGTTTGGCCAGCAGATCACCTTCCAGGCCAGGGTTGCGCCGCCCGGCCAGGTGGAGAAGCTGCTGGTTTACATCACCCCGACTGGCCAGCCAACCGTCTGGGAGAGCATGGCGGTCGACGAGCAGGGCCAGGCCACGCTTACGGTAGATGTGCGCCGCCTGCCGCTGGCGCCCTTTTCAACTGTCAACTACCGGTTTGAAGCAATCCTGAAAGATGGCCAGACCATCTCGGGCGAACAGATGTCGTTTGAATATGACGACACTCGCTTCGAATGGCAGCAGCAAACAGACGGCATCTTCCAGGTGTACTGGTACGGTGAGGACACCACCCTCGGGCAGGAGATCCTCAATGTGGCCGATGCCGGGCTCGAACGGGCCCAGGGGCTGCTGGATATCGAGCCGCCCGCGCCCATCCGCATCTATGCATACACGTCCTCCCGCGACCTGCAATCGGCCCTCCAACTGGCCGCCCAATATTGGATCGCCGGGCACGCCTCGCCTGACCTTGGCATGATCCTGATTTCGGTGCCAGGCGGACCCGAAAGAAATCTGGAACTCCAACGCCAGATCCCGCATGAAATTATGCACCTGCTGCAGTACCAGGTAACCGGCAACCAGTTCACCCGCCAGGCCGTCTGGCTGCTCGAAGGGATGTCCTCGCTGGCTGAGCTGTATCCCAATCCGGAATATGCGCGCGTACTGGAAGAAACAGCCCGCCAGAACGACCTGCTTCCCATGGAAACACTGTGCACCTCGTTTCCCGCGGACGCCGGGCTGGCGTTCCGTTCCTATGCCCAATCCGAGTCGTTCGTCAACTATCTTCATACTCATTACGGCACACAGTCACTGCGCCGGTTAATGGATGAATATCAGAATGGCCTGGGCTGCAAAGAGGGCATCGCCGCTGTGTACGGCGAAACCCTCAACCAGTTGGAGTACCGCTGGAAGCAAGAAGCGCTTGGAATTAACCCGGGGGGGCTTGCGCTGCGCCGGCTTTCTCCCTACCTGTTCCTGAGCCTGCTGATCATCCTTCCGGCTGCCATGGCCCTGTGGCCCTACCAGCCGAGGCGTCAAGGATCGACCGCCAAACAGGATTGACCCGTGGACTCCGCGAATTTCACCCCTCAAGAAATCGCCCGGCTGCACGCCTTCATCGATGGATCTGTTCAGGGCGTCGGGTTTCGCATGTACGTGCTGCAGCACGCCCAGGCGCTTGGCCTGGCCGGTTGGGTTCGCAACACTTATGATGGAAAGGTCGAAGTGCTCGCCGAGGGAACCTTTGCCCAGTTAGAACGCCTGGTGGATAAGCTGCGGCTGGGGCCTCGCAGCGCCTTCGTGACGGAAGTAAAGAAGGAATGGCTGACGCCGACCGGGGAATTCCTGGACTTCAGCGTCCGCCGGACCGTTTAAGCTCCGGGCAGCCAACGCCATCTGGAGCGCCTGGCAGCGCGCTTATGACTCGCCGGAAAGCAGCCTGACTTTCTGCAGGGGCGTCAGGTCCGATTCCTCAACCAGGATCGCCTTGAGTTCGAAGATCTGGTCACGCAGCGCCGCCGCCTTCTCAAATTCCAAATCCTTTGCGGCTTGCTTCATCTGCTTTTCCAGTTCCGCGATCAGGCGCTGCAGCTCCGTCTTCGGCATGCCGCCGCCCGCTTTCCGGTCCACCGAATAAGCACCCGCGCTCTCCGCCAGCGCGTGTGCGCCGGCGCTCAGCCGCTCTGTGATGTCGCGCACAGTCTTGACAATGCTAACCGGTATGATCCCGTTCGCATCGTTGTAATCCTGCTGCTTTTTCCTCCGGCGGTTGGTCTCGTCAATCGCGGTTTGCATCGCTTCGGTGATCTGGTCTGCATACATGATCACCTCACCATTCACATTGCGGGCCGCCCGTCCAATGGTCTGGATCAGGGCTGTCGCCGAACGCAGGAAACCCTGCTTGTCTGCGTCCAGGATCGCCACCAGCGAGACTTCTGGGAGATCCAGCCCCTCGCGCAGCAGGTTAATTCCAACGATCACATCGAAAACGCCCAGGCGCAGGTCGCGCAAGATGCCCACTCGCTCAAGGGTCTCCACTTCGGAGTGCAGGTAGTGGACCTTGATCCCCAGTTCCATCAGGTACTCGGATAGATCCTCAGCCATGCGCTTGGTCAGCGTCGTAACCAGCACGCGCTCGCCCTGCTCGACCCGCTGGCGGATTTCTTTCAGCAGGTCATCCACCTGGCCGCGGGTTGGGCGGACTTCCACCTGTGGATCGACCAGGCCGGTCGGGCGAATGATCTGCTCGACCACCTGCCCGGTAAGCTGCATCTCATACGGTCCGGGCGTGGCTGAGGTATAGATCGTGAAGCCTTTATGCTCCTCGAACTCGTCGAACGTCAGCGGGCGGTTATCGAGCGCGGAGGGCAGGCGGAAGCCATAATCGGCCAGCACCGTCTTTCGGGAGCGGTCGCCGTGATACATCCCGCGAATCTGCGGGACGGTCATATGCGATTCGTCGATCACCAGCAGGTAGTCGCTGGGCAGGTAGTCCATCAAAGTCCAGGGCGGAGAACCTGGCCCGCGCTGGTCAAGATGCCGCGAGTAGTTCTCAATGCCCGAGCAGTACCCAACCTCGCGCAGCATTTCCAGATCATAACGGGTGCGCTGCTCGATACGCTGCGCTTCTAGCAGCTTATCATTTTCCTTAAAATACTTCAGGCGCTGTTCCAACTCAGCTTCTATATCCTCGATCGCTTTCTTCAAGCGCTGCTCTTCGGTGATGTAATGCTTGGCCGGGAAGATATCCACCCGGCCGGGCTCGCCATAAATCTCCCCCGTGACCGGGTTGATCTCCATGATCCGCTCCACTTCATCGCCAAAGAAGCTGATCCGGGCCACCTTACGGTCCTCATAGGCAGGGAAGATCTCCAGAGTATCCCCTCTCACGCGGAAGGTTCCCGGGCGCAGGTCGATGTCATTACGCTGGTACTGGCTCTCAACGAGCTGGCGCAAGAGCGCATTCCGGCGGTAGATGTTCCCGACCTCCAGGTTAATTACCGTCCGGCCGTACGTCTCCGGGCTGCCCAGGCCATAAATACAGGAAACCGATGCGACGATGATCACGTCCCGGCGGGACATGAGCGCCGTTGTCGCTGCGAGGCGCAGCCGGTCGATTTCCTCGTTGATCTGGGTTTCCTTTTCGATGTAAAGGTCATGCTGTGGGACATAGGCCTCTGGCTGGTAGTAATCGTAGTAGGAGACAAAATATTCGACCGAATTGTCTGGGAAAAATTCTTTGAACTCCGCATAGAGTTGAGCCGCCAGGGTCTTGTTGTGCGCCATGACCAGGGCGGGCATCTGGAGCTGCTGGATGACATTTGCGATGGTAAATGTTTTCCCAGTGCCGGTGGCGCCAAGCAGCACCTGGTCGCGCAGGCCTCGCCGGATCCCAGCAATCAGCTGATCGATCGCTTCCGGCTGGTCACCCATCGGCTGATAGGGGGAATGGAGATTGAATTCCATGGATGGTCCTTCCCTAGCAAATCTGTTCTAATACGATCGATTCTACACCCACCACACCGGTTTGTGAACACTCTCTTAATATGAATGTTACCCAAATAATGTTACAGACCAGTTCTCACGGATCTGCCAGGAACATTGTGGCCAGGAACGAGCGGCCTTTACAGCAGTGGCAGGCGCAGGATAAAGATCGCCCCACCCTGAGGCTGGTTGGCGGCGCTCAAGTCCCCGCCGTGCGCCAGGGCCAGCTGGCGAGCGATTGCCAACCCCAGGCCTGTCCCACCTGCTGCGCGGCTGCGCGACGGGTCGGCGCGAAAGAAACGCTCAAATAAACGCGGCAGTGCCTCGGGCGAAATCCCCTCTCCGTTATCGGCTACGCGCAACTCGGCCCAGCTGTCTTTTCGGGCCAGGCCCACCCGCACTTCTCCCCCCTCCGGTGTGTAACGAAGGGCATTGCTGATGAGGTTGTTAAGAATTTGTTCGACCCGCCCTGCATCAATCGAAGCCTGTATGCCAGCCGCTCCAGGCAGATCTTCCAGCACCAGGCGGATTTGACGGTTCTCTGCTTCGGGGCGAAAGCGATCGACGACACGTTGGACCAGGCCAAGAAGCGGAAGCAGAGACCGCTCCAGGCGCAGTTCGCCAGCGTCTGCCAGCGCCAGGGTGCGCAGGTCTTCCACCAGGCGGGTAAGCAGTTCAGTCTGATCGAGGATGGGCTGCAGGTTTTCGCCGGTCAGTGGGTAAACACCATCCTGAAGCGCCTCCAGATGAGCGCGCTGTACCGCAATGGGGGTGCGCAGTTCATGAGCGATGTCGGCTGTCATCGCCCGCCGGTTTTGCTCGGCGCGCTGCAGCGAGGCAGCCATGTGGTTAAAAGCCCGCCCCAGCGTCGCCAGTTCGTCTTTACCGCGCTCGTCAACGCGCTGGTTCAGATCGCCAGCCGCCATGCGCGCAGCAGCGCGGGTTAATTCCTGGACCGGTCTCAACAGGCGATAAGCAAATAAAACAGCCAGTGCCAATGCCAGCACCCCAGAGATGGCGGCTGCAATCAGCCCGGCTCTGACCAGGCGGTCCATCAGCTGGCGTTCAGAATTCTGGCTGGCTGCCGAGCCACCTTCAGCCAGCAGGTAGCCAATCCGCCTGCCCAGCGAGTCCGACAGGACCAGGGCCGCCTGGCGTTCTTCTCTCGACAGCGTCCCACTCGCGCTGCCCCGGCTGGCAGCCACCACCGTTCCATCAGCATCCGCCAGGCGCACAAGTGGACCGCCGCCGCCCATCATTCCCTGGCCCATCCCATGCCCCTGCAGGCTGTTTGCCAGCAGCTGGCCGGCCCCCTCCCAGGAGCCAGCCTGCTGGTAATACATCTCTAATTCAGCTGCCAGCGAATCCAGCCCGGTCATTGACCCGCGCATGAAAATGCGCACCTCAGACGCCGCACCCTCGCGGGCAATCAACAGCACACTGCCGATTGCGACCAGGACTACAAGGAAAAAGGCAATAAATAACCGCCAGCGCACTCTTTCACTCCTTCCAGGTTCGTCCTATCCACTGGAGCACACGCCCTACTCGTAAACCAACATCAGGCCGTCCGAACGGGAACATGTCGCCAATCCTGCCCGGTAGATACCAGTGTCACTCTTCTTTATGAAAGCGATACCCGACCCCAAAAACGGTTTCAATATAGCGCGGCTGGCGCGGGTCCGGTTCCAGTTTGGCGCGCAGATTCTTGATGTGCGCGTCGATCGTGCGTTCATAGCCCTCATAGGCCGTCCCCTGGGCAGATTCCAGCAGTTGCAAGCGCGTAAAGACTCGCCCCGGCTGTGATGCCAGGGTGGTCAGCAGGTTAAATTCGGTAGGCGTCAGGTCAATCAACTCGCCCGAGCGGCGCACAAAATGCGCATCCAGGTCGATCTCAAGATCGCCTTCCTGAACCCGCTTGGGAGGAACCGGAACACTGGCGGAGCGGCGCAGCACCGCCCGCACCCGCGCCACGACTTCGCGGGGCGAAAACGGCTTGACAATATAATCATCCGCGCCAAGCTCCAGGCCAATCAGGCGGTCATATTCTTCCGCCCGGGCGGTGATCATGATAATCGGCGTCTCGGCCTGCCGGCGAATCGCACGAGCTACGTCCAAACCGTCCATACCCGGCAGGTTTAGATCCAAAAGCACCAGGTCAGGCTTGATCTGTTCCCAGGCCCACAATCCGCGGTCACCACGCGCCTCTACGCGCACAGTCATCCCGGCCTGTTCCAGATAGGACCGGACAACCCGCGCCAGTTCGGTTTCGTCTTCAACAATCAGGATGGTTGGCATACGTTGATTATAGCAGAGAGAACCTCAAGCAGGCGCTCGCGCCAATCTTTCCCATTCGCCCCGCCAGTTGGCATCCAATAAGCATTTTTCCCAGCCCGCACACCCGGCCCGGCATTCGGCAGTTGCCGGGCGGCGCCTTCCGGCAAGGGCGGGTAGCGCATTACGATCTGATCTCCCTCCATGGCAACCGAGCCCATCCCCAGGACTTCTGCGCGCAACTTGATGCGCATTTGGTAAAACAAGTTCCGGACCGGGTCGGGCAGCGCCCCAAACCGGTCGATGAATTCATCCTCCATCGCCTGCACTTCTTCTTCGTCTTGCATATCGGCCAGGCGGCGATACAGCTTCAGGCGCAGAGTCTGGTCGGGAATATATTCGAGCGGTATGCCGATGGCCAACGGAAGGTCGACACTGACCGGCACCCGCCCATCGCGCAGCGCGCTCCGCAGCGCAGCTGCGTCTTCCCCACCGCCCATCCCGGTAATCTGGCGGATCTGGCGCACCGCCTGGCCAAGCATACGCGTGTAGAGATGAAACCCTACCGCGGCGATCATCCCGTGCTGGCGCGTACCCAGCATATCACCCGCGCCGCGCATCTCGAGGTCGCGCATCGCGATTGAGTACCCCGCGCCTAGCTGTGTGTTCTCCGCAATCACTTCCAGGCGCTCCTGACCCTCAGGAGTCGGCGCCTTCTTGCGGTGGCGGAAGAAATAGGCGTAGGCCCGCTGGGCGCCCCGCCCCACCCGCCCGCGAAGCTGGTAAAGCTGCGCCAGGCCAAAGGTGTCGCCGCGGTCCACAATCAGGGTGTTGGCGTTAGGAATATCCAGCCCAGATTCAATGATCGACGTGCACAACAAAACATCGATCTCCCCCTGGGTGAACTGGATCATCACCTTCGACAGATCCTCCTCTGGCATCTGCCCGTGCGCCACCCCCACCCGCGCCTCGGGCACAAGGCTGTTCAGGTGCTTCTCCATGGCGCGGATTGTCTGGACCCGGTTGTGAACAAAGAAGATCTGCCCGCCCCGTTCCAGTTCCCGTAGCACCGCCTGCCGCACCAGGCGCGGCGAATAGGGCCCAATATGAGTAACAATCGGCAGGCGCTCAGCGGGTGGGGTATTGATCTGCGAGATATCCCGCACCCCGGTCAGCGCCATATAAAGCGTGCGGGGAATAGGGGTCGCCGTCATGGTCAACACGTCGACTTCCGTCCGCAGGCGCTTGAAAAACTCTTTGTGCGTGACGCCAAAGCGCTGTTCTTCGTCGATCACGACCAGCCCCAAATCCTTAAAGGTCACATCCTGCTGGATCAGGCGGTGCGTACCAATAATGATGTCGATCCCGCCCGCCGCCAGGCGACTGACGATCCGGTCCTGCTGCTTATGCGAGCGGAAACGGGAAAGCATTTCGACCTCTACCGGAAAGGGAGCCAATCGCTGGCGGAAAGTCTCATAGTGCTGCTGGGCGAGGACTGTGGTAGGCACCAGGATGGCTACCTGTTTGCCACTCATCACTGCTTTGAAAGCTGCCCGAAGGGCAACCTCGGTTTTGCCGTAGCCAACGTCGCCGCACAAGAGGCGATCCATGGGCCGGGCCATTTCCATATCCCCCTTGACCTCCATGATGGCCTTCAGCTGATCCTCTGTCTCCACATATGGGAAACTGGCCTCCAGGTCCTGCTGCCAGACGCTGTCCGCGCTGAACGCATACCCCTGGACGACATGGCGTTTCGCATACAGCTCGAGCAGTTCCTGGGCCACCTGCTGGACCGATTCACGCACGCGCTGCTTGACCTGCGCCCACTCCCCACCGCCCAGGTGCGTCAGCCGGGGCGCCTCTCCGGACGGCCCAACATAGCGGTTCAGCCGGTCTGCCTGGTATACCGGTACGAAGATCTGGTCGCCGCCCTCATATTCCACGCACAGGAACTCCCGCTCGGCGCCATCCAACTGGCGGCGGACAAGCCCCATGTAGCGGCCAATACCAAAGTCGACGTGGACAACAAAATCGCCGGCCTTGAGGTCCGTGTAATCCGACTCGGGAGCCGTCGCCACGGCCCGGGTACGGTGGCGCGGCTGCGGCCGCTCCCAGCCAAATATTTCACTGTCGGTGATCAGGTGGATCTTCTGCCCATCTGGAAGGCTCAGGATCCAGCCATCACTAAGGGTGCCCTCTTTGAACTCTGGGGCGCGCCGGATTTCCGCCGCGCCGGATCCACTTTCCCCAGGATTTTCCCTTTCAGCCCACAACTCTTTGATGCGGGCCACCTGGCGAGAAACGACCACCTGCCGCTCACCTGCCTGAGCGTGTCCAGCCATATTTTCGATGAAGGCTTTCAACCTTCCACCGTAACGCGAGCCGGGCACAAAAGCCTCTGCCAGGTCATTCGTTTCGCCAGCAGTCGAACGGCCCAACTCTAACCAGGTGCGCCCGCTTAAGCTGTCAAACAGTTCCGACCAGCTCAGGTAGGGCACCGGAAAGTCAGCCGGAAGTGTCCCTTCAGTGATGCTTTCTTCACGCAGCCGGACTGCCTGTTCCTCAACCTCCCCGGCAATCGCCCGCAACGCATCCAGGTCATCGACCAACACGAGTGATTTCTGCGGCAGATAATCCAGCAGGCTGGCATGATAGGGGTGCACAAGGGGCAGGTAGAACTCATCGACTTCTTCCACACCTTCTGGCAGGATGATCCCAGCGGCTTTTCCCGGCAGCACCTCGCGCGCCGGCGTTACCAGCAGTTCATCGAGCGAGCGGACGGTGCGCTGTGTGCCCGGGTTAAACGCCCGGATCGTATCAACCTCATCTCCGAAGAACTCCAGCCGGACAGGATTCGGCTCGGAAGGTGTCCAAACATCCAGAATACCGCCCCGGTGAGAGAACTGCCCGGGTTCGACCACAATATCGGCCGGCTGGTAGCCCAGGTCCACCCAGGTGCGAAGCAAAGCGTCGGGCGCAATTTGCTGGTTAAGCTTCAGCAAGCGCGTCGCCTTCAGAAATTCCCGCCTGGGAAGCGTGCGCGTCATCACAGCCCGCACAGAAGCCACCAGGATGGGTGGTTTTTCGGGTTTTGGCAGCCCTGGTAAATGATAGGAGGCCAGCATGGTCAGGGCCTGCAAGCGGTCCCGGCGGGTCAGCGAGCCCCAGGCGGCCTGCTCATAGAAAAGTGGGTTTGGCTCCGGAAAAAACTGGCGGGAAGCCTCCGGCGCCCAGAACGAAAGCTCGTCCAGCAGCGTTAACGCCCGGTCGGCCCGGTCGGTTAGCAGCAGGATCGGGTAGCTAAGATCTTGCCGCAGCGCAGCCAGGATGGGCAGGCGCGCCGACCGCAGCAGCGCCAGGCCTGGCAACAGCATTCCGGCCGTCAGATCATCCAGCAAGCGCTGATAAGCTTTGAGCGAGCGAATGGCGGATAACAATCAACCCTCCTGAACCAGGTGTCTGTGGTCAACACTCCCGGTATTACTTCTCGGCCAGGTTTCCATTATGCTGGTTCATGGCCGCATTCAACCCTTCTGTGACAAATGTCCTCACCGCAGCCAGCGCCCGGTCCAGGACCTGGTCGACCAGATCCATCTCGCCGGCGGTAAATTTCTGCAACACAAATGCCGAAGGGTCCATCCGGCCCGGTGGGCGACCAATCCCCACCCTCAAACGGGCAAAATCCTGGGTACCCAACTGCTGGATGATCGAAACCATCCCTTTTTGCCCGGCCGATCCACCGCCTGGCCGCAGGCGGATCGTCCCCAGCGGCAGATCCAGATCATCGTGGGCGACAATCAACTGGTCAAGGGGAGTTTTATAGAAACGGATCAATCCACTCACCGACTGCCCCGATAAATTCATAAAGGTTTGCGGCTTACCCACCACAACCCTTTTCCCTTCCAGCACGCCTACTCCCGTCAGCGCCTTTGACTGTACGCGAGTCAACGAAATGCCCATTTCTTTGCACAAACGATCAATGACCATAAAGCCAATATTGTGACGGGTCTCGCGATATTCCCGCCCCGGGTTGCCCAATCCAACCACCACATAAGGAAAGCCCTGGTTCTCCATTTCAAACCCTACTCCACTGAAACGATCCAACACACGCGCGCTGCCCTGTTTGACAAACCTCACCGCCGGATCAGCCACCGCAACCCGAGGTAAAATCCCGCCACCACCGCGGCGCTGAAAACCACCAGCACGCCCTGGAAAATACTGGCAGTGAAACGCTGCTCGCTGATCTCCACCGGGTTCGTTGGCAGCGGGGTCAGGACCGGCGCTGTGGCAGCAAAATCTGTCAACAGAGTGGCCGTCAGCGTACGCGTTGGCTGACCGGTCGGCAAAACTGCCGGCGTGCTGGTTTCCACCGGGCTGTAGTTGCGTACGCGCAGGCCATCCACCACAAATTCCACCACCTGGCCATCCTGCAAAAAGACCTGCACCCTCAGCCGGTACAGCCCGTCGGTGATCGTCGAGGTATCCCACCGGGCCAGCAGTCCCTCCATCACTGGCTGGTTGGTTTGCAGAATAAGAAACCAGGTGGAAGTTGGGTCGGCTTGATAAGCAAAGGAAATTTCAGCTGATTGAAAACCCTCTACTCCAGTCGTACCGCTGATCTCCACCACCCCTTGCAGCGCTTCTCCCGGCCCCGGCGCGCTGATCTCTACCTGCAGCGCCTGGGCGCTTGCCGCAACGGGTCCAGAAAACCATAACCACAGCCCGCCAAGTAAGGCCGTGATCAAGAAGAGCAGGCAGCGTTCTTTAAGGTAAAACATCGCAATCGTTAAGTTTAACATGAAGCGCCCAAACTTGCAAACCAGCCAAAAAGCAAGCCGCCCTGAGGAATATCGGATTTTTCTAAAAAAGCATACACAAAACAGCGGTAGTTTCTTCGCAAGGTGTTATAATTTTTTATAGGGTACGCTCCATACCAATTTTTAAGATTTGATTGGAGCTGATTGCTGGCCTTGGCAGCCAATCGGCCAAAAACACTGAAAGCCAATTATGCTATAATTGGAGAAATTATGGAAGAAAATAAACCTTTACCTGCCCTTCCACCGCCACCTGCTGAGCCCGGTTTTGAACCGCTTCAGGAAGAAAAGAAGCCTAAGTCTGCGGTTGGTTTGATCATTGGCGGAGTGATTTTCCTCATTCTCCTGATTGTCGCGGCTGTTCTTTTATTGATGGCCAGCAACGACACCACCGCCCGGGTACGAGATGTGTTTATCATCTTCATGGCGCTCGAATCGCTGGTGATCGGTGTGGCGATGATCATCCTGATCGTTCAACTGGCCACGCTGATCAACCTGCTGCAAAACGAGTTGAAACCCATCATTCATTCCACCAATGAAACGGTGAATACCCTGCGCGGCACGGTAACCTTCTTGAGCGAGAACTTGAGTGAGCCGGTCATTCAGATGAACGCTTACCTGGCCGGTATCAAACAATTCTTCAATGTCATGCGACCACGTCGCCCACGACGTTAACTACCAGTAAAGCGTACTGGAATTTATCCGAATAATCAAAAGGAGACAAACAATGGCTGAACGTGATGAATTTGGAGCTTTTCTGATCGGTTTTGTAGTTGGTGGCCTGACCGGTGCCGCGCTCTCTCTGCTGATCGCCCCCCAGACCGGCGAAGAAACCCGCGGGTATCTAAAAGACCGGGCGATTGAGCTTCGCGAAAAGGCCCAGGAAACTGCCCAAACGACCGTTGAACAGGTCAGCAGCAAAGCTGGTGAAGTCCGCTCAAAAGCCGGGGAACTGGCCGAAAAGGCAAAAATGAGCGCCGAAGAAGTTGCACAACGAGGGCAGGCCGTGCTGGAAGAACAGCGCTCGAAACTCCAGCACCTGCGCAGCAGTTCTCATCCTGCGGATGAGGAAACCGCCATCTAAGTTACCATACCCAGGCCAGGACTTCTGGAAGCGCATCGATCAAATCCCCGGCCAGAACAGCAGCCGGGTGGCCGATCTGTTCAGCTGCCAGAAGGCCCGCCTGGGCATGCAGCCAGGCCGCAGCCACCGCAGCTTCAAAGCTGGCTGCGCCCTGGGCTCGCAATCCAGCAACCATTCCTGCCAGAACATCGCCGGTGCCCGCATGAGCCAGGGCGGATGTGGCCACGGGGATCACACCCGCGCGTCCGCCCGGCTCAGCCACCACCGTCATTGCGCCTTTCAAAATGACTACGTGGCCCCACTCGCCGGCATATTTGCGCGCCACGCCCAGCCGGTCAGCCTGGATCTCCTGTACGCTGATCCCGGTCAAAATGGCCATTTCGCCTGGATGGGGAGTGAGAACGGCCTCTTTGGGGAGTTTCTTGGGCCAGCCTGGCACCCGCGCCAGGAGTTTCAACCCATCCGCGTCGATGACAGCCGCTGGCATCCGGAAATCGCTTCCGGAGCTTCCAGCCGGCTGGCCAATAAATCCTATGACCGGCCTTGCTTTGGATTCGCTTCCTTCAACCAGCCGCCGGACAAAACCAGCTGTGGTTTCTTCCAATCCAAACCCAGGGCCAAACAGCAGGACATCTGCTTTTTCCAGGTGGCTGGATAATTCGTCCACCGCCCGTTCCGCAATCACGCCCATTTCGTGCGGCAGCAATACCCAGGTAGCTTCCGGGATCTGCCCGGCCAGGGCCGCATGAAGCGGGGCCGGCGCCGCAATCTGCACCAGGCCTGCGCCAATGTGGTAGGCCGAGCTGGCGCACAGCATGGCCGCCCCGGTATAGTTTAGCGACCCTGCCACAACGCAAACCGTCCCGAAGGTGCCTTTGTGAGAGTTCGGGCTGCGTTTTGGCAGGATCGCGCGCACAATTGCATCATCAACCATCTCGGTCTGCACGTTTTCCCAGGCCGGCAGCCCTTCCGGAAGGCCAATATCAACCACTTCCAGGCTGCCGGCAAGTTGAAAGGCCGGGAAGCGCAGCAGCCCTTCTTTGACGGCTGCCATGCACACCGTCACATCCGCCTGGATCGTCTCAGCAGCCACCGCGCCGCTGTCCAGGTCGACGCCCGATGGGCAGTCTACTGCGACCACGCTGCCCAAGTCAGGATACTGCCTGACAAAATCGAGAACCCGGGCGACTTCGTCCTTCAAAGGCAGGCGAATCCCCGTGCCGAGGACGCCGTCCAGCACAACGGTGGCTTCCGCAAGCCAGTCAGCCAGCAGCGAAAGATCTTCTGCAGGCCCGGCTACTGCTCCCCCGGCGCCTGCCAGACGCTGGAGCAGCGGATCCTCCGCCGGGCGCGGGCGCACCAGGTAAGCGCGCGACTGCCACCCCTGCCGGGCCAGCGCTTCAAGGGCGATTAAAGTGTCGCCGCCGTTGTTTCCCGATCCAACCAGGCCCAGCACAGTCTGGCGTTCCTCGTATCCATAAAAAGACTGGACGACATCCGCCAGCCCCTGCCCGGCCCTCTCCATCATTTGCGCATACGTCCAACCCTGCTGGTTCGACTCACGCTCGATCGACAGCATTTCAGTCACCGAAACAAGCTTCACGTCAATCCTCCGGTAGCGATCTCTACCAGGTATTATACTGCCAGCCACGGCCCATTTTGATACGGTATAATTCGCTCCATTAAGAGAAACGCCAGGCGTGTTTTGCTGTTCTTAGACAGCCAGGCCGCCCATATCCCTTCGAGAGTTGAATAGCGCATGCAGAAACGATACCTGTTCCTCGCAGTTTTTTTCTCCGGTTTCACCTCATTGGCAGTTGAGATGTCTGCATCGCGCCTGCTGGGGAACTTCTTTGGAACCAGCAACCTGGTGTGGGCCAGCATCATCGGCCTGATCCTGATCTACCTGACCGGTGGGTACTTCCTGGGCGGCTATTGGGCCGACCGCTCGCCGCATTATCGCACCTTTTTCCAGATCCTGGCCTGGGGCGCCTTCACGGTTGGGCTTGTTCCGGTTGCGGCGCGGCCTGTGCTGGGCTTTGCCGCCAGCGCTTTCGATACCCTGGAATTGGGCATCCTGTTCGGTTCATTTGTGGCCGTCATGATTTTGTTCATCATCCCGGTCACACTATTGGGCACCGCTTCGCCGTTTGCAATCCGCCTGGCTATTCAAGACGCCAGGCAGGCCGGGCGCATCTCGGGGTACAT
>CAZBDC010000074.1:0-24696 GCA_964490575.1 uncultured Anaerolineaceae bacterium | reverse complement strand
GATGGAATCTCGTGACTGGAGTTCAGACGTGTGCTCTTCCGATCTCGGCGAGCTTCTCCCAGCTGTAGCGGACCTGCTCGATGCGCCGCCGGCCGGTCGCGTAGGGCGCGCTGACCCCGCGGATTTCCAGGACCCGGTTCAGCAGGTAGTTGTTGTTCAGCACAGCGATTTCGGCCACCTCACGCAGGCCGTCCGCCCCGAGCGACATAATCCAGGCATAGGCTTTGAGGATGTTCTGGGCCACGCCGTACCACGGGCGGATTTTGCCCACGCTCAGCGGCCGGTCGAAGTCCAGGAAATAGCGCGTCCCGTCGAATTCGACGGTCGGTTTGGGCAGGAAGGGGGCCACGGCGGCGGAGACTCCGCTGGCGCCCGCGCCCGGCCCGCCGCAGCCGTGCGGGGTCGAGAAGGTCTTGTGCAGGTTGAAGTGGCACAGGTCGAAACCGGCGTCGCGGGCGCGGGTGATGCCCAGGATGCCGTTGGCGTTGGCCTGGTCGTAGACACACAGCCCGCCCACCGCGTGGACGGCCTGGACGAATTCCTCGATGCGCGGATTGAAGATGCCGGTATCCTCGGGGTTGGTGATGAACAGGGCCGCCGTGCGCTCCGAGACCGCTGCCTGGAGCGCCGCCAGGTCGGGGTAGCCGTCGGCGTCGGGGTAGATGGTGATGACCTTATAACCGGCCACTCTGGCGCAGGCGGCGTTGGAGGGGTGCGAGAAGATGGTGGTGATGACCTCGTCACGCTGCCGGCCCTCGCCGCGCGCCTCGTGATAAGCACGCACCATCGCCACGTTCGCATATATGGCGGCCGAGCCCGCGCCGGGCTGCAGGCTGAAGCGGTCCATGCCCGAAATTTCCTTCAGGAACTGCTCCATCTGCCACATGATCTCCAGCATGCCCTGCACAGTCGACTCGTCCTGCAGCGGATGCAGCTCGGCCATCTTGGGCGAGCGGGCCAGCTGGTCGTTGACCTTGGGGCTGTATTTCATCGTGCAGGTGCCCTGGCCCACGTCGATGTTCAGGTCCACGCCCAGGTTTTCCTGCGACAGGCGCGCGTAATGGCGCACCACGTGCATCTGGGCCAGCTCGGGCAGCGCGGGGGCAGTCTTGCGGCGCAGCGACTCGGGGAGCGTGGCGGCCACGTCGCCGACTTCGGCCTGGATCCCGGCTTCGACCTCAGGCGGGAGCACCCCGCGCGCGCCTGGCTGGCTCAGCTCAAAGATAATCGGCTCGTCCCAGCGGGCCTGGTGGAAACGCCTCGGCATGGGTTTGGGGGCAACCGGCTTCATTGCAGCACCTCCTTCAGGGTAGACGCCAGCAGGTCGAGGTCGGCCTGGCTGTGGACTTCGCTCACCGCGTACAGCGCGCACTGCCCCAGCTCGGGGAATTCCCGGCTCAGGTCCTTGCCGCCAAAAATGCCCCGTTCGAGCAGCTTCTGGTGGATGGCGGCGACCGTCTGGCCGGTCGCGTTGAAATCGACCACGAATTCCTGGAAGTGGATCCCGGCGAAGCGGATCTTCACCCCCGGCGCCTGCTGCAGCCTGCGGATGGCATAGGCCGTGCGTTGCAGGATGCCCTGGCCGAGCTCGACCATCCCCTGCGGCCCCATCAGGGCCAGGTATACGCCCGCCGTGATCCCCCACAGGGCGGCGGCCGTCCCGACCCACTCCTTGCCCTCCTCGCGCAGGGCGAAAGAAGTGCGCTCGTAGGCCACGTCGCCAAAGCCGTATTCGCCTTCTTTGACGGTCGACGAGATCCCGAACAGGCGCGATGGGAATTCCATCACGAACCTGGGGTCGTCGTGGGTGGCGATGTAGCCGCCGTGCCCGCCCCCGTAGAACATGTGCATGCCGAGCGGCTGGATGTCGCCGCAGGCGATGTCGCCGCCGTAGTCCGCCGGCGGGTTGAGCACGCCCAACGTGATCGGGTCGGCGTACACCACGCACAGCGCCCCGTTCTGGTGGGCCAGCGCAGCGATTTCGGCCGCCTGGGTTTCGACCATGCCGAGGTAGGATGGATTCTCAAAGTAGACCGCGGCTGTTTTGGCCGAGATTTTTTCCTTCAGGTTCTCCAGGTCCATCAACCCGGTTTCGGGCGAGTACTTCAGCAGCGCCAGGTCGATGTGCGGCCGGGTGTAATCGCTGATCTTGGAGAGCTTATCCCGGCCGATGCTCCCGCACACCAGGACCTCGTCCCGCCCGGTGATCCGGCTGGCCATCAGCAGCGCCGTCCCGGCGGCCTGGAAGCCGTCGTAGTTGGGCACGTTGACCACGTCCATGTTGAGCAGTTCGCCCATCATCGATTCATACTCGAACAGCGCCTGGAAGCGGCCCTTGTCCTCATAGGGCTCGCCCGCGTAAGCAGTCAGGAACTCGCCGCGCGAATTGATCTCATCGCACACGGCCGGCACGTGATGCTGGTAGCAGCCTGCCCCGAGGAAGCTCAGGCGCTCGCGCGCGCTGGTGTTCTTGCTCAGCAAGCCTTCGATGTGCCGCACCAGCGCCGCCTCCGAGAGCAGCGGCTCTGGCAGGTTGAGCTTTCCTTTAAAGCGGATGCTCTCGGGAATGTCGGCATAAAACGCCTCGACGCTCTCTGCCCCGACGGCCTTCAGCATGGCCTCTTTGGTGGCCGGGACAGAGTTTGGAATATAAGGGTAGACGATGGGAATTTTGTCGCTCATACACACGCTCCGTAACAAATCAGCGGAAGGAACCGGGCGCGCCGGGGTTGGGCGCTGGACTTACCGGTAGTGGTCGAGAAAACTGGCGCCGATCTCAGGGGCCGGCAGCGAGAAGATCTCGGCGATGGTTGCACCGATATCGGCGATCGTTTTGCGGGTGCCCAGGTTGATGTTGGCCTGTTTCTGTTTGGTGAAAACGATCAGGGGGACGTATTCCCTGGAATGGTCGGTGCTTTCTGTGGTCGGGTCTACGCCGTGATCGGCGGAGATCATCAGCATGTCGGTGGGCCTCATGTGGTCGATCAGCGCGGGCAGGCTCTGGTCGAAGTCCTCCAGCGCGCGGGCGTATCCGGCCGGGTCATTGCGGTGCCCATAGATCATATCGTATTCGATCAGGTTCACAAACAACAGGCCCTCAAAATCCTCCGCCAGGCTGTGAATCATGGCGGCGATACTATCCTGGTTGGAAGTGGTGTGGTTGGAGACCGAGATTCCCCGGTGGCCGAAGATGTCGTCGATTTTGCCGACTGAGTAAACCATTTTCGCGGCGCTGACCAGCCGGTCGAGCACCGTGGGCGCCTCCGGGAAGCGGGGAAAGTCGCGCCGCCGCTGGGTCCGGTAAAAGGTCGCGGGAGAATCGCCAAGGAAGGGGCGGGCGATCACGCGGCCGACGTTGGCGTCGCCCACCAGCATGGCCCGCGCGATTTCGCACAGCTCATACTGGCGCTGGATGGGGATCACCTCCTCATGGGCCGCGATCTGGAAGACGCTGTCCGCGGAGGTGTACACGATTGGCTTGCCGGTCTGCATGTGTTCCAGCCCCAGCTCTTTGATGATTTCCGTCCCCGAGGCCGGTTTATTGCCCAGCACGTCAAGCCCGGTCCTGCGGCGGAATTCATCCAGGATTTCGCCGGGGAAGCCGTTCGGGAAGGTGGGGAAGGGCTGGGGCAGGTAGATCCCCATCATTTCCCAGTGGCCCGAGATCGTATCCTTTCCGGCGGACATCGGCTGCATCCTGCCGTGGCCGCCGGCTGCTTCGTCGCAGGGAGGAACGCCCTCGATCTCGGTGACATAGCCCAGCCCCAGTTTTTCGAGGTTAGGCAGGCGCAGGCCGCCAACGGCCCGGGCCGTGTTGCCGATCGAATTGCTGCCCTCATCGCCGTACGCTTTGGCATCGGGAGCTTCGCCCACCCCGACGCCGTCCAGCACCACGACAATCACGCGTTTTATCTTCATCGTCCATCCCTCCTGGATCAAATTGGGTTCTCAACCCGCTGCCCCATTCCAACATGGGGACCCTATCCATATTCTAACTGAAATCTGCCTCCAGGACTCAACCCGCGGCCGGGCAGGCGATGCTGCCTGGAATCCGCTCGTTCTGCCAGCGCGATGATATACAATTAGAAGTAATGCGGGTTCTTTTTCTCTCTCAATTAATTCCTTACCCACCGGATGCCGGCCCCAAGGTGAAAACCTGGCAGGTGCTGCGCTACCTGGCCGGGCAGGGGCACAGGATTACGCTGGTGTCTTTCAGCCGGCCGGGTGACGAACAGCACCTCCCAACCGTCCGGCAGGTTTGCGAGCGGGTCTACCCGGTGCCAATCCGGCGCTCGCGCCTGGCCGACGGGATCTACTGGCTGCGCGGCCTGGTGTCTGGGCGGCCGTTCCTGGTCGAGCGGGACGACCAGGCCGGGATGCGCGCGGCCGTCTCCGCGCTCGCCCGAACCGAGCGGTTTGACGTGATCCACGCCGACCAGTTGACCATGGCGCAGTTTGCCCTGGCGGCCGGGGAGGATCAAAGCAAAAGCGGGGCTCAGAAACCCTTCCTGGTTTTTGACGCCCACAACGCGGTCTGGACGATCGTAGAGCGCATGCGCCAGAACAGCCCACCTGTGCTGCGGGGCATTCTGGCGCTTGAAGCGCGGCGGGTCAAGCAGTACGAGGGCCAGCTCGTGCGGCGTTTCGACCGGACGCTGGCGGTCACCGACCTGGATCGCCAGGCGCTGCAGGAAGCTGTGGCGCTGGACGGAAAGGACCCGCGCGCAGGCCAGAAGATCACCGTGATCCCAATCGCGATCGATACGGACCAGCTCAGCCCGGTCACGCGCCGGCCCAATTCGGCGGATCTGCTGACGCTCGGGACGCTGCACTACCCGCCCAACGCGGACGGCATCCGCTGGTTCGCGCGCGAGGTGTTCCCTCTGGTTCGCCAGGCCAGGCCAGGGGTCACGCTCACCATCGTTGGCAAGAATCCCCCCGCCGATTTCCGGCAGCTGGCTGCGCAGCCGGGGGGCGCTGTCACGGTCACCGGTTATGTCCCCGATCTCACGCCTTACCTGGAGCAGTGCGCATTGGTGGTCATCCCGGTGCGGGCCGGTGGGGGGATGCGGGTGCGGATCCTGGAGGCCTTTTCCAGGGCCATTCCGGTTGTGACCACCGCGGTTGGGCTGGAAGGCATTGATGCAGCGCCCGGGCGGGACGCCCTGGTGGAAGAAACGCCCGATGGCTTTGCGCGCGCCGTGCTGCGGCTGCTGGAGGATCCTGATCTGCAGGCTCAGCTTGGCGCGAACGGCCGCCGGCTGGCAGTGAGCCGGTACGACTGGCGGGTGGTGCTGGAGAAGCTGGCTTCGGTCTACGGCGAGGCTCAGCGAACCGGTTGATTGCCCGGTTGAAACCACCCCCAGGGCTGATCGGTGGATCATTGGAAATCCCCAAAAACAGGCACTTGTCTGGACATCTTCGTCTGAATACCCGGCTTCCTGTGCTATAATATCGGCACATTCCTTGGGCGAATGAATTTATTGTTCAGCAGGAAGAACTTTCCCGGTAACGCAAAACCGATCCGCGCTTGGGACTCCCATGATAGATGACCCGGTTCTGGTCAATGATTGGCATGTTGTTTGCCTGTCCTCGGAAATTGCCGAAGGCCAGGTAAGGCCGGCGCGGCTGTTGGGCGAAGACCTGGCGCTCTGGCGCGCGGGCGGCCGGTTGATGGCCTGGAAGGATCTGTGCATCCACCGCGGCGCCAGGTTGTCGATGGGCGCCGTTCACGATCATCGCCTGTCCTGCCCGTACCATGGTTGGGAATACGATCCATCCGGGCAGTGCGTGCGTTTTCCGGCCCACCCTGAGCAAACGCCGCCCTCCAAAGCGCACGCGTTCACCTACCAGGTCGCGGAGCAGGATGGGCTGGTATGGGTCTCGCTGGGCCAACCCCTCCAGCCAGCCCCAAGATTTGCGGAATGGGAAGATCCCTCTTTTCGCAAGGTGACCTGCGGGCCCTATTCACTGCGCGCCGCCGGGCCGCGCGTCATCGAGAACTTCCTGGATGTTGCCCATTTCCCCTTCGTTCACGGCGGGCTGCTGGGCGACGCTTCCCGGCCGGAAGTGGCGGACTATGAAGCTGAGATTACCCCCGAAGGGGTGATTGCCCGCAACGTCCGCATCTTCCAGCCCGACCCGGATGCCTCGGGCCAGGGCGCGTTAGTCACCTATACGTACCGGGTTTTCCGGCCTCTGGCAGCCTATTTTACCAAGACGTCGACCGGGCCGCGCTTCGCCGCGTTCTTTGCAGTTACCCCGGTTGAGGAAATGCTATCGGTCGGCTGGCTCCTGCTGGCGCTCAACTATGGCCACGATGGGCCGGACGAAATCCTGAGCGGGTTCGAGGATAGGATCATGGCCCAGGATATCCCGGTGGTCGAATCGCAGCGCCCGGAGCTGCTGCCCCTGGACCTTCAGGAGGAGCTGCACCTGCGCAGCGACCGGATGGCGATTGCCTACCGCCGGTACTTGAAAGAATGCGGTTTGCGCCTGGGTGTATCCTGATCTTTTTCTGAGGGTGCATGATCTTCCCTGGTGAGGTGTTGTATGAGTGTGAATTATCTTGAACTGGTCGAACGGGCGCAGTCTGGGCCGCCGGTCCGCAAGGAAGATTGGGACCTGGAACAGGTGGCCATCACGACCAAGCGCCTGGTGAAAAAGTACAGGCTTGGCTGGGACACTGAAGAGGTGATTCCATTAAACCCGGATATCGCCGACCGTGTCTTCCAGGCCGCGCTGGATCTGGCCCAGGCAATTGGCGTCTACCATGCTGACACCGGCCGGGTGATCCCATTTGAACCAGGAGAGCTGGAGGCTGGCCTGAAATCAATGCCGCAAACCCTGCCGATGGGTGAAGGGCAGCAGGCGCGCGCATTATATGCCCGCCAGGTGCTCGACCCGCGCCCGCCGCTGGTATGGGCCGGCAACCCGGGGGTCCCCACCCCGGAGGAGATTTTCCAACCCATGGTGATGAGCTGGATGCAGGAGCCGATTGTCGACCTGGTCACCTGCGGCTCATTGACGCGCGTCGACGGCTTTGAGGTGCGGACCGCCGAACCCACCGAGATCACCGCTACCCGGCGGGAACTGCGCCTGATGCGCGATGGGCTTCGCAAGGTAGGGCGCCCGGGCATGGGCATGCTGGCGGCGCAAAGCAGCGTGTCAGAGCTGGGCGACCTGGCCGTTGCGCACCCTGATTATCTGCGCCCGTGCGACGCTCATCTGGTGCCGATATTGAACGAGTTGATTATCGATAACCGCAATATTGCCCGGGTGGTCAATTCGATTGAGTACGGAATGCGCAACGCTTCGCTGGCCTGTGTGATGGTTGGCGGCCTGGGCGGGGACGCCCCGGGTTCGGCTGTGATCCAGGCCGCCTCGTTTATCGCTGCGAACCTGGTCTGCCTGGCGCACTACCACCTGCTTCACCCGATCCACATCCGGCATGTGGCAACCAGCACGCGGGCAGTGATGTGGGTGCAGGGCGTGGTCGAGCAGGCCTTTGCCAGGAACGCCCCCTGCATCATCGTTTCAGATATCTACCCGAAGAGCGGTGCGATGACCCGCGAGCTGTTATACGAAGTGGCGGCTAACGCCATCGCCATCACGGTCAGCGGTGGGCATCTGGAAGGGGTCGGGGCTAATGACGGCGCCAGCCCAAACGGAACCGGCCTGGAAGCGCGCCTGATGGGCGAGGTTGGCCATGCGGTCACCCGCCAGGGCCTCAGCCTGGAAGAAGCCAACCGGCTGGTGCTGAAGCTGTTGGATAAGTATGAGCCTGTTTTCCACCAACCAGGTGGCAATCCGGGCGCCAGGTTTGACCAGGCTTACGACCTGAAAACCCTGCAGCCGGTGCCGGAATGGTCCAGGATGTATGCGGAAGTGAAAGCGGATCTTGTCCAGATGGGCCTTCGGCTTTCCTGAAGCCTGCGTGAGATTGATTTGCCTGGGAACCCATCCTCGTTGTGAGGGGTTATGGTTAACGCTGGTAAATTATTTGAACTCAGCACCCTCTTATTTGGGCAAGAAATTTTAGGAGAAAGGAGGAAATCGCTATGTGGCTCTACCTGGTGGCAAATGTAGTCATCGTGGTTTTGTTAGGGCTTGCTGCGCGCGTGCTGTGGAAGAAATAACCCCAGCGCCGGTCCTTCGTTCATCCCGTGTGAAACGGAAGCCAAAGGAATAATGAGGAGACAATCGAAATGAAAAGCACGTCCAGTGGTTGGAATTTTAAGTATACGACGCGTGATATTGTCATCATTGCCGTAATTGCTGCCATCGCAGGTGTGGTAAACACCGGCGTGGGCAATATCTGGTACCTGGCGAACTCTTCCCTGGGCCCACTGGGCGGAGCGCTCTTGCAGGGCACGTTTATGTGGGCCTACGTTCTGGTGATGTGGCTGGTGCGCAAACCCGGCGCGGCGCTCTTCCTGGGGATCATTGAGACCGCAGTGGAAGTTTTGCTGGGCAATGCATCTGGGATTGGCACGCTGGGCTGGGGCGTTACCCAGGCCCTGGGCGTAGAGGGCGTGATGGCCCTTTCCAATTATAAGAATTACAGCATCTGGGCTGCGCTGGCTGCTGGCGCGGCGGCTTCTCAGTTCGGCACCGTATGGACGGCGATCTTATTTGGTTGGGACCCCGCCACAGCCAGCAGTGTCTGGCTGGCAGTCCCGATTAACCTGATTTCTGGCCTGATCTTCAGTGGCCTGCTGGGCTATTACCTGGCCAGGGCGCTGGCGCGGACCGGCCTGATCCGTTCTGCTGCCAGCCAGGCTTAGCCAGGCGTAACTGAACCTCAAGGCAATCGTGGAATCGAAGCAGAACCCGCTGGTTGAAATTAAGCAGGTCAGCTATACCCATTGGAATCATGCTGAGCCGACGCTCAAAAACCTTTCGCTTACCATCCGGCGCGGCACCCTGAACGTGCTGGTGGGGCCGGGTGGGTCGGGAAAATCGACGATCTGCGATTTGATCAGCGGAAAAATTCCACACCTGCTGGGTGGCGAATTTAGCGGCGAAGTGTGGATCGATGGCGTAGAAACCCGGACCCTGGAGGTAAAAGACCTGGCGCACAAAGTTGGCTATGTCTTCCAGGATCCCGAATCGATGTTCGCCACGCTGACGGTTGAGGATGAGATTGCTTTCGGTCCTGAAAATTTGCGGCGCGAGGTTGACGATATCCGCCAGACAGTTGAGGAGCTTCTTCAGACCACCCAGTTGCAGCCTTTCCGCAGTAACATGGTCTGGAATCTATCGGGCGGCCAGGTGCAGAAACTGGGCCTGGCCGCCATCCTGGCCATGCGGCCAGACCTGATCCTGCTGGATGAACCTACTTCTAACCTCGACCCGGTGGCGACGCGCAGCGTTCACGACCTGGTCCGCTCGCTGCGTGATGGCGGGATGACCGTGCTGCTGGTGACCCGCGAGTTGGATGATTTTCTGGCCGGCGCCGACCAGCTTCTGGTGCTGGAAGATGGGCATATTTCCGCGGCCGGGTCGCCGGCCCAGGTGCTGCTGGAATCGGGACAGCGTATGGTCGAGAGCCTGGGGGTATGGCTTCCGGAGACAGCCGAGGTTGGACTGGCGCTGCAAAAGAGCGCCTGCTGCCCGGTTGAATCAATCCCGATTACCACGCTAGAAGCAGTACAGCTCTTAAGGCAGTCTGGCCTGTTGAGAGGTCGGCTGCCTGGTCGACCGGAATCTGCGCGTGAAGGATTGGGCGATGGGCTGATCTCAGCCCGCGACCTGACCTACACCTACGCCGGCGGCGTCCAGGCGTTGAGAGGTGTCTCGCTCGAAGTGCGGGCCGGGGAGATGCTGGCGATTGTGGGCCGCAATGGGGCCGGGAAAAGCACCCTGGCCCGGCTGCTGGTTGGCCTGCTAAAGCCGCAGGGTGGCGAGTTGGTACTGTTTGGCAGGCCGGCCCAGGAGTGGAAGATCCAGAGCCTGGCCAACCACATCGCGCTTGTTTTTCAGAACCCGGAGCACCAGTTCCTGACCGACCGGGTTTCCGATGAGATCGATTACAGCCTGCTGGCGCGGGGGGTCGATGATGACTCTGAGCGCCAGAAAATAATTCAGCAGACACTCGAGCAGCTTGGTCTCAGCAACGTCACCGGCGTGCACCCGTTTGCCCTGAGCGCGGGGATGAAACGCCGCCTGGGAGTGGCGACCATGCTGGTCAGCCAGCCGCAGGTGTTGATTGTCGATGAGCCTACGTATGGCCAGGATAAGCAGATGACCGAAACCCTGATGCAGTTAATGGAGCGGATTCGTGCTCAGGGGATCGCGGTCGTCATGATCACCCATGACATGCGCCTGGTCCAGGAATATGCTGAGCGCGTCCTGGTGATGAGCGAAGGCAAGGTCCATTACGATGGCTCTCCGGCGGCGTTGTTTCGCCAGGAGGATATCCTGCGCGCGGCCAACCTGCGCCCGACCGTCCTGCACGAACTGCTGCGCGCCCTGGAAGATCAGGGGACGCAGATCCAGGGTGAAATTCGCACGACCGGTGATTTTTTGGAGGCGTTATTTGAGCCGTCGGCGCCACGATCACCCGAGGAGGCGCCGCATGGCCAACACTGAGCCGGCTGATCATTCCTTGCGCTATATCGCCCGTTCCTCCCTGCTGCACCGGACCTATCCGTTGGTGAAGCTGATCTGGGTCTTTATGGTGGCCCTGGGCCTGTTCCTTTACCGCACCCCGCTTTCGGGCGCGGTCATGCTGGTAGTCGTGCTGGCGCTGACCTTGTTTGCCGGGCGTGTTCCGCTGCGCGAGGTCTTCGGCAGTTCCAGGCTGATCTTTGGCCTGGGTATTATCCTGATGTTTTTTCACTTCTTCGCTGACCCTGGCGAGCCGGCCTATCGCCTGGGCCCGCTGACGATCACCGATGAGGGCCTGCGGCAGGGGCCGGTCTTCTTCTTTCGCCTGTCGGTGGGGGTGCCGGCCAGGCGCCTGCTTATCTGGACCCCCGACAGCCGGGATTTGATGGTTTCGCTGACCCAGGCCGGAATTTCTTACCGCTATGCTTTCGCGGTCTTTCTGGCGCTGAGATTTCTCCCCCTGGTGCAGCGCGAGGTCGATTCTGTTCGGGCAGCGCATGCCATCCGCGGACAGGCAGCCCGTTCCAGCCTGGGGCACCGCATCAAGCTGTGGCAGCGTTATATATTTACGATCCTGGTCAATGGGCTGCGCAAAGCGGAGGCGACCGCCGCTGCACTGGAATGCCGCGCTTTTGGGTCTTACCCGACGCGTACCAATGTCAAGGCAGTGACTTACCACCCCGCCAGCCTGGTCCTGCCGGCGCTGACGGCAGTGTTGATCATTGCGCTGGTCTATATTGAGCGGGTAGGATTGTGACCAGGATGATCCTTTAGCGGTCTTTCACTCTACGGGTATATGCCGGACATCATGGATAAGCCGCGCAGATGAATGCTTTCCTGCGAGGATGATGAGCATTAAAGGGAGGATCCGTTATGAGTGTAGCTATCTCGGAATTTAAGACCTCGTTCAAGACTCGCGTGCGTTATTCGCTGGCCAGCCTGGGCGTGGCAACCCCGGCTGAAACCGTTTCAGGCATCATTGCCTTCTATATCGTGGATGTAATGAACCTGCCTGCCACCTGGTTCGCCACCTTCTGGTTCTTCTATACCATCTATAACGCTTTCAACAATCCGGCTCTGGGTTACCTGTCCGACCGGACGCGCACTCGCTGGGGGCGGCGGATCCCTTATGTTCTGTTTGGAGGGCTGCCCTACGCCGTCGCCTTTGCTTTGCTCTTCACGGCGCCCTTTGACGGGCGCGATAACCCGGTTGGCCTGCTGCTCTATTTTGGTATTGCGATCGTCGCCTGGGAAGGCATCTACACCGCGTTGGCCACTGGCTACTATGGTCTGCTGCCTGAGATGTTCGATAACTACCGCGAGCGGACCGACGTAGCTGCTAAGATGAACATCTTCCAAACGGTTGCCCTGGTGCTGGGTGCAGCCCTGCCGCCGTTACTGGCAGATTTGCTCGGCTGGTCTGGCATGGCGACCGTTCTGGCAGTTATTTCAGTCGTTGCCCTTTACGCAGGCTACCCGGCCCTCTTTGAACGCCCGGAATTAAAGAAGGACACCGGCTTCCCGTTCGGCGCGGCGCTCAAAGCCACATTTGTAAACCGCAGCTACCTGACAGCCGCGGGTGCCCAGGCGATGCGCTTCTTTGCCACCGGAACGCTGCAAACAGGGATCCTTTTTTACCTGAAATACAGCTTGAAGGTTGAAGAATCGCTGGCCACGGTGATCCTGGGAATTGCTTTTCTGGTGGCTATGCTGTCGCTATACCCATGGCGTAACTGGGTGGCTAACAGGCTGGACAGCCGCCGTACGCTCATGCTGGCTAATGCTGTGATGATCCTTGGCATCATCCCAATGGGGTTCTCTCCGAACATCATCTTCACCTATCTCACCGCGGTCATCGTTGGCATTGGCCTGGGAGGACTGGTGCTGATCGGCGATGTGATCATGACCGAAGTTGTGGATGAGGATGAGGTAAAGACCGGCCACCAGCGGGCCGGCATGTATTTCGGTATGGGCGGCTTCCTGATCACCTTGAGTGGTATGCTGGTCTCGACCATTTTTGGGCTCATGATGCCGGCTTTTGGCTACGACACCTTGCTCGAGATCCAGCCAGCCTCTGTCGATCTGGGTTTCCGCCTGTTTTTGACCATTCCAACCTCCATCGGGTTTCTGCTGGCGATCTTTCTGCTGTGGCTGTATCCATTGCACGGCAGTCGTTTGCAAGAGATTCGGGCTGCCCTGGCTGCCCGGATCGGCCAGCCGCAGGACCAAACCGCGGGACTTGCAGAACCGGCTTCACAAAGCTAATATCGAGGATAGATATGAATACGGAAAGACGCGTGATCCTGAGCGTGGCAGCCCATGGCGACGATGCCGAATTCATGGCCGGTGGAACGCTGGCCAGATTGGTCGATGAGGGCCATGATTTATACCTGCTGATCGCCACTGACAACGACCGGGGTTCGTACCGCCTGTCTGCCGGGGAGATGAAAGCGATTGCGCGCCCAGAGGCCGAGGCTGCCGGCCGGGCTCTGGGTGCGAAAGGTGTTTTCCTGCTTGGTTACCGGGATGGCGACCTGTGCGAAGTGCCACAAACTGTGCTGCGTGGCCAGGTAATGTACTATCTTCGCAAACTGCGGGCGGATGTAATCTTCTGCTGGGACCCGTTTGCCCCATTTGAGAATCATCCCGATCATCGCGCCCTGGCGCTGGCGGTTTCGGATGCCTCCTCCTTTTCGGCCCTGCCGCTCTTTCATCCCGAACACCTGGCTGAGGGACTGGAGACGCAGCGTGTCCGTGAGTGGTACTGGTATTCCAAAGCTCACTGGCAGAGTAACAAATGGATTGACATCAGCCAAACGTTTGAACGTAAGCTCCAGGCTCTGTATGCCTATGAGAGCCAGATGATCCTGACCATCGACGATCTGCTGGGCGACGCCCGGGCTATGGGCATTGACGAAAGCCTGCTGGCTGCCATCGATCCGGCCCAGTACCGGCCGCTGATTGAGCTGGGGCTGCGCGCTAACGATGCGAAAATCGGCGCTGAACATAACATGTCTTATGCGGAGGCGTTCCGCTACCAGACCATTGAACTGCCTGCGGTCTTCCAGGTTTGAAGGAGATTTTGATGGCGAACCACATGCAAAAACTCCCTTTCTGGCGCGTGGTCTTGTATTCCAGCGCCTCGGCTGGGTTGAACATCCTGGCCATCACGGTCAGTACCTGGCTGCTCTATTTCTACGCTCCACCGCCCGATTCGGGGCGGACCGCGTACCTGCCAGCGGTCACGATAGGGATCCTGCTGACCCTGGCCAGTTTATGGGATGCCTGCATTGATCCCTTTATTGGTCACTGGTCCGACACGCTGCGCTCGCGTTGGGGCCGGCGCCGGCCATTCCTGCTGTTCGCTTCTCCGTTTGTCTTTTTCGGAGCTATCCTCCTCTGGACGCCCCCGGGCGGGCAAAATACAGCCCTGAATGCCGTTTACCTGATGGGGATTATCCTGGTCTACCATACCAGCTACAGCCTGGTCGGCATCCCGTATGACGGTACATTACCCGAGATGGCGCCCGATTCACACCAGCGAGTCGGGCTGAGCTACTGGAAGAATGTCTTTGGCATCCTGGGCGTCCTGATTGGCTCCCTGGTGGCAGCGCCGCTCTTCAGCAGCATCGGGCCGGTTGCAATGGGTATTGTGGTGGGAGCAGTGGCGCTTGTTACGATCTACCTGACCCTCTTCGGGCTGCGCGAGACCAGCCGTCCGCTGGGTGAACCGATGAAGGCTCTGGAAGGGTTGAAAGCCACCTTCCAAAATGACCAGTTCATTACCCTGTTTGTCTCTACCCTGTTTGTGCATGTCGCTTACCAGATGGTGCTGGCCAACTTCCCCTACTTTGTCACGCTCGTGCTTGGCCAGGGGGAAGGTGATGTTGGTATTTACCAGGGTGTCCTGATCGTCATGATGGCGCTGACCGGGCCGATTTGGGCCTGGCTCAACCGCGAGCACAGCCAGCGCCGCCTGTTAAACGCCAGCATGCTTGGGCTCGCGGCTGCTTTTGCGCTTGGCACGCTGGTTGGGGGCATCCCGGGGATACCGATTGTGGCTCAGGCGGTTTTGTTCTCAATTCTGGTCGGTTTTACCCTGGGCGGCTACCTGATCATCATCTACGCCATGATGGGTAACGTGGTGGATTACGATGAGATGCGCACCGGCCGGCGCCGTGAAGCCATCTACTATGGGACTTTCTCCTTCGCGATAGGGCTGGGCACTTCTGTGGGCACGCTGATCCTGCCGCTGCTGCTGGAGGGGTTTGGTTATACCCGGGCTAATCCGCTGGGTGTGCGCATGGCGTTCCCTGTTATGGCGGTGTTGATGCTGATCGGTTTCTGGGTCTTCCGGCGCTATCGCCTGGGGGATACGGAGGAAGAAACCCGCCGAAATATGCAGATGGAGGGGTGAAGATGGAGATAACAGGATTGCATGCTGGCGTTGCCCGGCGGCTGATCACCCCGCCCAGGGGCATTTTCCTGATCGGTTATGGCGATCGCAGCCGGGGAAACGTGGGCGTGCACGATGACCTGATGGCCACGGCGCTCGTCTGTTCTGCCGGGGCGATCCGTATCGGGATCGTGGCGCTAGATATGCTGGCGATCAACGAATATATTGTTGACCGGGTGCGAGACCGGCTTGGGGAAGGGATAGAGGTGGTTCTGTGCTGTTCGCACACCCATTCTGGCCCGATTGCCTATGCCGGCGAGCGGTCTTCCAGGGCTAACCGGGCTTACATCGACTTCCTGGTGGAACAGGTCTGCGCGGCAGTGCGGGAGGCTGAATCACGCCTGGTGCCCGCCTGCCTGGAATGGTCGCAAAGCCTGGCAGATATTGCGATCAACCGCCGCGAGCGGCAGGCAGATGGGCATGTTGTGATTGGACGCAACCCGGAAGGGCCAGTGGACGCATCGGTGCGGGTCATCAGTGTGAAAGCGGGTGGGACTCGCCTGGCTACGCTGGTGAATTTTGCCTGTCACGGCACGGTCCTGGGGCCAGATAACTTACTGGTTTCTGCTGACTGGATCGGCGCCATGCGCGCGAAAGTAGAAGAAGAACTGGGTGGGCTGGCCCTCTTTCTACAGGGAGCAACCGGCGACTTGAACCCGGACATGTATTGGAATGACGCGCGCGCCTTTGAGATGGTTAAGCAAGAGGGAGAACGTGTGGCGCGGGCGGTCATCTCAGCAGTTCAGCAGGGTGCGCAAACCATATCTCCCCTGCCGCTAAAAATAACCCGGCGCGAAGTATGGCTGCCGCTGGAAGCTCCAGTCCGGTCCGCCCGCCCACCCAGGAATTATGCCCGTCCGCTGCTTGCCATGGCCAGACTGCCCGGCTGGCTGGCTTTCCTGGCAGATCCACTGTTGAACCAGCGCTATCCGTGGAAGCCGCGCATCGAAGCCCGGGAAGGCTCCTGGGCTGTGCCGATGCGGATCAACGTGCTGCGTATTGGCGACCTGTCGCTGGTGACCTTTGGGGCAGAAGTGTTTACCGAGATTGGCATGAAAGTCGCCCAGGGTTCGCCCGGAGACTATACCCTTTTCGCCAGCTTGAGTGACGGCTGTATTGGGTACCTTACTACCGCGAATGCCCATGCCCAGGGTGGTTACGAGGTGGATGTGGCCCCACTGGCTTATCGCTATCCTGGTCGATTGGCAGCCGGGTGCGAAGCGATTGTTCTGGATACAGCCCGTATGCTGCTGGCGGAATTATGGGAAGAAGCAAATCAGCGAAGTTAAGGTGTTACAAACAAGTGTATGCCGTTCAAGCGTACCGGTGAAATACTGTATAATCGGGTCATAGAACATAATTAATCGAAATTGTTCCAGGGTAGCCAGTTCACGCCAATTGAATTGACACGGAGACAATCAACCCGGGCGTGATGATGGTGGCATCTCGTGGAGGAAGCGCCTGGTAAGATCATTTGCAGGATGCGCTAATAGATCGATTGTTCAATGGGCTCAGATTTTTGGCATGGTTAATAAATAAATGTTCAATGCTGTTCTCGCCGGTTTCATAAGTGCACTTGCCGCACCCATCCTCCATCGGGTTGGAAAACGCTGGTCCGGGTTGATCATTGCTGCGTTGCCATTGGGGCTGCTGGTGTTCTTTAGCCAGTATTTGCCCGCTGTTGCAGCGGGCAAGACGTTCGAAACGGATGTGGCATGGGTTCCTGACCTGGGCATCCGCCTCGCATTTCGCCTGGACGGGTTGAGCCAGCTTTTTGCCCTGATTATCATTGGGATCGGTGTCCTTGTGGTGATTTACGCCTCCGGGTACATGGTCGGTCACCCACATATCGGGCGTTTCTACCTGTTTCTGCTGGCCTTCCTTTCCTCCATGCTGGGGTTGGTACTGGCTGATAACCTACTGACCCTGTTCATTTTCTGGGAGCTGACCAGCATCACTTCGTATCTGCTGATCGGGTTTGATCATGAGAAGCCAGATTCGCGTTCCGCGGCGCTGCAGGCATTCCTGGTCACAGGTGGAGGAGGACTGGCGATGCTGGCCGGTCTGGTCTTGCTTGGGCTGGCTGGGGGAACGTACCGGATCTCTGAACTGGTCAGCATCGGCGACTCGTTATCGGGACATGTCTATTTCTTACCCGCAATGCTGCTGATCATGCTGGGTGCATTTACAAAATCAGCCCAGTTTCCCTTCCACTTTTGGCTGCCCAATGCGATGGCCGCTCCGACTCCTGTCAGCGCGTATCTCCATTCTGCCACCATGGTAAAGGCGGGCGTTTACCTGTTGGCCCGCTTGTATCCAATCTTTTCGGAGTCGTCCTGGTGGCAAATGGGGGTGACTGGGGTTGGGCTGGTGACCATGCTGGCGGGAGCGTTCATGGCGTTAAACAGCGGCGATCTGAAGCGGATCCTGGCTTACTCGACGGTCAGCTCGCTGGGGACGATGACGATGCTGCTTGGGTTTGGCCAGGATGGGGCCGCCAAAGCTGCGCTGGTCTTTCTGCTGGCGCATTCCCTTTACAAAGGGGCACTGTTCATGGTCGCTGGCGCCGTTGATCATGAAACTGGTACGCGCGACGTGGACCGGTTGGGCGGTTTGCGCTCCCATATGCCGATCCTGGCCGGTTTTGCCGGGCTGGCAGCGCTCTCCCTGGCAGGACTGGGGCCGCTGTTGAGCTTTATCGGTAAGGAACTGCTTTTTGAGGCTGCCCTGGCAGCCCAGGGGGCAGGTTGGGTCCTTGTGCCCGCCGCCGTGCTCAGCAGCGCTGTGTCGGTTGCGCTGGCGTTCATCCTTGTTCTGCGCCCATTCTTTGGCGCGTTCAAGCCTACGCCGCATCACCCTCACGACCCACCGGTTTCGCTCTGGTTTGGCCCGGCGCTGCTGGGCAGCCTGGGATTGATCCTTGGCCTGCTCCCTCAACTGGCCGCCAGGTACCTGGCGCAGCCGGCCTTGCGCGCGGTAGTCAATCACCCTGTAGAAATCAAGCTGTCGCTCTGGCATGGCCTGAACCTGGCGCTTGGCCTGAGTGTCATCGCAATTGCTTTGGGCGTGGTTCTGTACCTGGGCTGGAACGCCTGGCGGAAGCGGATGGAGGCCCTGGAGCCAATCCTGCGCTGGGGGCCAGAAGCCGGCTACAGCTGGTCGATTGTGGGGCTCAACTGGATTGCCACAGCCCAGACCCGTGTGCTTCAAAATGGCTATTTGCGTTATTACTTGCTGACCATCATCCTGGCAACGGTCACCCTGGTCGGTTCACTACTGCTGCAAAAAGGCGGCCTGCATTGGCCGGAGCAGCTGACTGAGGTAAATTTCTATACGGCTGCCCTGGCCGTCCTGATCGTGATCGCTGCCCTGGCTGTGGTTCGCTCACGCTCGCGACTCGGTGCGATTGCAGGGATGGGTGTGGTAGGCTATGGTGTTGCGCTGATTTTCTTGCAATTTGGCGCGCCCGACCTGGCGATGACTCAGTTCTTGATCGAATCCATCACCGTGGTTTTGTTCGTGTTCGCTTTTTATCACCTGCCGCGTTTTGGCCCGCTCAGCCCACGCGGCCCGCGCCTGGTTCACGCGGCGGTGGCTATCATGGTTGGAACTCTGATGACCGGGTTAGTACTTTCGGCCGTTCAAATTAATCTGTTCCCAAGCATATCGGAATACTTTTTGAGGAATGCTGTCTCTCTGGCGCACGGGCGAAATATCGTCAACGTGATCCTGGTAGATTTCCGTGGAATCGATACGCTTGGGGAAATCACGGTGCTGGCTGTAGCCGCGATTGGCGTCTTTGGCATTCTAAAATACCGGCGAAAGGAGCGGAAATGAATTCGATCATTCTGCGCACGGCAATCCGGTTCCTGATGCCGCTTTTGCTGCTTTTTTCCCTGTTCTTGCTGGTACGGGGACACAACCAATCCGGAGGGGGCTTTGCAGGTGGTTTGGTGGCGGCTGCAGCCTTTGCTTTATATTCGCTTTCATACAATGCGGCTGAGGCGCGGCATGTGCTGCGTTTCCCTCCTGTGCTGTTGATTGCCAGCGGGCTGCTGATTGCGCTGGCCAGCGGGCTCATCGGGTTGTTCGCCGGGCGGCCTTTTTTAACCGGGCTGTGGACCTACGTCCTTGTCCCTGGCATCGGCAAGCTTGAAGTTGGGACGCCGGTACTTTTTGATATTGGCGTCTACCTGCTCGTCTTTGGAATCACGCTAACCATGGTCTTCTCACTGGAGGAGGGGGCATAATCAGATGGAAATCCTTCTCGCGGTTGTCATTGGCGTCCTTTATGCCTCTGCCGTTTACCTTTTACTGCGGCGCAGTTTGGTGAAGCTGTTGATTGGGCTGGCGTTGTTAAGCCATGCCACAAACTTGCTGATTTTCACTGCCGCGGGGTTGTCGAAAGGCTCGCCCCCGGTCATCACCCCGGAGGGCCAGACGATCATTGGCCCGGTTGCCGATCCGCTGCCCCAGGCGCTGATCCTGACTGCGATCGTTATCAGCCTGGGGGTGATTGCCTTTGCGCTGGCGCTTGCTGCGCGTGTTTATCACGTGACCGGCAGCGATGACCTTGACCGGCTCAACCAGGGGGAGGAATGAACACATCTGGCTTGTTGATCATTTCTCCTTTGATTATTCCGCTGCTTACGGCGGTTGCTGGTCTGCTGGCCCTGGCGCTGCGCCCCACCTCCCGGCGTGTTCAGCGCGTCATCAGCTCTGTCGGGGGGCTGCTGCTGCTCATTGCCTCGTTCATGCTGCTTGATGGCGTCCGTAGGGAAGGCATCCAGGTTGTGCAGGTTGGGTCCTGGCCAATGCCGTTTGGCATTACGCTGGTTGCCGACCTTTTCAGCGCGATCATGATTGTGATGTCTGGGCTGATTGGTTTTGCGGTCCAGCTTTATTCTCTGGCCAGCATGAATCAGGAGCGCGAGGTATTTGGCTATTATTCGCTCTATTTCGTCCTGTTGTTGGGTGTGAACGGCGCCTTCCTGACCGGTGACCTGTTCAACTTGTATGTCTGGTTTGAGGTCATGCTCATGTCATCGTTCGTCCTGATGGCCCTGGGCAGAAACCGAGGTCAGACGGCTGGGGCGATTAAGTACGTGACCCTCAACCTGATTTCTTCAGCCATATTTCTCTCGGCAGTTGGAATTTTGTATGGGTTAATCGGTACCTTGAATATGGCTGACCTGGCGGTGAAGTTTGCCCAAGCGCGCTCCGACGCATCGATCTCCGGCTTGATTAACGCGGTGTCGGCCATGTTCTTGATCGCTTTTGGCATCAAAGCCGCAGTTTTCCCGCTCTTTTTCTGGCTGCCCGACTCATATTTTGCCCCTCATCCGGCGGTTTCGGCTGTCTTTGCCGGTTTGCTCACCAAAGTTGGCGTCTACGCGCTGATCCGCGTCTTTACGCTGATCTTTCCCATTGACGGCGGCTTCTTCCAGGCGCTTCTATTATGGATTGCCGGGCTGACGATGCTGACCGGGGTGTTAGGTGCAGTCGCGCAGATCGAGGTGCGCCGCATTCTTTCAATCCATATCATCAGCCAGATTGGTTACATGATCATGGGCCTGGCGCTTTTTACGCCGCTGGCGCTGGCCGGGGCTGTCTACTATCTGTTTCACAATGTCATGGTGAAAACCAGCCTGTTCCTGGTCAGCGGGGTGATGGAGCGCGTTGGTGGAACCGGGGATCTAAAAAAGTTGGGCAGTTTTTACCGGCGGATGCCGGTGCTTGCCGTCCTGTTTTTGATCCCGGCGCTTTCGCTGGCTGGAATTCCACCCCTGTCAGGTTTCTTTGCCAAGCTAAGCCTGGTGCAGGCCGGGCTGTCAATCGACCAGTATTGGGTTGTCGGTGTGGCGCTGTTCGTCAGCCTGCTGACTCTTTATTCCATGACAAAAATTTGGACGTTGGGTTTCTGGAAGCCTGCCCCTGAAATAGAAGGCGGTGAGGATGTTCCGGAAAAAGCACAGCAGCCGGTCGCGGTTACCGGAGAGTCGAGTTGGGCGCTCTGGTATGCCCCAATGGTGTTGCTCATCGCGGTAATGCTGGTGATCAGCTTTGGCGCGGGGCTGGTGTTTCCGCTGGTCATGCAGGTCGGGCGGGAATTGATGGATCCATCCGGGTATATCCAGGCCGTCTTCAGGAGCGCACAATAATGGGACTGCTGTTTATTAACATCTTGCTTGCCCTGGTCTGGTCGGCCCTGACCGGACAATTTACGCTTGAGGGCCTGACTACCGGATTTCTCCTGGGCTATTTGGTTTTATATCTCCTGCGAGGGGTGTTTGGCGGCGGGCAGTATTTCGCGAAAGGCGCGCAGCTGACCCGGTTCGTGGCCTTCTTCTTGTGGGAACTGCTGGTTGCCAACATTCGCGTTGCCCGGGATGTGCTTCGCCCTGGTCCGCTGCGGATGAGACCGCGTGTGATTGCCGTTCCCCTTACCCTGACGGGCGAGGTTTCCGTGACGCTCCTGGCAAATGTGCTCTCGCTAACCCCCGGCACTCTTTCACTTGACATATCCGATGACCGGAAAACTTTGTTCGTTCACGCGATTGACGCGCCGGACGCTGATCAGGCGCGGATTGAAGTAAAACAGGGTTTTGAGCGCCTGGTACTTAACCTGCTGTCACAGCGGAAAGGCCAGGATAAAAGCCTTGAGGAGACTGGGCAATGATCGATGTGATATTCGGCTTTTTGATCGTTTCGATGTTCCTGGCCTTTATTCGGCTGATCCGGGGACCCAGCTTGCCCGATCGGGTGGTTGCCCTGGACCTGATCGCCATCACGGCTGTGGGCTTGATCGGTGTATATGCTGTTTCGACCGATCAGCCGATCTATATCGATGAGGCAATGGTGCTGGCATTGATTGCTTTCCTGGGGACATCTGCTTTCGCCCATTTTATTGAAAAAGGGAGTATGCCGTGGCGGAGATCATAGCCCTGGGGCTGATGTTTATCGGGGCGATTTTTACTTTTATAGCCGCCCTGGGTGTCGTTCGGCTGCCTGACCTGTTCATGCGAATGCACGCCAACACAAAGTCAGCTACGTTGGGGGTTGGGTTTATTATGCTCGGCGCGGTGGTTTACTTTGGCGACGTAACTGTCACAGCCCGCGCCGTGGCAGTGGTCCTGTTCTTGTTCATTACTGCGCCGATCAGCTCGCATCTGCTGGCGCGGGCAGCCTATTTCTCTGGGGTGCCGCTGTGGGATGAAACGTTGAGCGATGACCTGCGCGGTCATTATGATCCGAAAACTCATCAACTGCCCGGAGATGAAGCGCCAGGTGAGCAATCCAGGAGCGGTGAGACGATTCTTCCGGGGGACCGCAGTCCCGGCTAACAGTTGAAGGAGGGCTGCCCAAAACAGTTTGGACAGCCCCTATTTTCAGGTAACCTCAATAGCGCAGGATTGCTGCGACAGGAACGCCTGCTGGCATTTCACGCGGTGGTAGGGCAAAGACCTCGCCTCCGTGGATCAGGGTCTGAATGGCAGCCAGATCCAGCAGATCTTCATCGCCGGTTTCATGCCCGGTGTGTATCTCAACGGCACCTGCTGCCTGGTCAGCGCGCCCCCACACCTGGACCCCAACCGCGACAAAGAGGGTATCAACCTGGCTATGGTGCGCCGCCAGGACAACCTGTTTCAGGTCACTGGTGGCTTTACCCTGGGCGGTCAGTTCCTGGTACCGGGCAATGGCTTTCTTCTGAGCCTGGGAAAATACCGGCTCTACCAGCGGCCATACCCCGGCGTGGATTTCAGCTGGACTTAACATATCTGGGTTTCCGGGCAGTCCCTTTGTAAGGACATTTGGATAAGAACTGGCGCTTCGATAGAGTGGAAAATAGTATTCGACCCCTGCCAGGACAAGCAGAGATTGATGATCGGAGATTAATTTCATCAACTCTTCATCTACTTTCCGGAACCATTGGACCAGCCTGGCTTTATCTTCGTCTGAAGGGTCATGGCCGTGAAAAACAGCCGCGCGTTCTCCTCCACCGGTCTGGGCGCTGGTGCCGGTATGAAATTGAACATTCTTTTCGAAACGCTCGTATTGGAGCGTGTCAGCCATTGCTTTCGGCATATTTTCTGCCACAATCTCGTCGACGGTATGCCGTGTTCCTTCAAATATCCGGACCCGGTTCTGACTGAGCGCCAGGGTATAAAAATGCCCATCGTTGGCAAAGAATGGCAGCAATGGCTTCAAGTGGAACCGGTCAGCGACTACCACCAGTTGATCAAAGCGGATTGGCAGCCGATAAGTGTGCAGCGCTTCAGGCGAAAGAAATAACGCCAGACCATCACTCTGATACCGCCAAAAAGCCGGATCCTGCAGCAGGCTTTTTGCTGGTTGGAGGATTCCTTCAATTTCCGGCGTCCGCAGACCCTTCGAGACCAGACGTTCTTCTGCCTCTCTGATTAAGTTTTTAAACCGGATTGGATCCTGCTCATTATCTGGTCCGGCTCGGTGGGCCGGCATATAGAGCGAAACACACCATCCGGGATAGCGATTAGCAAGCTGCATTAAATCTTTCATCGTTACGTGATCCATTTTTCCCTCCAATTTCTTGATCCATGTTAAGAGTTATCGATTCATCTCATCAACATATCGTTAAAATCTAAAATTTGTTGATACTTGTAGTTATCATTTTACCAGTTTTCTGCGGTAAAAACCCCGGATCCAGGCAATTTAATCTAAATAAAACGTATAATTTTCCTAAAATATAGTTGATTGCACATGGGAGGGGCAAAATGGATATCCACTGGCTGGGCCGCAGCCCGAAATGGTTTTTAAGACATCGGGAGCCTCAACCGAAAATTTTCGGATCGCCTAACAGGCTGACGATCCAATCGATCAGGCGCAGCACAGCCTGCCCGGGCTGCTGGCTGACCGTTTCTTGGGTGTATTGGATATCCAGGCGGGGGGCCCGCTCTGGATTTTTTGCCTCTTCTTTTGAAGCGTAATCGACAATGTGGTTCTGTCCGGTAGAGTAAAGGATCAGCCCATAATTGGGATAGGTCCCATTAACCCAGGTCTGTACGAGATTGGTTATGTCGAGGGATATCGAGCACCCCTGCTGGTCTGGAATGAACAGGGCATAGGCTGGAGCAATCTCGAAATCTCCACCGGGGTTCTGCCAGGGTGAGTTCCAGGTGACTCCACTCTCGTTCCAGGCCGTGGTTACGCGGTAGATATAGGTAATCTGGCTCGCTTTCGTGCTTTGTTCATAAAGATATAAGGTCGCACTGGTAATTGTGGCATCCGGCGGTATATCGCTCAGATTAAATTGCAGCAGGCCGCGCCGGTCGGCGTCATTGTCAGGGCGGACCTCGATTTTATTTTCGTCACCGAAATTGGTGGTTGCTTTCCCCATGTCAATATAGGAATCATCCGATGGCGTTCTACCAGTAATCGTCAGCGGATCCAGGCAAACTGGCAGACCGGCGGTCGGCGAGGCAGTTGGGGTCGGCGTTTCGGTCGCGGTGGGTACAGGCGTTTCAGTTGTGACTGAGGTGGGCGTGTCCGTTGAGATAGGTTAGGGTGTGTCTGTGGTAGTGGGTGTTGGTGTGTCCGTCGCAGTAGGTGCAATGGTGTCCGTCGCGGTGGGCGTTGGTGTGTCGGTGGCA
>CAZBDC010000073.1:0-25058 GCA_964490575.1 uncultured Anaerolineaceae bacterium | reverse complement strand
CACCCTATCCTACACTCTTTCCCTACACGACGCTCTTCCGATCTGGCCATCGCCATGATCCGCAGAGCGTTCGTGGTCGGGCTGGGTCCGGGGCGGATGGTGTAATCGAAGACCATCTCACTGCCTTGAATATCCTCGCGAAAGTGGAAGTTGTGGATCGCCGGGCTGGTTTCAGCCAGGTGGACCAATTCCAGGTCGTGCGTAGAGATGAGACCCACTCCGCGCCGGTTGACCAGGGCCTGAGTATAGGCGAGCGAGCCGATTCGGCGCTCGCGGTTGTTGGTGCCGCGAAAAATCTCGTCTACCAAGAAAAAGAGCGGGTGAGGTTGATTGGATTCGAGCTGGTCGAGCAGGGTCTTAAGCTTGCGTACCTCGGCATAGAAGAATGAGATGCCGTCGCTGAGCGAGTCGCTGAGCGTCATTGAGGTGAAAAGGCGAAAAGGAATGGTCTCCAGGCGCCGGGCCGTGACCGGGCCACCGGCGTAAGCCATGACCAGATTGATTCCCAACGTGCGCAGGAAGGTGCTTTTGCCGGACATATTCGACCCGGTGATGATGACGACCTCGCCCAGGCAGTCCAGAGTGAAGTCGTTATTCACCCGCGTCGCAGCTGGGATCAGCGGGTGGCCGACGCTTTCGGCTTTCAGGATTGGGCCGGTTTCGCCCGTCTTCAGGATTGGAAAAGTGGCCTGGGGGTGGAGCGAGGCGTAGTTGGCCAGTGCGGCAAGCGCCTCAAGCTCGTGCCATGCATCCAGCCAGGCGGGCAGCGTCCCGCGCAGCGACAGCTTGAAGCGCTCAAGCTGGTAGGCAAAGAACAGGTCCCATGGGCCAAGCAAGTTGAGCAGCAGAGCAAGGAATGGGTTGTTGCGCAGGCTGGCGGCTGAGACGATCCAGCCAATGCGGCGAAGAGCTACCGAGGGGCGCTGACCAGGCGCCTGCAGCGGCGCGCAGATGGCGGGCAGCCGGGCAGCCGGGTCCGGTGGGATACGCTCAAGGCCAGAAAGGACATGCCGCAAGCGTCCCAACTGGCGAGCCAGGTCATAGGCTTCATCAAATACTTCGCTCGACTCGCGAAAGCGCAGCGCCTGCAGCGCGAGATAGATGGCCATGCTGATCGCCCACAGCGGTGGAAGCAGCCCAAAAGCATTCAGGCCAAACAGGACGATGTTGGTCAGTGCCAGGATCACCAGCCAGTCCAGAAGCGGGCGAAAAGAAACGTCGTGTGAGCGGCGCTCCAGCCAGGCCAGCAGCCCGCCTGTGTCCCAGCGCCCGGCCGGTTCGGGGTTTGCCAGCCGGCCGTCCAACTCCAGGCGGGTTCGCAGGGCCGGGCGTCCGATCATCTCTCGGACAAGGCTCTGGCGCTGGATGGCGGCCTGCAGATCCGGAATGGGCGCCAGGAGCCATTCGGCCAGGCGGCGGCTGCCCCCTAGCGCGGCAGAGGTATCCAGGAGCTGGTGCAGCGAGCGTGGGCCGGTGAGATCCAGGTCGGCGGCAAAGGGATGGCCGGTTGGGACAGCCAGAGCGGCTGGTGGTGGGATGGCTTCCCAATCCAGTTCCAGGCGGGCCAGGTGGGTCTCAAGCAGGTGGCAGAAGGCTTCGATGCGGGCGACCTGTTCGATAACCTGGCTGTGGCGCCTGGTCACGCCCACAAAGACTGCCAGCGCCATCAGCGCCGCCAACCAGGCGAGCAGGAGGGTCAGAAGTTGAAAGCTCAGGTAAGCCACGAAAAGAGCCAGCCCCAGCGTCCCCAGGCGAATCCAGGGGAAGCGCGCCTCGGCCTTCCGGAGCCTGGCCAGGAAGCGTTCTGCACGCGCCAGCCGGGCGCGGAGAGTCCTTTGGCGAGTGTGTGTTTGTGGTGCCGATAAGCGGGCGTCCTTCTCTCGTGTCATGCAGGTATTGTAACGGAAAAATAATCGTTGAGAAGGAATATAATTAGCATGATGAGCCTGCTATCATGTGGATCCGAAATCATGCGCCTGGCCAGGCGGCTTTTTGACAAAGTTGACCACGCGTCGATAGTGCACCTGGTCTTTTGGAGCGGAGCCGGGCTGGCTGGTTTGATTCTGGCGGCCTACCTGCCGGTTTTCACACGCTGGTTTGTCCGGGATGATTTTTTATTGCTGAGCCTGGCGAAGTATGACTGGAGCCTGCAAAGGCCGCTCACCTTCCTGACTGAGACCCACAATGGGCTGTTCACCCCGCTAAGCAACTTCTTGTTCTGGCTGGCCTACCAGGTTTTTTCCCTCAACGCGGGAGGCTACCGTGCGCTGCTGATTTTCAACCACTGGTTAAATGCGGCTCTGCTTGGCACGTTGATCTACCTGTTTGAGCGAAACCGCACCCATGCGCTGGCGGGCGCACTGGTCTTCGCGGTCACATTTTCGGTCCAGGAGGCGGTGGGCTGGATCGCTGCATATAATCACCTGCTGGCACTGACCGTTCTGCTGCTCGCCCTTCTGGCAAGTGGGCATTGGATTCAAACGGGCCGGGGACGGTATCTTGGGTTAAGCTTGCTTGCGCTGGCGGTAGGGATCCTGGTTAAAGAAGATACCCTGACTTTTCCTGTATTGCTCCTGCTGCTGATAGGGCTGGCATGGAAGATGGGCAGCATCGACCGGCGAAGTTTCCTGTTGGCGGGTGGGCTTTATCTTCTGCTGGGGCTGGTACAGTTTGCAGTTGTCCTGCTCTGGCATCGCAGTGCGCCTTCGCTGGTGGCTGGTGGGCAGGTTGCGATTGGCCTGCACGGGCTTGCCAATTACCGCGCGCTGGTTGGGCTGCTGATCCCGCCGCCCGATTATATCCCCTTCGTTTCTTTAGTCTCTCGCCTGCTGCCGGGCGCTTTCCTGACGATTTACCAGGTGATCGGTTGGGGGCTGCTGGTCCCGCTGGCGGCTTTCCTGGCCTGGCGTTTCTGGAAGGGCAGCCTGCTCGAGCGGGTCGCTTCGGCGCTGGTACTGGTGACTTTTGCGCCGTTCTCGATGGTAACAGTCGGGATTTCACTGCGCTACCTCTATCTACCCTACGCCGGATTCGCGATCCTGTTGGGTTGGGGTGCGGCACAATTACGGCAAAGCCGCCGGGAAGTGCTGCTGCTGGCTGCGCTGGTAATTTTTGTTACCGGCAGCCTGCTGGGCACCTGGGTCTGGAACCTGCGCGTTGGGCGCTACACGGATGAGAAGCGCGCAGCGATCCAGACCATCCAGCGCGATTATGACGCCGGAAGGATTGCCCAAAAGCAGATCTGTGTGGTAGGACTTCCGGTCGCGATCAGCGATGTGACGATCGGCGTGCCGGTCTTTACCGAGCGCAGCCCGCGCCCGGAAGTCTACATGGACGCTTATTTTTGCCCGCCGGGGTCCTTCGAATACGAATATGTCGACGGGGTGCTGGTTATCCGTTAAGCCGAAAGGGCGCGCATTATTTCCAATGCGCGCGGAAGCTCCTCGGCCGGGTTGGGAATGTTTCCTTCGATCGAGACCCGCCCATCATAGCCCGCTTTGCGCAGGGTGGCGAAGAAAGGCGCACAGGTATCGCCTGGGGCCGGGGCATGCCGGCCTTCCACAGTTGCGACGTGAGCATGAGCCAGCAGGGTCCCGTTGTTCAGGATGCCCTCCACAGTGTCGCCATCTTTCGACCAGTGGTAACCGTCGACCAGCAGGCGCACATTGGGGTGGCCGACCGCTCGGACATAATCGGCCGATTCACTGACCGTGTTCAGGACATTACATTCACCCAGGTTGAGCGGTTCGACCACGACGGTCACGCCGTGGGGCTTGGCCAGCGGGCCGATCATCTGCCCGAAGGCCACCAGTTGCGCCCAGGCCTGGGTGCGGTCGAAACCATCTGGGATGCGCCGCGCGCCGCCTGAACCGAACACAATCACTTCGACCCCGGCATGCTCGGCCCGGATGAAGGCTGTTTCTGCAAAGGTTTGTAGCGCAGCCAGGTCGACAGATGGGCCGGTGATCTTTAAGTCAGCCGGGACGAAAACATTGACTGCCGGGCAAGGCAGGCCAACCGCGTGGGCCTCGGCCAGGGCAGCCTCAAAGACGCTCTGCTCCTCGCGGGGATGAAGCAGCGCTCCCACGCTCCATTCAAAGTAATCGTAACCGGCTTTCTGAGCAATCCGGGCGATATCTGGACCTCCACAAACGCCGAATTTCATCTTGGTCTCCTTAGGTTTTGAATGGTCGATCAATTTACAGGTTCTCGATCTGGACTGGTTCGACCGGATCGGCCAGGTCGAACCCAAAGATGCGTGAATAGAAGTAGAGTTCACCATCCAGCGCACGCTTGATATTCTCAGCCCGGCGAAAACCGTGCTGTTCGCCAGCGAATTCCAGGTAAGCAACGGGGAGTTCCTTGGCGCGGGCGGCCTCAAACATCTTGCGCGATTGGTCAGGCGGCACCACCTTATCCTCAGAACCCTGGAACAGAATCAAGGCGCACTCCATCTGGTGGGCAAAGTGAATTGGCGAGCGCTGGACATAGAGGTCGCGCGCCTGAGGGTAAGGCCCGATCAGGCCGTCCAGGTAGCGCGACTCGAATTTATGCGTGTCCAGGGCCAGAGCTTCTGCGTCGCTGACGCCAAAATGGCTTGCCCCGGCTTTAAATGCCTTGCGGAAGGTCAGCGCGCACAGGGTGGTGTATCCGCCGGCGCTACCGCCAGTAATGGCCAGGCGGTCGCCATCTACTTTGCCCTGGCGGGCCAGGTAGAGCGCCCCGTTTGTGCAGTCATCGGCGTCCACGATGCCCCACTGGCCTTTCAAGCGCTCCCGGTAGGCGCGCCCGTAACCGGTGCTGCCGCCGTAGTTGACATCCAGCACAGCGATCCCGCGGCTGGTCCAGTATTGGATCCCCAGGTTAAACGTAGTCGATGTCGCCCCGGTGGGGCCGCCGTGGCTCATCACCAGCAGGGGTGGGCGCTCGCCAGGCTGGCCGGTGAAGTCTTTATTGATGGGGGGATAGTACAGCGCATGGGCAGTGAGCCCGTTCTCGGTCGGAAACTCGACCGGCTGGGGGATCGAGAGATAACCCGGATCGATCACCAGGTCAGAGGAACGGCGCAGTACTTCGGATTTACCAGTTAAAGGATCGATGCATACCACCGCCCAGGCTTCGGTGGGGGAACCTGCCCCGCAGACGATCCCCGAATGCACGGCGCGCAGGTTGCCGAAATCGGTGTAGGGCGTCGAAATGGGCTTCAGCGCCAGGTTGGCCAGGTCGAGCACAGCCAGGAACATCTGCCCATGCTGCGAATAGGCACAGGCCAGCCGGCGTTCATCCAGGAAAACATAACTCGACATCCCAAACACCCACTGCGGTTCGCCAAACTCCGCCTCCAACGGGTGCAGCGCCTCTGCCTGTTCTTCATTCCACCGGTACAGGTTCCACCAGCCGGTCCGGTCAGAAACAAAATACAGTGTCCCATCCGGGGACCATTCCGGCTGATAAATGGACTCTTGCAGTCCGCCGGCAATTAGAGCCGGGTTAGCCAGCGATCCATCTGGCTGGATTTCCGCCAGCCAAAGCTCGGTTCCATCCCAAGGCATGTTCGGGTGGTTCCAGGACAGCCAGGCCAGGCGGGCGCCGTCTGGGCTGATGCGCGGGTTCGAATAAAAATCGCTGCCCGAAACCAGCACCTGCCCTCCGTTCTCCAGGTCGCTCGCATCGACAGGCAGGCCGACGATCGTGTTGACCGCTTCGCGGCCGCCGGCGGAGTGGTCTTCGCGGACGCATACTAACCGTCCACGCCGGGCATCCATCACGCCATCGGCGTAGCGGAGGTCGACCGGTGGGGTAAGCGGCTGGGGCTCCTGGCCCGGATCCAGGCGATACAGGCGTTGATCGCCGAAGTTTGAGAAATAAAGAACACCTTCGTAAACCATGAAAGCCGCCCCACCATATTCGTGGACGCGAGTGCGAGCATTCCAGGGCGCGGGGAGCAGATCTTCGACCTGACCGGAGGCTGTTCGCCGGACAATTGTTATCCGGCCATTCTCGGATGGGCGTAGTTCGGCCCAATAGGCTGTTTCTCCCTCGGTCACGATTCGCCCAAGGCCCACCGTGCTGGCCACGATCAGGTCGGAGGTGATCGGCGATTTCCAGGAACCGTAGCGAGCAGTTTTTGTCATTGATTTCTCCCTTCCACTGGTAAAACTCATCAGGATCTTCGAACCAGGAACCAGTTTATCCCGGATGTATTTGCCTGTCAAACCTGCACTGGCATCGCTACATCCCCAGCCGGGTAATCAGCTTTTCGAGATACTGCGATTTGACCTGCTGGCTGGCCAACGCCTGCTTAATAGGGGGCAGGCGCAGGATGACACCCAGGACAGCTGCCAGGGCGCGGTGATTCCACAGCACCCGGTTGTCGAAGATGAGGTTTTGCAGGCTGCCGCGCTCGATGGCCATCATCACCACGCGGTGAGTGGAATTGACCGGGGTGATGACCCGTTCGGGGCGTTGGCGCAGGCTGATCCCGTTCTGCGGGCAGGCGCGCGCGCACACACCGCAGCCCAGGCAAATTTCTTCGTTCAGTTTGGCCTTTTTGCGGTTTGGCTGGCGCGGGTCGTTGGCGCTGACCAGGGTCATTGCTTCCACCGGGCAGGCAGCCACGCATTTTCCGCAGCCATTGCACAGGTCTGGATTCACCTCGGGGAGGTAATTGGTGGTGTGGATCGGGTTGAGCGAGCCGAACTTTCGCGCAGCAATCAGCGCCTCACAGCAGCAGCCGCAGCAGTTGCAAATGAAGTTGACCGACTGGCGTACGTTTTCGCCAAACTGGACCAGGTTGTTATCATAGGCTTCCTGAAGCAGGTCCAGGCCCTCTTTCACATCCACCAGGCGGGCATAACCATGGGCGGTGAGCGACTCGGCTGACGTGTTGAAGGTCATGCAGATATCTTTCGGGGCGGCGCAATCGCGCCCGACGTGTTCCATTTTATGCCGGCAGTAGCAGATGCCAATCCCGCGATGGGTGGCGGTGCGGATGACCTCGCTGGCGCGCTCGTAATCGAGGACGTGGAGGGCATTCTCGCTGGATAAGGCCGGTTCGTGGACGAACACCCGCCCGAGTTGAGTCTCTCCGCCGACAAACAAAGCGCGGATGAACTCTTCTTCGACATTCATGTACTGGTAGAACAGTTCGCCTAATACTTTCTGGTCGACATCGCCGCGCAGGCGCATCATTGAAAACTCAAAAAAACCAGCCATCGGCGGTGGGAGGGTGTAAACCATCTGGCCCTCTCGCTCTACGTCGACCAGGATCGCGCGGCTGGAAAGCTCGTCGAGCACCTTGCGGGTGGCTGCCAGGTCCATCTTCCACGCCTGGCTGGCCTTCTCAGCCGTAAAGGGCTTGATCGGCAGCAAGGCTACCAGGCGGGCCTCTGGTTCACTGAACAGGATTTGCAGGATCTTGTAAAGGGTGTCGGACGGCGGCGCACCCTGAGGAAAGCGGTTCAACCGCTCAACCAACTCGGAATAGCCTGATTTTAAGGTGGTATGGGACATGTGGGTTTACCTCGAGGAAGATTTTAACAGGGATGCAGAGGATAGAGGGGATGAGAGATTTTTCTCTTTTCTTATCTCCTTTATCCCCTTCATCCCTGTTTGTATTATTCTTCCCACTCAAGTAAATTGGTTTCGACGACTGGCAGGGCCTCGTCGCGCGGGACGCGGAAGGTCTTGATCTCGTTGGGGCCGAATTCGGTGGTGATGGTGCGGTTGAAGTGTGGCAGGTGGATGGAGCCGGTCGTGGCGAGCCCGGCTGTCTCGTAGCAGCGCAGGATCAAGTCGCCGGAGCCTTCCGCCTGTTTGACCACGCTCAGGATCAGGTTATCCTGCTCGACAGACGCAAAAGAGTCGCTGTGCTGGAGCGGGCCAGGGTGGGTGGTCGTTACCAGTGGAATGGGGCGCTGGTTCAGCTCGGCTGCGCGGCGAACGGTCCCGGCTTCGTCCCAACTGCCGGTGTGGGGAAGGAGGGCGTAGTGGAACTTCTGCACGCCCTGGTCGATATAGGTGTAATGCTGCTCCGGATCTGGGATGAATGGGTCGTGGTGGGCATAGATCGGGCTGCGCAGGACGGTCAGGCCGATATCGTGGGCATTGACATCAAAACTGTACTTGCCATCGTTGAGGAGACTCAGGCCATAAGGGCTGCCGCTTTGGGGCGAGATGCCAGAGAGGTCGATCCAGCTTTGCCCCGGCTCCTCTTCGCCGTTAGCCGGGCGCTCGATGTGGCCATAGGGGATTTCGTAGGTCGCTTTGATCTGCACAAGGTTGAGGGGGAAACGGACCTTGAGCATCTTGTGCTGTTCCCGCCAGTCGACCGTGACGGCTACGTCGATCTGGTCCAGATCATTGTACAGGCTGAATTCCTGGACGAGAGTCGAGCGGCTGTATTCGCTGGTCACGCGCACGACTGCCTTGACTGGTCCCTGCTCGATCAGCTCGATCTTGCGGGCCGAGAACCGGCCCGCTTCCTGGTTGAAGGTGAATACATTGTGGCTCCAGGTGTCGCTGGGATCGTCGATCACGACCGGCACGGCTGCGTCAGCGGCGAATAACTCCAGATTCCTCTGTTTATCAAAAAGGCTGGTGATGTAGCCGGTGACAGGATTGAGGGAAAGGCGAAAGCGGGTGTTTTCAAGAATGGTGTCTGAACCCGCAACGGGTTGGAAAACGTGCTGGGCCGGGCGGTCGACCAGCCGGAAAACCCGGTAGCCCATGGGAGGCAGGTCTGCGACGAAGCTCAGGCGCCGGCGCCAGCTGGTGGTGGCCTGCGACTGGACGAATTGGAAGGGCAGCTCGCGATCGAGATCATCGACCAGCAGTTCTGCGCTTCTCGGCCGGTCCATCTCGACCTCGACATTGGCCCGGACGGGCCAGGCGTGCGGGTTGAAGACGGCGATGGGGACCAGGCCTGGCTCGGGCTTTATGCCGATCTGCCAGGTCAGGGCCTGCACGGCCTGGTTCAGCGCCCGGTCAGCGATGGACATGGCCTCGCCAAAGGTGTTGCGGACATCTTCATAGGCGGCTTCCAGGCTGGTGCCGGCCAGGATGTCGTGGAACTGGTTGAACAGCACATTCTTCCAGGCCCGGCCAAATTCCGTGGGATAAGGCGTGCCGATCAACTGCCCGGCCAGGGCCGAAAACTTTTCAGCAGCCAGCAGGCAGTTCTCGGCCAGCCGGTTCCAGCGTTTAATCCCGCTGTGGGCGGCGTAGCAGCCGCTGGCGTGATGCTGCAGGTCGTCGCGAACGACAGGCAGGCCGCTGGGATCGACGGCTGCAAAGAATGTCTCTGGCCCCGAAAATACCAGCTCGGGCAGGTCGGGATCTTCACGCATGGCCAGCAGGCTGTCGAGGTTCTCTTTGGTTGGGCCGCCGCCATGATTGCCAACCCCGTAGAAGCAGAGCATTTCGTTGAGAGAATCGTTCAGTTCGGCGGCAGTGTCGACGATGTGCTGGCGGAGGTCGCTGCCCCAACTGGCGTAGGTAAAGGCGATGCGGAATGCCAGCACGCGCGAGCCATCGCCCGCTTCCCACCAGAACAGCCGCCCGGGCAGATCCTTTTCGTGCGGCCCGGGACGCATGAAGATGTAATAAGGCATACCGCTTTTTTTAAGAATCTGGGGCAGTGTGGCGTTGTGGCCAAAGCTGTCGATGTTGTAGCCGACTGTGGTGGTCTGGCCGAATTTTGCTTTGAAGTAGCGTTGGCCATATACTCCCTGGCGGACGAACGATTCGCCGCCGGGGATGTTGCAATCCGGCTCGATCCACCAGCCGCCGACAATTTTCCACCGGCCTTCGGCGACGCGCCGCTGGATTTCAGCGAACATGCCCGGGTCGCTCTGCTCGACCCACTCGTAGATGGCGGCTGAACTGGCGACGAAGACAAACTCGGAATACTCGTTCATCCGGTCAAGGGCGGAGCGAAAGGTAGCCCTGGTCTCGTGAAAGCCTTCTTGCCACTGCCAGAGCCAGACTGGGTCGATGTGGGCGTTGCCGATCAAATGAAGTTTCTTGTTCTTGGACACGCTGCCTCCATGAAAAAGTTTGCCTTGCTTTGCGCGCTTTTGGGGGAATTGAAATAATGATATCACGCCTAGAGGCAGGCGGTCGTGCTTTGACCGATGCGATTTTTAACAAAAAAGTACAGATGGGGCGTTTGCAGCCCCATCTGTCTGTTTTACTTGGAAGTCAATTTTATTCAACCAGCTCGATAGCGCCTGGGGATTGGGCGTTGAGGCTGTCATCGTAATTGATGGTCAATCCATTTGTGCCCGAGATCTTGACGGTGTAGCAGATGACGCTGGCGTTCATCATGGCGTCTTCCTGGCTGCCAACGAATTCGCACTTGTAGCCGCTCTTAGGCGGGCCGGGCGCGTAGATCGTCCCGGTATAATGGGTCGATCCCCCACCGGCCATAAAGACCGTTCCATCATTCTCGTAGGGCATGTAGACCAGGAAACCAGACCAGCAGTCTGGTGCGAGGTCCGGGTCGGCGATGCAGTTTGCCTTTTCGGTCGGGGCATACAGGCTGACCGGATTGGTGGTTGAGATATTCACACTGCCGTCTTCCATGTAGAACATGATATTCGAGCCAATGATGGACCCGCTGGTTACCGACAGATCTCCGCCCAGGCAGTACATGCCAGGATTTAATGTGACCACTGTTTTATCGCCGGTTACTGTGATCCCCCCCGTGTAAACGCCCGGATCCAGGGTCGCGTTGCTGTTGTACTTGCTTGTGGCGATGGTCGGCAGCCCCTTGCAGCTTGGCTCATAGGAGAAATCATAAGAATCCGGGTTGGGTGTATATTCGTAGATATCGCCATCGGGTACTACAATGCACGGATCGGCTTCAGACCCATCCGCATATTTACATACTTTTTTGGTATTGTCATACAGTTCCCCGCCGGCAATCAGGCTTCCACCAGTAATATCGACCACAGCCGTACCGCCGCGTGAGACGGAATAACATGAGCTTGAACCATCGGCGTTCGAGTTGGAAATGACGTTGCCGCCAGTGATGATCACTTCGCCGTCTCCAGAGAACGACAGCGCATCACAGCAGTTCGGACAGGTGGCGACCAGCGCCGCGCCGTACGGGAAACCGCGCTGCGACGTGCCGCGGGCGACGGCCTCCACCTCGACCCACAGGTCACCCGCGAAAACGATCTGGGAAAAGACCTGGGGTACCTGGATGCGGATGATCACCTGATAATACTCGCTCGGGACGACGGTTTCTGAGGCAACGGAATAACGCCCACGGACCGGTGGATGGAAGACACGGACGTCCTCGATGGCGCCGGTGTTTTCGGCTGGGTCGGTGTCGTTGTAGCCATTGACCTGGCTGGAGGCGATCCCGGCGGCTCGCCAGTCGCCGCCAGTGGCGCCGTTGAAAGCCGCTGCTATCACGGCCGCATCGGCGGCATTTTGAGCCCGGCGCCGCTCGGCAAAGAAACGTCCCCCGTCAACCGCCAGGGCCACAAAACCAAAAATCGCGACAATAGCCAGGACAATCAAGACAAGCACCTGGCCTTTTTCCTTTTGTGGCTTTTTCATTGGATCCCCCTTTTGTCTAATAATCACACTGATCCAACCATTTACTGCGAATGACCGTATCCGCAACGGATACAGTTAATGGATAACCATTCTGGCCGATGATCCCGCCGAGGAAGGGCACCAGGATCTGGTGATGGATGGTAAAAGTTACCCGGACGGAGCCGCCCAATACCGCGACACCAGGCGAATCGATGATCGTTCCATCGACGTTGGTAAATTCAATCGTAATATCGTTCAGGTCAATATCACGCATATCCAGCGGCGAAGTAGCGCTCAGGCGGAGCCGTTCCCGGATTAACAGGTCATTGCGCGCGCCGGTGCTGTCATACGGGCAGATTGCGCCATACGAGGCGGCTTCCTGGGCTGCGTCGCGCATGGCCATCAAGGTGTAAAAGGCATAGCCCAGGTCGATCATGACCGAGAATAAGATCAATAAAAAAACCAGGCTGATGCCCAACTCAAGGAAGCCTTGCCCCCGCTCGCTGACCGGCGCCCGGTGTGAGCGGCTCGAGAAGCGGCTGCGAACAGTAGGCAGTCTCATACCGGGGTTCCTTCCTTGTTTTTGACGGCACGCTCAAGCCGAGGCACGAAACCAACCGGATCAATGACCTGGTATTCATACGGTAAAGATGTGCTTTCATTGAAGTAAGGGTTCAAATCCAGCTCGGCCGGATCGTACACTGCTGTGAGCACGTGCAGCCCGGGTGTATCCAGGGTGAAAACGAAGGTTCCAATGGATGATATGCCGGTTGGGTCGCCAAGATTGGTTTCGACGAAGAATCTGCCGATTTCGACGCCGTTATCTTTCAATACCACCGTGCCGGTTGGGACTTCTGGAATAGCTGAAAGTGAAGATACGATCACTGTGATGGTAAGCTCCTCGCCTGAAGACGTCGGCGGCGGGGGATCGACCGAGAGAATGACAGTTTCCGTTGTGGCCTGTTCGGGCGGGCGCTTGACAATCTCGTAGGGGTACGAAAGGGGCGCACTCTCGCTGAAGTTGGGATCCTCATCGATATAGCTCGGGTCATAGATCAGTGTGAGCTGATGCGTTCCAACCGAATCGAGCTTGAACGAAACAGACCCAATCGCAACACCTTCTGTGAAGGCAGGATCTGGGGAGACATAAAAGATTTGCAGCAGCTCGGTGCCATCCATCAAGGTGACCGGCCCGCTGGGTGTGCCGTAACCCGGCATGATGCTGCTGACCCGCATGTCCATGGTTATTGTCTGGCCCGGATGCGCGGAATACTTCGGATTCACATTGACGATCGAAAGTACTGCCGGGGGAGGTTCGACGACAACGTCGAAGGTCACTGGTAGGCTGGCGTTATAGTTCTCATTTACACCCGGGTCGACGGGATCGTAGATGGCCGTGATCGTATGGGTCCCAAGCTCGACAAGCTGGATGGTGCCCGTTCCCCTGGCGACGCCGGGGTGACCGTACACTGAACCAACGTTGAAGGTGGTCAGAATGGTATCCCCTTCCATCAGGACAACCGGGCCGGTTGGAATGCCCGCGCCGGGTGAAACTGCCTGCACCTCCACGGTGACCGCGACCGGATCACCCGGGTAGGTGGGGGGGGAAGAATCGACCACGCTGACGATCCGCAGGGTGGTATCGGCAGGTTCCACGGTATGTTTCCAGGGCTCGGCCTTGCTGGGGTCGTAGCATGGGTTTGATGTCGCATAAGACCCGGGGTCATAGGCGACTCGCAGAACGTGCTCTCCGACCTCATCCGATGTGTAGTTGCAGGTGAGCAGCGGCGTGGACCCCGAGCACATGACGTTGGTGTAGGTCGGGTCGTCTTCATAGATCCGGATTGTGCCAGGGGCGGTGATATCTGGATCATCGGCGATGACCTGGGCGGTAAAAGAAACTGTTTGACCGTATTTGGAGGTGGAATATAACTCTAAACCGGGTGGAAAAATGCGGCTGATTGTCCCAATGCACTGCGAGCCAGGCGCGACCGGGGCATCACCGATTGGCAGGGTGCGGATGATGGTCCGGCGGGTGACGCTGGTCAGGTCGATGTCGGGGATAATGCGGAGAGGGACGATTGGCCGGTAGTCGACATCGACGGTTACCACAATGCGGTCGCCAATGTTAATATAGCCTGGGCCAATCCCGCCAGCCGGGCAGGCGTCTGCGTGCAGGTCGGCGGGTGAGCCGTCTAACTTTGGCCCCCGGTCGTATTCAACGGTGACATTGGCGGCACTTACACCGGCAAAAGACCCGGCCCGCACGGCCGCGGCGCGAATGGCATCGCAATCGCGGAAGCGAGGCACGCCCGAGTCGGATAGACCGGTCGCCACGCCAAAGCGGGCTGCTTCACGGCTGGCAGCGGTAACCAGCGTGTAGGAGAAGAGCAGGTGGCCAAAAGCAAACAATCCCAGCATGACGAGCAGCAGAATCGGCAGCACCAGGGCAAACTCAACCATGCTTTGCGCCGACTGGCGCGGTTTCATCCCAGGGATTCTTTTTTGGATACCGTTCATGATCCTCGTTTCCTTCGCCGAGATCAGCCTGCTGCAGTCTCGGGGAAGTAGTGCTTCCCCCAATAGCATCTGTTTGTCATCATTAACACAAACAGAACGGCCGAATTTCCTCCACCGTATGCAATACAGAACGTAAATAGGTCCAAGTTGTTACGTTTCTTTTAATAATTATAGCAAACTTCACCGCAGACTTACGCGGATTTAACATAGAGCGAGCGCATTCCACCGACACCAGAGTGGATTCCTTCTGGGTTCAGGTAGATCAGGCGCAAACAAGGTCGATGCCCGCATTAGCCAGGTGGAGGCGTGAAGTAATTGGGGCGAATAGTCCTATCAGGCAGTGCCTTTATTGCAGCAGGAACAACGTTGCCCCACAGGACAGCACCGTCAGGTATGGCAGCAATTTGTGCAGAAAAGCGACCGTCGCCGGGGCTGGTTTGGTGAGACTTACCAGCCCGCCTGTGACGATCGTAGCAATGGACAATAGGGCAGCGACCAGCCCAGTGGCCTGCGCAGTTGGACCGAAGTGGGCTGATTGGTAGGTCCGGTAGATTAAACTTGCCCAAAAAACCAGCCCCCCAAGCCCAACCAGTTTATGGAAGTTAAACAGGATCGCATGGTAAGGTTTTCCAGACCGGTTCAGCCGGTAGCCGGTCAGAAAGATGAGGAGAAAAAGTGTACTTATGCCGGCAACCTGTGATAGGGTGGTGTTCATTTTGACTCCATGTTGGCCAGGTGATGTTCTCTGACTGTCTAAATTTCATTTTTTAGTTCGTCACAAAGATTATAAAACACTAAGGTTTTTCTAATTTATTTTTCATGGACCTAAGTCAATAGTGATTTATACTGGACCAGAGAGCAATCGTTAGATATGCTACTATTTCCATAGAAAAACATAGAAATGAATAAAAAAATTAGAGAAGCTCAAACCTGGTTGGATCTATCGGAGGCCGCCGATTATCTGGGGGTGCATTTTACCACCCTAAGGCGTTGGGCAGACGCAGGCAAAATTGCGTGCACTCGTACACCTGGCGGCAGGCGCCGGTTTGCGCTGCGGGCACTGGATACCTTTCTTCAGGCATCGACTGTGGGTGGGCCGTTCGAAACCAGCCTGGCCACCTTCCAGCCCATGCATGAGCGAGCGATCGACAATGCCCGAAGGAGCGCCAGACGCCTGATGGCGTCTGACCAGTGGCTGAGCAGGCTGGATGATGAACAGCGCTTGCGTCTGAAAGGCACAGGGCAGCGTCTGATGATCCTTTTGCTCCAGTACAACGGTCACAGCGAGGGAGGTGAAGCCTTCCTCGAAGAAGGCAAACGCATTGCCCGTGATTACGGGTTAATCTGCTCATCCGTCGGGCTCAATCTGCCAGAGACCGTCCAGGTTTTCTTGTTTTTCCGCCGCTCAATCCTCGAATCGATCCATGAGACCGGTTACCTAAGCGGAAGCCATGATGAGGAAGGCATGCGATTGTTCCAGCGCACGATGGATTTTATGGATGGACTGCTGGTAGACATGGTCGGTTCGTTTCCCGTTAGAGGGTCTCCAGGTACCTCTTAATCCTCTCGGAGAAGATTAAGTAATGCGAAATCGACAAAGCTGGATATGGCTTTGCCTTCTATTCAACGCGCAAACAATTAAGAACAAAGGAATTGATTGATCATGAACATTATCCGCCAGCCTCATTATGACACAAACTTGCGACCCTTCATTGTGATCTGGGAAACCACCCAGGCCTGCGACCTGACTTGTCGCCACTGCCGGGCGGAGTCTCAACCGGATCATCACCCCCAGGCTCTTTCCTTTACAGAGGGCTGTACGCTCCTTGATCAGATTGCGGCTTTTGGCATGCCGCGTCCATTGGTCATTCTGACCGGTGGTGATCCTTTCAAGCGTGCCGATATCTTTGACCTGACCCGCTTTGCGGTGGAAAAGGGCCTGCATGTAGCGCTTTCGCCTTCTGGTACGCCGCTGCTCAATGAGGTAAACCTGGCCCGGGTGAAGGATGCCGGCTGCAAGGTCATTTCACTCAGCCTGGACGGCTCATCCCCGGCGATCCATGATGCATTTCGGGGGGTGAATGGTTCGTTTGATTGGACGGTCAATGGTTGGAAGACGGCTCAGGCCCTGGGTCTGAAGCTGCAAATTAACACCACTGTCACCCGTCATAACCTGTTCGACCTGCCGAGGATCTTTGGCCTGGTGCGCGAGCTGGGGGTAATGACCTGGAGCGTTTTCTTCCTGGTCCCGACCGGGCGAGCGCTGCTGGATGATGAAATTTCGTCCGCAGATTACGAAGCCGTACTCAATTTCCTCTATGATGCCTCGAAGTACATCCCGCTGAAAACGACCGAAGGCCACCATTATAAGCGGGTCGTGTTACAGCGCGCATATCTGGAGGGACACAACCTGGATGCAGAGAACTACATGCAGCTCAACGAGACTTATGCGCAACTGCGGGATGGGATGCGGGCCGAGATTACCGCTGCGCCGGAGATCCATAGGCAACCTGCGCAGCCCGCTGTGATGAACGGCCGCGGCCGTCCTGAAGATCCTCAGGCTGGCGAGCGCATCCGGCGCACGCCAATGCACGTCAACGCAGGGGACGGCTTTGTGTTCGTTTCACTGCTGGGCGAGGTTTTTCCCAGCGGGTACTTGCCAGTCAGCGGTGGGAATATTCGCCGCCAGCATTTAATGGACATCTACCAGAACAACCCGTTATTTCAATCTCTGCGCAACTCGAAGGAACTGAAAGGTCGTTGTGGCGCATGTGAATTCAACCAGGTGTGCGGGGGGTCGCGCTCGCGCGCTTACGCAATGACCGGCGATATCCTGGCCGAAGAACCTTACTGCGCTTACCAGCCTGGCTCGTTCCCTTTCTCGGCGGAGATCCCGGAACTGGCGAAGAACAACCAGGAAACGAAAAGGCTTGCGCGGTTCAAGGGCCACGCGAACGATCCTAGAAAAGCATCCAGATAGAAGGATAAATATGACTGAGCAATACTTGTGTCACTTTTCCCTGTTTTCGTTTACAAGTCTGTATTGGGAGGCTGATCACGACGCACGCCAGCAAATCCACGTTTCTCTCCTGGAAGGAATGCGCGGCGCAGTTGAGCGTTTCGACCTGTACCAGGTTTTCCCATCCCGTGGGGATGCAGACTTGCTATTGTGGAGCAACGGAACAGTCAACCAATCTGAAGCCCCGGCCAGTTTTTTCGAGGGGCTGGGTCGAGTTATCAATGCTCACCGGCGCTGGATCCAGCCGGTACAGGTTCTGTGGGGATTAACTGGCGCATCGACCTACGCGCGCGGTCGATCGACCCAGGCTATTGACCCGTTGGCTGAAACTCGAAAACGCTACCTGGTTGTTTATCCGTTCGTCAAGACGGTTGACTGGTATCGTACCGGGCGCGATACGCGCCAGGGGATGATGAACGAGCACATCCGGATCGGGCACCAGTACGAGCAGATCACGCAACTCCTGCTCTATTCAACCGGCCTGCAGGAACAGGAATTTGTGGTGGTGTACGAAACGGATGACCTGGCGCAGTTTTCGGAACTGGTAATCGATCTGCGCGGAAGTGAAGCACGCCGGTATACCGAGCGGGACACGCCGATCTATACCGCATTTTATCGCTTGTCAGAAGATACGTTGGCGCTCTCGGCCTAGGAGGTGGGTATGGAATGGGCAGTTCTTCTCATGGCCTACGGGGGGCCGGACTCATTGGAAGATGTTGAGCCGTATCTGCTGGATGTGCGCGGCGGGCGCGCGACACCGCCAACGCTGATTGAAGAAGTGCGTGAGCGATACGCTCTAATTGGCGGGCGGTCACCCTTACTGGAGATCACCCGCGCCCAGGCGCAAGCGTTGGAGAGTCGTTTGAACGAGCGCGCGATAGGTGGAAATGAATACCGGGTCTTCGTGGGCATGCGCCATTGGAGGCCTTATATCCGCGAGGCGATGATGGAGATCCATCAGGCAGGGCTGCACCGTGTCTCGGCGTTGTGCCTGGCACCCTATTACTCGCGCATGAGCATTGGCGCATATGCTGAGAAACTGCGCCAGGCAGTCGAGGCTCTGCCGGGTGACCCGCAGGGTGGCTTGGGGATGGATGTGCGACTGGTAGAGGCCTGGCACACCTGGCCGGGATTTGTCTCTTCCATGGCCGGGCAGGTCCTGGCTGGATTGGAACGCTTTCAGGCTGGCGAGCGGAATGATGTGATCGTCCTGTTTACGGCGCACAGCCTGCCGGTTGCAATTCTGGAGCAGGGTGATCCATACGCGGCGCAGCACGAAGAGGCGGCTCGCCTGGTTGCAGCATCAGCCGGACTGGCGGATGGGCGCTGGCGGATAGGTTATCAGAGCGCCGGCGCGACCAACATGCGTTGGCTGGGCCCATCATTGGAAGAGTCGCTGGCCGGATTGGCTGGCGAAGGTGTTAAGAATGTGCTGGTTGCGCCGATTGGCTTTGTTGCGGATCATGTCGAAATCCTCTATGACATCGACATCCTGGCAAAGAGCCTGGCTGCCGGGCATGGTATTCGCCTTGAGCGGACTGCCTCCCCGAATGACTCGGCTCCGTTTATACAGGCATTGGCAGAAATCATCGAACAGAGTGTGACTTCATGACAACTTTACAAAGCAAAACTCGTATCATTGCCATCGTTGGCGGCGGCATCACCGGCCTGGCGGCTGCTTATGCTGTCCAGCAGGCTGCCCAGGCAGACCGGCAGCCCGTATCTTTTGTTCTCATCGAAGCCGAGCAGCGCCTGGGAGGGAAGATCGTCACCGACCGGGTAGATGGATTTACCATCGAGGGCGGCCCAGATTGCTTCCTGCGCCAGAAGCCCTGGGCCAGTGAACTATGTCTCAAGCTGGGACTGGGTGGGGCGTTGGCGGGCACAAACGATCACCAGCGCAAGGTCTATGTAATCAACCGGGGTCGCCTGACGCCTCTGCCGGACGGAGTCATGCTGATCGTTCCGACTCGCATCATGCCATTCGTCACTTCCAGCCTGATCTCATGGCCGGGTAAGCTGCGTATGGGAATGGACCTGTTTATTCCACCCTGGCGCGGCGAGGGGGACGAAAGCGTGGGTTCCTTCGTCCGGCGACGGCTGGGCAGCGAGGCGTTGGACAAGATCGCCGAACCGCTTATGTCCGGTATCCATGTCTCAGATCCTGAGGAACAAAGCCTGCTGGGCACGTTTCCGCGCTTCCGAGCCCTGGAGCAGAAACATGGCAGTCTGATTAAGGGCATGCTCGCCTCGCGCCGGCAGTCTGCGGCTCACAAACCAGCTAACGCGCTTTCGCCTGCATTTACAACAACGCCATCCTCGTTGTTCATTACCCTGAAAAATGGCTTGGACCAGATGGTAACAACCCTTAAAGAACAGTTGTCCTGCGGCGACATCCGCCTTGGGACGCGGGTGACCGGTCTGGAAGCTCGCCCGGGCGGCGGTTACCGCCTGGAAATGGAAGAAACGGAGACCGGTGTAAACAGCTCACTTGAAGCGGACGCCGTGATCCTGGCAACTCCATCCTTTGTCGCCGCTGGATTGCTTGAACCTTTCGCTCCGTTCGCGGCGCGTGAGTTGAAGACAATCCGCTATGTATCAACAGCGACCCTTTCGTTAGCATACAGAAAACAGGATGTCCATAAATCCTTCATGGGGTTTGGATTTGTCTCGCCGCGCAAAGAAAGACGTCGAATATCGGCCTGCACCTGGACTTCGTATAAGTTCAATCACCGCGCCCCGGATGATGCGCTGCTGCTGCGCTGCTTCTTCGGAGGGCCGGGTAAGGAAGAGCAGGTTGAGTTGAGTGATGAAGAATTGATTGAACTGGCCCGCGCCGAACTGAAAGAACTCCTTGACCTCACCGCTGAGCCGCTTCTGGCGCGAGTTTACCGCTGGCGGAAGGCAAATCCACAATACGCCGTGGGGCATTTGGAGCGAGTCAAAAAAATTCGTACGTGGCTGGCAGAATTTCCGGGTCTGTACGTGGCCGGCGGTGCTTACGAAGGCGTAGGCATCCCAGACTGCGTCCGCCAGGGTCAAGAAGCGGCGAAGCAGGCTATATCGCAAGTTACGAGTCTCGTTGTTTTGGAGGTTTAGTCAGGCCATATGCCGGGATGATCATTGATATTATCCCGGCTGGGAAATTTCCTCGCAAAGGAGTCATTTAACGAATGCGCACAATTTTGATTGCCTTGTTGTTGTTTGCTTTATTGTTGACCGGGTGTGCCCCGACTGCCACGACCGTCCCGGCTCAGCCGGCAGCGGCTGAAAATCAATCGGCGGTTGAAGCACCTGCCCCAACGGCTGAGCCGCCGGCTGCTGAACCAGAAGCCACCGCGACAGAAGAGGTCGTCACGACCGTTACTGCGCCGGAAGCCGCTGAACCGCAGTTTATTATACGCGCGATCACGACCGAGCCAAGCGGGCTGGATCCTCATGGCGTGCCAGGTTCGGGCCAGAACGTCATCCTTCCCTACCTGTTTGACACACTGGTTTACCGCAACCTGGATAATACCTACTCGCCGTTCCTGGCCGAAAGTTGGGAAACATCGCCAGACGGGACGCAAACAACCTTCATCCTGCGCGAGAATATTACCTTCCACGACGGCACGCCGCTGGATGCCGAAGCGGTCAAATTCACGTTTGAGCGGATCAAGACTGAAGGCCAACGCTCGCCCCTGGCCAGCCTGGTAGGAACGATCACAGCCATTGACGTGCTTGACCCGCTGAAGGTGCGCTTCACGTTCAACGAAGCGTCCTCGACCTTCTTGAGCTCAATCTCAACGGCATATGCCGGGATTCTCAGCCCTACGGCAGTTCGGGAAAAGGGCGAGGGTTTTGGGCAGAATCCGGTTGGCAGCGGGCCATACAGGATGGAGAAGTGGGAGCCTGGGGTTGCCGTTACCCTGGTGAAGAACTCTAATTATGCCTGGGCCCCGCCGGTGGTTGAGAACCAGGGCGCGCCGCACGTCGACCGGCTGGTGTTTAAGGTCATCCCCGACGTATCCCAGCAGATCGCGGCTTACCAGGCTGGTGAGGTGGACATCCTGTTTGTAAACCAACCCAGCCATGTAGCTAAGCTTCAGGCAGATCCTGACACGGATCTGCGCGAGACAGTGCTCAACAGCCTGATCTATTTGGGCTTCCATACACAGAAGCCACCCTTTGACGACGTGCGCATGCGCCAGGCGATTTCGCACGCGGTCAATAAAGAAGAACTGGTGCAGGTCGCACTGGGCGGGATAGGCGAAGTCGCGTTTGCTCCGCTTGCTCCAACCCTGCCCGGCTTCGACCCGGCGCTGAAGGACAATGAGCTGAGATATGATCCCGATCTGGCAAAAGCCTTGCTGGCAGAAGCCGGTTTTGCCCAGGCGCCGGACGGCAGCTGGGCGCGCGATGGACAGCCGCTGAAGGTTGTATTGCTGACCTCGACCCGCCCGCCCAACCCGGCCCTGGCGACCGTGCTGCAAAGCCAACTTAAGACGGTCGGTGTGGCGACGGAGATCCAGGCGCTGGACAGCACCGCCGCCAGTGAGGCAGCCACCGCCGGGCAGTTTGACCTGTTACTATGGCGCTACGACTGGAGCGACGCCGACGTGCTGCGGGTATATCTCTCCAGCGCGCGTATCGGGCGCACCAACCGCAATTTCTACAGCAACCCGCGTGTAGACGAACTGCTGGAACTGGCGGCGCATGAGATGGACAATGCGAAGCGCAACGCTTACTATCTTGAGGCGCAGCAGATCCTCCTGGCCGATGCACCCTGGCAGCCGCTGTACGTGCCGACTGACTATATGGCCATCCGCAAGGAAGTCAGTGGGGTAGTGATTGGTCCGATGGGTCGGATGCTGATGAACGACGCGACCACCCAGCGATAAAAGTCGTTGATAAGTGGATGCCTGGGGTCCTGGTTGCTCCAGGCATCCACTTCTGGATGAACCCCTATGATTTTTCAACGCATTGTCCGCCGTTTGCTCGCCTCCTTGCTGGTGCTGGTATTGGCCAGCCTGATCGCTTACGCGATCCTGGATGTAGCGCCCGGCGATGCGGCGATGGTGATGGTGGGTGAGAGCGCTTCGGAGGAGCAGCTCGCGGCCTTGCGGACAGAGCTTGGGCTGGACCGGTCCTTTGGGGCGCGCTTCTTTGATTACCTGTTGGGTGTGGGGCTGCGCGGCGACCTGGGCCAGTCACTGGTGAATGGTCGCCCGGTGGCGGAGGTCATTGGCGAGCGTTTTATGGCGACGCTGATCCTGGCGCTGGTGGCTACCCTGGCAGCGTGCGCGGTTGGCATGGCGGCCGGGATGTGGGCGGCAGCTCGTCCGGGCAGCCTGGCTGACCTGTCCATGATGGCGGGTATGGCGCTGGGGCTGGCGCTGCCAGGTTTTGGCCTGGCGCTGCTGTTGACACTGCTTTTTTCGCTCAAACTGCGCCTTCTGCCCGTAGCCGGGGGTGGCACGCCCGCGCACCTGGTTCTGCCGGCGCTGACGCTGGCCATCCCGCTGGCGGCGGTGGTAGCGCGCCTGACACGCTCATCTATGTTGGATGAAGCCAAAGCCGGGTATGTGCTGGCGGCTCACGCGCGTGGCGTGCCCGCAAAGCGTGTCTGGCGGCGGCACGTGCTTCGCAACGCGCTTGTGCCGGTGGTGACGCTGGTTGGGCTGCACTTTGGACATCTGCTGGGCGGCGCGTTTGTGGTCGAGACGGTCTTTGGTTGGCCCGGGCTGGGGCGGTTAATCGTGCAGGCTATCTTCGACAAAGATTACCCGGTGATCCTCGGCGCGGTGCTGCTGCTGGCGGTCATCTTCCAGATGTTCAACCTGGTGGTTGACCTTCTCCACGGAGTGCTTGACCCGCGCGTGGGCGGTGAGGCGGTGTAGGATGGCAACACGCAGTGAGGAATTCCGGCTGGATCTGCCGATTGAGATGGCAAAGAGCCACACCTCGTTGGTGGAGGGCCAGGCAGAGGCTCCGCACGTGCGCCCGCGCCTGAATCTGCTGCTGGGCGGTGGGCTGGTGGGCCTGACGGTGCTGGCGGCGCTCCTGGCGCCCTGGCTCAGCCCCTATGCGCCGGACGCGCTGTTGAGCGGCGAACGCCTGATGGCGCCTTCGGCGCTGCACCCCTTTGGGACAGACGCTTTCGGCCGCGACCTGTTCAGCCGGGTGCTGCATGGCGCGCAGCTGGCGCTGCGCCTGAGCCTGACCGCTGTGACGATCTCGGCGGTGCCGGGCATTCTGCTGGGGATGGCGGCGGGTTACTACCGAGGCTGGCTCGATCAGTTGCTGTCGCGCATTGTGGATGCCCAACTGGCGCTGCCCGGATCGCTGCTGGCGCTGTTGGTGATCGCGCGCACCGGCCCTTCGCTGGATGGGGCCATTCTAGCGCTGGGTATCGCTGGGATTCCAAGTTATTACCGTCTGGCGCGGGCTGGGGCTATCTCGCTTAGCCGTCTGCCATATATTGAAGCCTGCCGTGCGCTTGGCGCAAGCGGCGGGCGTATCCTGGTACACCACCTGATGCCAAACCTGTTCTCCAGCCTGGTGGTGCTGACAAGCCTACGCATGGGCACGCTACTGCTGGCGGGCAGCGGTCTGAGCTTTATAGGGCTGGGGGCCCAGCCACCGCAGCCCGAATGGGGTGCACTGCTGGCAGAAGGCCGCGATTACCTGGATCTGGCCTGGTGGATGTTCGCTTTCCCGGGGCTGGCCATCACGCTGACCGTGATGGGGTTTAACCTGTTAGGCGATGGGCTAAGGGACCAGATGGAGAGGTAGCTAGGACGAGGCACTTCATGGTTGTAATTTCATTGGACAGCATTTGTCTTACTCGATCGCCACCTGTTTCACCCCTAAGTAGGATGCCTTTACTCTTGGGTCGTCGAGCAACTCGGGGCCCCGGCCTTCAATCTTTATTTCGCCGGTTTCGAGAACGAACGAACGATGGCTGAGCTCGAGGGCCAGACTGGCATTTTGCTCGACCAGCAAGATGGTCAGGCCATGCTCCCGGTTGAGGCGAACGAACGTTTCGAATAAGGTGTCGACAACCATCGGCGCCAGGCCGAGCGAGGGTTCGTCGAGCAGGAGCAGGCGCGGACCGGCCATCAGGGCGCGCCCAACCGCCAGCATCTGCTGCTCGCCTCCCGAGAGGGTCCCCCCGGGCTGTTGGATGCGGGCTTTTAAGACAGGGAAAAGGTTAAAGACTTCCTCCATCCGGCCCTCGATAACGGAGTGGTCTTTCACCGAGTATGCACCCAGCATCAGGTTTTCGCGCACGGTGAGCGGGGCAAAAATGCGCCGGCCCTCTGGAACCAGCATCACTCCTGCTGATACGACCCGGAAAGACTGCCTGGGCAGGGTTTTCCCTTCAAGCCGCACATCACCTGAGCTGTATTCTTTCACCCCGGCGATGGTCTTTAGCAGGGTCGATTTTCCGGCCCCATTGGCTCCGATGACCGAGGCGATCTCACCGCGCATCACTTTCAGGCTGATGCTGTGGAGGGCATGGATGCCGCCGTAGTAAACGTCGAGGTTGTTGACTTCAAGAAAGGGGCTGGCTGGCTGCATTTCGGTTTCTCTTCGATCCAAGGTAGGCAGAGATGACTCGTTCGTCGTTCTGGACTGCTTCAGGCGGGCCGCTGGCCAGGATTTCGCCCAGGTTCAGAACGTGGATGGTCGAATCCCTGCACAAGTCCATGACGACGTTCATGTGGTGCTCGATCAGGAAAATGGTATAGCCCATGGTGGTATGGATGCTGCGGATCATGGCAATCAACCCATGGCACTCGTCTTCATTCATCCCGGCGGCTGGCTCGTCCAACAGGAGCAACTCGGGGTCGGTAGCCATGGCGCGTGCCAGTTCCAGGCGTCTTTGGTGGCCATAGGGCAAATTCCCGGCAATTTGCCAGGCGTATTCTGGCAGGCCGACCATTTCAAGCAGCTCAAAGACTCGTTGGTGGATGTGTTTCTCAGAACG
>CAZBDC010000072.1:0-25213 GCA_964490575.1 uncultured Anaerolineaceae bacterium | reverse complement strand
ACCCACACCCTATCCTACACTCTTTCCCTACACGACGCTCTTCCGATCTAGTGCGCGCAATGCTCACCCCCACCCAAGCAGTGACGGCAAGTTTGTTGTGGTTCATAATGGGATCGTCGAAAATTTCCTCGAGCTACGCGATGATCTGGCGGCGGAAGGGACGGTGTTCCAATCTGATACAGATACCGAGACGATTGTTCATTTAATTGAGCGTTATTACTCGATCGAGCATAACTTGCCCGAAGCGGTTCGCAAGGCGCTGCTCAACCTGCGCGGCGCTCATGGGGTTGTGGTGATGTCGGCCCTGGAACCGGATAAGATTGTAGCTGCCCGCATCGGCAACGCTGGTGGGGTGGTGATTGGTCTGGCGGATGGAGAAACCTATGTGGCTTCCGATATCCCAGCCATTCTCGACCATACCCGGAAGGTGGTTTTCCTGGAGTCGGGCCAGATGGCTGTGATTACGCGGGCAGGCGCGCAGGTGAAAACGCTGCTTGGCGAGCCAATTGATTATGAGGTGCACACCGTGGCTTGGGACCCAATCTCGGCTGAAAAGGGTGCTTATCGCCATTTCATGCAAAAAGAGATACACGAGCAGGTGCGCGGATTGACGGACACACTGGCCGGGCGCGTAGATTTCGACGAGGGACGAATCCGGCTGCCCCAGTTGAACCTGACGCCTGAACTGGCCAGAAGGATTCGCAAGATAGTTATCACTGCCTGTGGAACGGCTGCGCATGCCGGGCAGGTTGGTAAGATCCTGATTGAAGCCATTGCTCGTATTCCTACTGAGGTGGACATCGCATCAGAGTTCCGCTACCGCGACCCGATTGTTGACGAAAATACAGTTGTGCTGGCGATCAGCCAGTCCGGTGAGACGGCTGACACGTTGGCGGCGATGGAAGAAGGGCGGCGGAAAGGATCGATTTTGTGGTCAGTTGTGAATGCAATTGGCTCGCAGGCTATGCGTGTAGCGGATGGATATATCTCCATGCAGGTTGGACCTGAAATCGGCGTGGCTTCGACCAAGGCTTTTACTGCGCCGCTGGTGGATTTGTATATGATGGCTGTTTTGTTGGCCGATCTGCGCGGTGCTCTGAACGACAAACGCAGGCGTGAGCTGGTCATGGACCTTGCGCGCGTGCCTGAAATGGTCAGCCGCTGCCTGGATCAGGAACAGGCCATCATCCAGGTGGCAAAAGAACTGAAATATACCCGGCATGCCCTGTACCTTGGACGGGGAATAAATATGCCGATTGCTTACGAAGGTGCGCTGAAGCTCAAAGAGATTTCGTATATCCACGCTGAAGGCTATCCGGCTGGCGAAATGAAGCACGGGCCGATTGCATTGGTCGACCGGGATATGCCTGTCATCGCCATTGCGCCCCAGGACCCGTGGTATGAGAAAATGATCAGCCAGGTGGAGCAGGCGAAGGCGCGTGGCGGCAGCGTGGTGGCAGTAGCTACCGAGGGTGACGAACGGATCGAACCCCTGGCAGACCACGTCTTTTGGGTTCCTGATGCGCCCTGGATGCTCAGCCCGGTCGTGACGGTGATCCCGCTGCAGTTGTTGGCCTATCACATTGCCCGGCTGCGGGGTCTGGATGTGGACCAGCCGCGAAATCTGGCGAAGAGCGTGACGGTGGAGTAGAGCAATTCGGGCAGAAAGGTATTGTCCCGGCGGCATGTTATTGTAAAGTTTAATACTTGACAAAAATGGTATACGTAGGTATATTGATAGTAGAACGAATAATCTAATGAGATTCTAAGGAGCTGAAGAATGAGCGCTGTTCGAGTCCTGGTTGGCACGCGCAAAGGCGCCTTTATCCTGACCTCAAATGAGAATCGGGAACGGTGGGATGTCAGTGGGCCTCATTTTCCGGGTTGGGAAATTTACCACATGAAGGGATCGCCCGTGAATCCGGACCGGCTTTACGCATCCCAGACGAGCGGCTGGTTTGGGCAGGTCATTCAGCGGTCCGATGATGGCGGCATAACCTGGGAACCGGTCGGCAATCAATTCGTTTACGAGGGCAATCCAGGCACACACCAATGGTTTGATGGAACCCAACAACCCTGGAAATTCACCCGCGTCTGGTGCCTGGAGCCTTCCCTGTCCGATCCGGAAATGGTGTTTGCAGGGGTAGAAGATGCGGCTCTGTTTCGATCGCGGGACGGCGGAAGGACCTGGCAGGAGCTTCCGGGGCTGCGAGAGGCAAAAGGCAATCTCTGGCAGCCCGGGGCGGGCGGTATGTGCTTGCATACGATTTTGCAAGATCCGCATGAACCCAAACGGCTTTTCACTGCGATTTCCGCTGCCGGCGTCTTTCGATCAGATGATGATGGACAGACCTGGAGACCCGTAAACCAGGGACTGGTCTCTCAATTCGAGCTTCCTGACCCTACGGCTGAGGTCGGGCACTGCGTCCATAACATCGCACTGCACCCTTCGCGACCAAGTGTGCTGTTTATGCAGAAGCATTGGGATATAATGCGCAGCGACAATGGCGGAGATGAATGGTATGAAGTGAGCGGCAATTTGCCAAGTGATTTTGGTTTCCCCATTGCCGTTCATGCACACGAACCGGAGACGGTGTACGTTGTCCCGATCAAGAGCGACTCGGAGCATTATCCACCGGAAGGAAAATTACGTGTATATCGCAGCCGGACGGGAGGAAACGAGTGGGAGGCGCTAACGGATGGACTGCCGCAAGAAAATTGCTATGTGAATGTTTTACGCACGGCAATGGCAGTTGACTCGCTCGATTCTTGCGGAATCTATTTCGGCACAACCGGAGGACAGGTATATGTTTCACCGGATGCTGGCGATCATTGGAACTCGATTGTTCATGATTTGCCGGCTGTGCTATCCGTTGAGGTTCAAACGCTACCATGATTCGGGTTGTCCTCCCCACGCACCTGCGCAGGTTAGCCAACGTCAACCGGGAGGTTGAGCTCTCTGTTGAGGGTTCATTGACCCTGGAAGTGATACTGGACACGTTGGAAGCAAATTATCCAATGCTGCGTGGGACAATCCGAGACCAGGTTACCAAAGAACGAAGAGCATTCATCCGCTTTTTTGTGGTTGGGGAGGATTGGTCCCACCAGCCACAGGATACCCCACTGCCCGAAGCCATTGCAACAGGCGCGGAGCCGCTGCGGGTGGTGGGGGCGATGGCGGGCGGTTAGAAGCTGCGCTAAATTCTTTTTCTCACGAGGATTGTGAGGAGCGCACCGCCGATTAGCAATACCAGCGCTCCCACCCAAAGCAAATCCTTGTTTGCTGGTTCGGCAGCAGTCGTTTGGGAGTTTGTGGGGCTGAGGCCTGGCTGAGTGGCTGTTTGAGATGAAGTTGGAGTCGGCGGTACCGGAGTTTTGGTCGGGGTTACAGTCGGTGGAGCCGGAGTCCACGTGGCAGTGGCGGGTGGGGTCACCAGCAGAAGCAGCTTTTGACCGGGTTGGAGGACGCTTGTTTCGTTCAACCCATTCCAGTTCATCAGATCATAAACCCATACTTCGTAAAGCTCTGCCACCCACGCCAGAGTTTCACCGCTCTGGATGGTGTGATAATACTTGCCATCGCTTGCTGGGGTGAGTTTCTCAATTGGCGTCAGCGGGCGAGGGGTTGGGCTTGGCGTAATCTTGCTGGGCTGAATAATTAACTTCTGTCCAATCTGCAGAGGCCAGTCTATTTGCAAGCCATTCAGCGACAGAATTGTGTCGACTTTTACTTTGTAGGCAGTCGCAATGGTTGAGAGGGTCTGGTAAGACTGCACTGTATGGACGATCTTCCCATCAGGGCCAGGGGCGCTTACCTGGATCATGCCAACCGGGGTGGGGGTGGCGTACCCTTTTGTGTTAGGGCCTGGGATAAGCAGGCGATAACCGACCTGTAGTTTGCCATCTCTGGAGATATTATTCCAGATTTCCAAATCCCTGATCGTTATTTGGTAAGCGATGGCAATGGCCCACAACGATTGCCCCGACTGGACGATGTGATATATGTTGCCGTCTGCGTCTGGCGTTGCGATCTTGACCGGTACGATAATTTGGGGAATTGTCACACCGCTGTCATCTGTGACAGGCGTGGCAAACCCTTCGGGCGGTCTATACTCGCCGCATGCATGTGCGGACGTATAGGCAGCCTGGAGGACATAATAAGTCATCCCATTCGCCGATTTCGCTACACCAGCCCCAACATTACAGTAGGCCGGGTTGACAGCCGGAATCATGTGTGAGGCGTCTGACCAGACCACCATGATTTCGTCGATGCCGTAGGAACTTCCAACGGCAAAATTTTCGGTTGCCCAGACGGTTGCCCCACCGCCATATCCAGCAGCGGCCAACCGTCCGGATACATCCCCTATGTGCCAGGACATCTGATTGGCGGCCATGATCTCGGCCGTCGCCTGGGCGACGGCATCAATTATTGGATCTTCAATCAGGGCTGGCAATCCATAGGACACGCGCAGTGTGTTCATGGCGATGATCAAATCATAAGCCGTGACCTGCATAACCGGTGCTGCAACCTGTTGAGACGCATAAGCCCGCGAGTAGCTCCCCGGGATTAGAGCTGCGGGAAACAGGATCACGAGCATTATTATTCGAAAGAGGATATGTTTTTGCACAAAACAATTATAACGGTGGTTTGGATGGTTTCAATATCCTTTTCGATTTGATTGCAGCAACTTTTTTTCGCATTCAACGTATATTTTATTAAACAAAGGAGGTAGAGAATGAATTCAAGAGGTGCGTTACGTCGATCACGAAAGAACCGGTGGCTCGCCGGAGTCTGCGGCGGCCTGGCAGAGTTTTTTGGGATCAGTTCATTCTGGTTCCGGCTGGTGTTCTTTATTCTCCTAATACCAGGAGGACTCCCTGGTCTTATACCTTACCTGATCTTGTGGATTGTCATACCGAGTGAGTGATGCTGGGCTTGCATAAACAAAGAGAGCGGGGATCCATTCTCCGCTCTTTTGGTTAAGTCACCAGGTGCGCAATGGGCTATATACTTTATCTTCTTTCTGATCGTCAAACGTCATGAGGTTCATTTTATCTATTGACAATCTAATATCTCAATCTTACACTTGCCCCATTCTAAAGGTACGATGGAACAGGTAGGATTATGGATTGGTCTACATCGCTGTTGATTGCATTGGGGTTAGCCATGGATGCTTTTGCTGTCTCTCTGGGGGCTGGGACGAGCGGGATTGCCAGCCATCCCAGGCCAATCTTTCGACTTTCTTTTCATATGGGGTTGTTTCAGGGATTGATGGCTTTCCTGGGCTGGTTGGCCGGGATCAGTGTCTTTCATTTGATATCTGCTTTCGATCATTGGATTGCATTTGGGTTGCTGGCATTTGTTGGGGTTCGAATGATCCGTTCGGGTCTGGGAGTGGAAGCTGAGACCAGGCGAGACGACATCTCACGCGGCGGTTCGCTGATGATGGTGTGTATTGCGACCAGTATCGATGCTATGGCGGTTGGAATCAGCCTGGCGATGATTAGCGTGGAAATTCTGGAGACAAGCCTGGTGATCGGGGTTGTAACAGCGGTCCTGTCATTGTTTGGCCTCCTGGCAGGCAACTTATTGGGTGATAAGTTTGGCAAGCGCATGGAAGTGTTGGGTGGATTGATCTTAATTGGGATCGGCCTGCGCGTGATGTATACCCATATTCTCGCTTGAAGTGTGTCGTAAATTGGGGATTGATTTTTAACGGATAAATTAGGATAATAGCGATAGGAGATATCTTTATGGTTAATATCATCCTGGCTTTTGTAACTGGCCTGACTACTGGCGGTTTGAGCTGCCTGGCAATTCAGGGTGGGCTTTTAGCAAGCTCGATGGCCGGCCAGATTGAGAATGAGGTTCAACTGTCCGGTAAGGTTCCTGGGAGAAAAGGGCTCAGGAATGGACAGAGCCAGCGCGGTCTGAAAAAGACACATTTTGCCCGGCCAATCGCCGTATTTCTGACAGCGAAACTGATCGCTTATACGATCCTGGGGTTTCTGCTGGGGGCAGTTGGGTCAATGTTCCAATTGTCGCCAATGGCCCGAGCAATTTTCCAAATTGCGGTAGGGATATTCATGATTGGCTCGGCACTGCGCATGTTCAATGTGCATCCAATCTTTCGCTACTTTGCAGTTGAGCCCCCGCCCTTTATCCGGCGGCGACTGCGGAAAAATGCCTCCGGTACTAATTCATTGGCTGGCTCCGCCATTCTCGGATTCATGACGGTGCTGATCCCATGCGGCGTGACGCAAGCGATGATGGCAGCGGCACTGGCAACCGCCAACCCGCTGGAGGGCGCAGCACTCTTATTCGCGTTTACGCTTGGAACAAGCCCTGTTTTCTTTGTCGTGGCCTATTTTGCCACCCAGCTTGGCGCGACACTTGAGAAGAATTTCCTGCGTTTTGCGGGCGCATTGGTCTTGGTCCTTGGATTGGTTGCAGTTGATACTGGGGTTAATTTAGCCGGCTCTCCGGTGTCAATAACAAGGATGGTAAATCAATGGGTCTCAAGTAGCAAGGAGGCGGCTGGCGCCGGAGAACAATCTGCTGGAGATTCGGTCTATGGCGATCCGGCTGGAGACAATATAGTTACCGTGGTGGTGGAAAATACCGGATATAAGCCATCGCTTGTGCAGGCAAAAGCGGGCGAGCCGGTGAAACTCCGGCTGGTGACCAAAAATGTTTTTTCCTGCTCGCGTGCGTTTGTGATTCCCGCGTTGAATGTCCAAATGAACCTTCTACCAACCGGGGAGGCCTGGGTTGATATCCCAGCACAGAAACCAGGCACTCAAATGCCTTTTGCATGCTCGATGGGAATGTATACTGGTACGATCGTTTTCAGATAATCCACAGGTGAGTAGGCAATCTTTTCGAGGAGAGTCATCTTGATAACCAGGATAACACTAGCTATCGCAGGAATGGAATGCCCTAACTGCGCCATGAAGCTGGAAGGGATTGAAGACAGCCTGGCGGGCATCCGGCGAGCTGAAACCAGCTATCACAAAGGACAAATGGTGGTTGAATTTGTGGATGCACAGGTCAGCGAAGCGCAAATATGTCGGGCGATCGCAGATCTGGGGTACCAGGTGACCGGAAAATTGTCAGAAACCCGAAGCTAATTCTGGAGCCATCTAGAATAATCTACCTGGTTCTTTGTGCCTTCAGGCTGTAATATGCGTGCCAGTCTCACCGCGCAGGGCTCTCCCGATATTTTCTGGATTGGTGATAATTGCGTGCTTGCCGCCAGCTTCAAGGTACCAGATGATTGCCTGGATCTTGGGCGCCATAGAGCCACGGGCGAAATGGATCCCTTCGGCAAGATAATGTTTTGCTTCAGCCAGGCTCAGGTGATCCACCCATTGTTGGTTGGGTTTCCCAAAGTTGATGGCTACTTTTTCAACAGCTGTGGAGATGAGGAAGAGATCGGCATCAAGCGATTGGGCGAGCAGACTGCTGGCAAAATCCTTATCGATGACTGCCGGAATCCCAATATAATCGCCGTTGCCAACGTCGATTACAGGGATGCCACCTCCCCCAACCGTTACGACGATGATTCCAGCATTGAGCATGGCGGTTACCGTGGTCAGTTCGACGACCTCCTGCGGTTGGGGAGAGGCAACCACCCGGCGCCAACCGCGACCGGCATCCTCAACCACCGACCAGCCCAGGTCTTGCGCTTTTTTACGAGCTTCTGCCTCGCTCATGAACCCCCCAATCGGTTTGGTTGGTTTTTGAAAGGCGGGATCTTTCTGGTCGACCAAAACCTGGGTAATGACGGTGGCAACATTCTTTTTTACACCCCGGCGGTACAACTCATTCTGGAGGGTCTGCTGAAGCATATAGCCAATAAAGCCCTGGCTTTGTGCGCCGCAGATATCCAAGGGGGTTTCGTGCAACCCTTCTGCCTTGTGAGCGACTTCTGATTGGCGCAGGATAAATCCCACCTGGGGCCCGTTGCCATGCCCTATGGCAATCTCCCAGCCGGCCTCGATCATGTCAGCCACATGATACATCGACTCTTTAGCTGCTTCATATTGGTCAGAGGCGGCTGCTCTTTTTTCGTCCTTAATTAGCGAATTTCCGCCGATTGCTATAACGGCGACCTTTCGGTTTCCCATGAATCCGGCTCCTTTTATGGAATAAGTAAAACTTTGCCTTTCGTCGCTCGCTTCTCTATATAGATATGAGCATCTGCTGCTTGTGCCAGGGGGAACGTCTGGTCTATCCGAACCTTCAGTTTTCCAGATGTCAACCAGTCGAACAGATCACCAGCTCGCTGGAGGAGTTCTTCCTGAGTCAGCAAATAATGACCCAAAGATGGACGGGTCAGAAACAGAGAGCCTTTTTGATTGAGCAACTGTGGGTCAATCGGTTCGACCCGACCGCTGGCCTGACCGAAGAGCACCATGTAGCCGCGGGGCTTCAATACATTCAAGCCTCTGGCAAAAGTGGATTTCCCCACGCCATCATACACCACATCAACCCCCTGGCGATTTGTCAGGCGCAAAACCTCATCTTCAAAATCAACCTGCTCGTACAGGATAACTGCGTCCGCGCCAGCTTCGAGGGCGAGAGTAGCTTTTTCTTGTGTCGATGCCGTCGCAATCACTCGGGCTCCGCACATTTTCGCGATCTGGACCAGCAGTTGCCCAACGCCACCCGCGGCGGCATGAATTAGAGCAGTGTGGCCAGGTTTAAGTGGGTAGGTCGAGCGGGCAAGGTAATGGGCGGTCATTCCCTGAAGCATCACAGCGGCGGCCTGCTCTAGCGAGACTGCCGACGGGACTTTGACCAACCTGGTTGCCGGAGCGAGCGCATATTCCGCGTAGCCCCCCTGCCCGCTGGCAGTCGCCACGCGATCGCCCACCTCGAAATTTGTTACCTCCGGGCCAACTGCTTCGACCTCTCCGGCAAACTCGCCGCCGAGGATGAATGGCTGTTTTTGCGCATACCAGCCTCTCCGTTGATATATTTCGATAAAGTTCAATCCGGCGGCTTTGACTTTCACCAATACATCACCGGGCTGTGGATCAGGCAACGGCACATCTTCATAGCGTAGCTGATCCACATCACCGTACTGACCAACCAGGATTGCTTTCACAACCACCTCCGTCGGAGTTCTTAAGGTTATCAATCAACATGATTATATCAATTCTGCCGCAGGCCGTTGTCTTACCGGGTTACTTTTCCGCGACCAAGCCGAACATGAATTCCCCCATTAATCGTTGAAAATGAGGTGTCCAACTGCAATCCTGCATGCCCCAAAGTACGCACGTCGCTGCATAGAATCGCAACGCTCCAGTTAGGGCATTTCGCCCGCAGCACATTTCCGATCTGTGCGTATAGATTTCGCAAATCATGCGCAGCACTGACCCGCTGTCCATAAGGTGGATTGGTCACGATCCATCCAAGGGTGGGTGGGGGTTCAATGGCGGATATCGGTCTTTGTGAAAATTCGATCAGATCTGCTACGCCTGCCCGCCGGGAATTGGCGATTGCAATCTGAACTGCCCCAGCATCGCGATCAGAGGCCAGGATGCGCGGATGATTTTTGACGGGTGGAACCTGACCACTGGCAAGCGCCGATTCCCAACAAGCAGTATCGAAGCTGGGCCAGTTCATAAATGCAAATTGCCTGGGGCTTTGAGCCACTGCACAGCCCGGCGGAGATCCGGCAGCCAGGAGGGCGGCCTCGATTGGAATGGTTCCGGAACCACAAAATGGATCGATCAAAGGAGATGAGGCGTCCCATCCTGATGCCAGCAGCATCGCTGCAGCTAAGGTTTCTCTTAATGGCGCTTTGGCGGTGGCAAGGCGATAGCCCCGCCGGTGCAGCAGTTCACCAGATGAATCAATACTGATCGTGACATGATCGTTTAACAGGCGGACAACAATCAGTTGAGACAGACCGGTTTCGGGATCTTCTTCTGAGGCCCTAATCACATTGACCGGGCGACCAAGCCGGTCGCCAATCGCCGCGGTAATTCGTTCCGCAACTGCACCCGAGTGATACAGTTTCGATTTCCGGCAGGTTACTGCCAGGGCGATCCGCTGTCCGCCTGGGAGATAATTCTCCCAGGCCAGCCGCCCGGCTTTCTTTCGTAGTTCTGGAAAGCCTGCCGCATAGAATTCACCCAGCCGCACAAGGACCCGGCTGGCAGTGCGCAGGTGGAGATTGGCTTTGTAAATCGATTCTTGGTTCCCTTGAAATGTGACTCCACCCTGCTCAACCGAAAGTTCACGCGAATCTGGAGGCAAAAGATTGAGCCGAACCAGCTCATCTGCGACCAGCGCTTCCAACCCGGGAGCAGCAACAGCAAAAAGTGTCTTCACGCTTGCCTAAATAGGGCCCTTGCCGGTGACGATTTCTTTTTGTCGCACCTTGCTTCGCGGGTTCTTTTCGACAAAGATGGGCTGGCGAGTGAATGGGTCCATTTCGGTATAATACATCACGCTGGCATAGGTGGAGGGGGTTGGGGTAAAAATTTGCACCTGCTCTGGATGCAACTGAAGTTTTTGGCTGACAAATCGCTTGAGTTGAAGCATATCTTTTTCGGTGCAGCCTGGATAGGCGGCAATCAGGTAATAAGTCAGGAACTGATTTTTTCCGGCTTCTTCAGACAGGCGATCAAACTTCTCTTTGAAGCGGAGCAAGGCATCTTTGCCTGGTTTACCCATCAAGTCGAGAACATGATCCTGGGTATGTTCTGGAGCAATTTTCATCTGGCCCGAAACGTGATGCGTAACCAGCTCGCGCAGATAGGCATCTCCATTTTCACGGTCGGCCAGGATCATGTCATAACGAATACCGGAAGCAACAAATACCTTCTTAACACCCTTCAACTGCCTGATTTCTTTGAGCAATTCTAGCTGGGGCCGGTGATCGACTTTCAGCGCCTGGCAGACAGTTGGATGCAGGCAGCGCTTGTGCAAACAGCTTCCACTGGATAACTTCTTACGGCATTCGAAGCCGTACATATTAGCCGTTGGTCCGCCGAGATCCTGGATATAACCTTTGAAATGTGGATGCTGGCTGAGTTGTTTGGCCTCGCGCAGGATCGATGGTTTACTCCGCCAGCGAACAGTCCGGCCTTCATGCACCGCGATGGCGCAGAAATTGCATTCGCCGTAACAGCCGCGGTGGGTAGAAATTGAAAAGCGGATGGTTTCCAGGGCTTTTACCGGTCCGGACTGCTCGTAGTAGGGGTGTTGGGCGCGTTCATAATCCAGCTCGTACACTTCGTCCAGTTCGGCCTGGGTCTGGTACGCAGCCGGCGGATTCTGTACCAGGAACCGGTCGCCGTGTTTTTGAAACAATCCATGCGCGGTTAGTGGATCGTTGTTGGCATAGAAGGTGTGGAACATATCGATAAAAGCATGTTTATCCTGAGTGACCTGCTCAAAAGCTGGCAGTTCTAGAAAATTTTCCGGGGGCTGGTGCGTGATGTAACACAAACCGCGAATATTGCGAGGATCTTTCTCCTGCTTTAAGCACTCTGCTAATTCCACTACTGTTTTTTCGGCCATTCCGTACAGCAGATAGTCGGCTTTTGCGTCAAACAACAGCGAACCGCGCACCCGGTCATTCCAAAAATCATAATGGGCGATGCGCCGAAGGCTGGCCTCTATCCCACCCAAAACAATGGGGCGGGTTGGTTCTCCATGATTGTGCCGTTTGGAAAATCGCCGGATCAGATTGGCGTAGACGATCGATGCACGGTCGGGCCGGCGGGTGTTGATCCCGCCCGGTGTGTAATCGTCACTTTTGCGTCTCTTCTTCAGCGCGGTATAGTTAGCTACCATCGAATCGATGCTGCCGGCAGTGACGCCCCAAAACAGGCGCGGCTGTCCCAGTCGGCCGATGTCGTTGTCTGTCTCTGGATCGGGCTGGGCGATGACGCCCACGTGAAACCCCTTCCTTAGGAGCATTTTTCCGATCACTGCTGTGCCAATAAAAGGGCTGTCGATATAACTATCGCCCGAAACCAGGATAACATCTAAATGGTCCCAGCCTAATTGCTCCATTTCGAGGCGTGTGGTTGGTAGAAACATAATGATGTATTATAGCCGTCTTACTCGATTTTATAAATAAATTTTGCATCTACTAAGCCACAGGTGAAAGAGGAAAAAACCTACTATCAACCACTCAGGCTGAGTGGTTACTGTTTTTCACTCAATTGGCCAACCCCTGGTAATCATTTCTTGAACAGCCCCTGCAAGAATTTCTTTAATTCGGGCAAAGTGATCGCCGGCGACCAGGAAAGACTGGCGATTGCCGGTTTCCAGGGCCTCAATGTAGCTGTTCTTAAGGCCCTCTGTCTCGGCTGGTATCTGATTGAGCCATGCGTCAATATCAGCAAATTCGGCTGGTGGCGGGCCTACCTCTGCCAATCCCATTCCTGTCAGGATGACCACTTCCAGACTGATTTCCATTTCATCGCGCCAGGCAGCATTGCGTGCTAAAGTGCTCTCCTTGACCAGCTCATTGTTCAGGTCTCGCCAGTTTTCTAAAGCAGAAACAAACCTTTTCAAGCGTTCAACTGTTTGCGCTTTATAAATGCCAGGCTCAAGCGGTGAAATGCTTTCGAGGGCGAGTTCAGGAACCGGCGTATCTGTAGGAAGAGGGATTGGGGTAGAAGTGCTGTCTGGTCTGGTAGGAATTATCCAATCAACTTTGTCAAACGGAGTTGCCTCCACGAATATTTTGGTCTCCGGTTTAATCCACACCAGAAGATTTTTTGGAAGGGAAATGATTTGAAAAACATCAAACAAATAGGCAATCAGACCAACCCCAACGACGATCAGGATGGTGAGAAATACAAGCCCAAGAAATGCCAGGAAATTTTTCGACATGCTCTTTTCTATAGTGTATCATAAAACGATTGAAAATAGAACTAAAATTCTAAATAATAAAAAGAAAACCGGGATGGATCATTTTCCCATCCCGGTTGGTCGCTCTCGGATCTTTTCAGATAATCTTTATTCGCCGGTTTTGATAACAATCGGAGCGGTCATATTCCATCGCAACCGGGAGTCTGTGGTTTCGATCTCAATTACGGCTGTGTAGGTGATATCGCCCTGTTTATTTTCACCCAGATTTTTGATCAGGATTACTTTACCGGGGTAGGAGACCTCGGGCAGAGCATCAAATGAGACGATTGCTTCAGCGCCTTCGGTGATGCGGGTAACGCTCAGCTCCGTCAAATCCTGTGTGTTTACATGCCAGCGTGAAAAATCAGCCAAAATGGCGATTGGCTGGCCAATAGTAACCGTATCACCGAGGTTTGCATCTAAATTGACGATAGAGCCTGAAAATGGCGCGCGAAGAACCAGATCTTCATAAGCCTCTTCGGCCACCCTTAGCTGGGCTCTGGCATTTTCCATCCGCGCTTCAGCAATAAGAACATCTTCTGGATCAGGCCCTTCGCTGTAGGTATCAATGGTTTCCTGTAGTTGCTCAATTCTTAACCGATTTAGCTCTACGATGGCATCCTGTTCGGCTTTTTCGTCTGCGGTGTAAGCGGTCCTCAGCCAGTTGAAAATCCCGTAAAGGCGGTCCCGTTCACCGACTGCTCGTTTGTAAAGGTCTTGAATTTCCTTTGACCGGTCTGGCCCATAGTAATCCTCAATTGCCTTGACGTTTTTATCTGCAATCTCGTAATCGTCATAAGCTTCATCGAGTTTTTCCTGGGTCGCCTTGGGATAATCCATAGCCCTGCGCTTTTTCTCAGCATCCGCCAGTTCCTCTTTTGCCTGGGTAAGATCGTATCTGGCCTGGGCAACTTTCAATGGGAGATTATCAGACAGGTCTTTCAGCGCTTTTTCGGCATTCATTTGCTCGAGCCTGGCCTGGGTAACAGCCAACGCCATTCTTTCGTTGTCTCTTAGCCGGGCAATGATGTCGCCTTCTTTAACTTGCTGGCCTTCGCTCACAAATATTTCTTCGATGATTCCCGAATTATTGAAGCTCAAGTTGCTGTGGCGAACAGGAACCAGATAACCATCCACTCTTACTTCGCTGGTGTCTCTTACTACTGGCATAACTGCCTGTGGGGTTGCCGCCAGTTCCGCGGCTTCCTGTTTTTGGGGCTGCAGAATGTTTGTGACGAGATCAGGTGAAAAAATTGCAACTCCTGCAGCGGCAAGGATAAAAATTGACACCAAGACAATGATCGCCTTTTTCATATTTCCCCTCCTGATTTGGGTAGGACCGTTTCGCCTGGCCCGCGGCATGGTACCCAAATACCGTAAGCGACAGCGATTGTAATATATGTATTATAAATCTCTCGCAAAGGATTGTGCAAAGTGTGTACAATCTTACGGAACATTCTGCCGCTGCTGTTCTGGAATTCTGGCTGCGTCAATTCGCCCGCTCAGGCAGATATTTTATCAGCGTCAACTCATTCCTTCCATGCTCGTCAATCGTATGGGAGAATTCGTCAACACAGTGGCGGATCAGGTGAATACCCAATCCACCGATGGGGCGCTGTTCGAGCGGGAGGTCGATATCGGGTGATGGAACCTGAGTGGGATTGAAGGGGGGGGCGCTGTCGCGGAGAATGATTTGGACCTGGCCCGGAAGGTGCTTTACCTCAACTTCGATGATGCCGGGGCTTTCACGATAACCATGCATGATGATATTCGAGGCTGCTTCGTCGACAGCCTGAACAAGACTGTTGATATTATCAGTCTCTGCACCCAAGGCGCCTGCCTGGCTCGATACAAAGCTACGGATGGCGGCGAGATACTTGCGCTGTGCAGAAACCCGCATAATGGCTCCTGCAACCATATGCCTCCTGTTTTAGATCCAGACCCGTTTTAATATCTGCACGAGCTTTTGGCGAAGGATCGAGGCGATCGTAATTACTTCGACACCAACAATCAAGACCCCAAAGACCAGGCTTAAGTTCCGCAGTTGATCATTGGCAATGATTGGTATTAACGGTGGGAGCGGAATTCCTTGTTCCCCGGTGAAGCGGAAAAATGGGACAAATAATTCCGAAGCAAACAGACCGATCAATGCTCCAGCCAGTGCCCCAAATAGGGCCAGAAAAGCATACTCCATCACAACCTGGGTTAGAATCTGGTTTCTCGAAAGCCCAACTGCATTCAGAACCGCCAGGCGGTAAGCCCGTTCCTGGAGCGAAGCATAGCTGTAGATGAGAAGTCCGAGGATTGCCATCAGTGCGGTTGCTAAAAAGCCAACGGTGAGCGTTCCAAAGATACCCACCCGTTCCATCCGGCCCTGCTCTTCTGAAACCAGAGCCCGAGTGTCGATGGGTTTTCCAACCGTGATAATCATTTGTCCAGAAATATTCTTCCGTAATTTTTCTGTGTCTGTACCTGGATCTAACCTCATCCAAATGTCGTGGGCGACTGTCAGGCCAGTCAGTGTTGACAGGTATTCAAGGTTGCCAACTACTGTCACCGAGTCTTCGTAAACAGTTGGGAAATAATTATATGTACCAACGATAACAACCTCGGCCCATAAACTCATCAGGCTTTCAATGTTGATCACTGCCGAGATCGTATCACCAACATTCAAATTGTATGTCTCGAGGAATTCCTGGGAAACGAGGATACCATTTTCAGAAAAGGCCAGGCGGTTCATCATCGCGCCTAATGACTCATTCGCGAAATCAGGTCGGAACCAGGCGACCGAAGGAAAATCGACCCGGTCGATCGCCAGAAACCGCCCGCGGACTTCCTCATTTGGAATGGGACTGATCCGCATTGAGAATTCACCCACCCGCGTTGCTGCCTGGACGCCTTCAAAGTTGGCAAAATCATAGGGGAGAGGTATCCAACTGCCATCGATAAAAGTTGAGGTTTCATCGTTTGGCAGGGGTGTAAATTTATAATCAGCGCCGGTCTGGTAGTACATCCGATCAATCGCCCATTGGTCCAGGCTGGCAGCCATTGAAAGGGTATATACGCCCATCGCAAGGGAGATGATGACCAGCAGCATCGGTTGGACGTAATCGAGGCTTTGGCGACCGAGCTGACGCAGGGCCAGGTGGAGCGTCAGCCAGGGAATCTTTCCGGCTACCAGGTCGACCAGGCGCATAAAAATTGCAAAAAGCCGCATCGTCACCAGGGAAATGGTCAGGATGAAAAGGGCCGGGACGACAATTAAGAGTGGGTCTCGATAGAGGTCTTCCGGCCGGTCGGTGACGAGACCTGCCAGAGAACCTCGCTTTGCCATTTGGTCATAGGCATAGATGGTCGGGATCAACAAGATGAGATCGAGGTAAAACCTGAACCAGAACGGCTTACGCATCGGGCGGGCGCGCTCACGCTCTTCGGTCACCAGGCTGGATCGAATGGTGTGCAAAGCTGGCCAGATCCTGGCAATCAGGGCAAAGGCTAAAGCCAGCAACGTGAGTGGCGCGCTGAGACCTTCAAGCGATACCGGCAGCGGCGACCGGCTGGTAAAGGATAAGAAACTTTCTGTAAACCCCATCGCCCAGGCGATGAACATGCCAAATAAGATGCCCAGTGGATAGCCGATGACAAACAGGATCATCTGCTCGATCAGGGTCAGGTTTAACACTCCAATTCCGCTCATTCCACGGCTGACCAGCATGACGGTTTCCCTGCGCTGCCACTGTGCCATGATCGCGGAGGTCAGGATCAGGAAATAGAGCAGGATGCCAAAGGCTGGCAGGTTATAACCGATAAGGAGGATTGTTAGGGCTGAACTGCGGCCTACGAATTTGGTCAGCGGGTCGAGCGGCGGAGTATTCATGCGGGACCCGGGAAGGAACTTCGTGATTAGAATGTTGGCGCGCTCAAAACCGGTCAGGTATTTCTCGCCATCTCGCGGGGTGATCTTTGTTTCATCGAGGATCACATACCACGAAGCCTCTCCGGTGCCTGAGGCGACCATGGGCTGGATATATTGAATGTAATCACTACGGCGAACAAGAAAGGTGTTTTTGAAAGATGACCTGGGATCATTGAACCAAAAATCTGCTTCAGGATCGGTTGCGCGCCAGAAGCCAGCCAGCCGGACTGGGATTGAGGAATCAGCCAGGTTGATCCCCATGTGCAGTTCTTCACCGATATTTGCACCCATAGTCTGCGCCATTGTTTCCGACAGCCAGACATCCAGGGCGCCGGTAGATTTTCCTTCTTCGTCGAGCGGCGCGCCTTCAACAATCTCCATCTGATCGGCAATGTTCTGGATATAAACCACTTCAACATTGCCCAGGAATGTTTTTCCTTCCGCAAATAATTGCGAACCAGGCGCAGGTTGCAGCATCATGCTGCCGCTGGAAACCTGGGTGACCAGCAACCGGGCCGGCAGGCCGACTTCACCGGACAAAGAACTGACGATATGCTGAGAAATTTCCTCGGCATTTTGCAGTGAAATAGGAGCCCGGCGGGATGGAAAGATATAAACCGAAGTAGACAGAGGTGGCCGGCCGGTTACATCCGAAAAGGTCTTTAGCTCCTGGAGCATAACAACCCGGTCGACGGCCTGCGAGAAGAAAGAAGCGTTATTAATCAGTCCTACCGCCAGGATGATGTTGATTAACGCGAGGAATGTCAGAGTCAGATAGTGGCGCTGGCGCTTGAGGATAACTTTAAAAACACCAAAGAACTGGTAAATTGGTCGGAGGGGGTGAAATTTCTGTGACCGGGTCGATTTATAGGTAAGGCTAGGCATCCGGCAGATGTTCCTCTTAAACAGATGTAAATAAGTTGGCGGCGAAGTGATCTGGTATGCTGATCGAATGATGTGAGCGCTTAATCCTACCACCGATCTCAAAATATCGAAAGTCCAGCGATTTCTTGGCTCAAAAGGCGACCGGAAAGGCCAGTCGCGCCATTTGTTCGGGTTGGCCGGCAGCCTGGATGGGTTGTAATCTCAGGGAATACTGATATTTCCCTGGCTGGATCAGAAATTCTGGGTGGACCTGTGCGGCCCAACCATCATCTCCGCCAACGCCCATGTGCCAACCGTCCAGGTGAAGAATAGTCTCTGGGAGGCGGCTGAGCTCGTAGGGATGACCAGCCTGTTCCAGATCCGCAATGGTGTAATGCAGCGCATCAAAATGGAGCAGGTTGAAACCGGTGACCCATAAACCGGCGCCCGCTTTGTCGGTAAGCGCCAGCCAGCGAACATCCTCTTTTCCACCTGACTCGCTGGGAAATACGTATGGGGTAAATTGCTCATCTACCGTGCTGGTGTATCGCCCGACGGCTGCACCCTTTTTTCGATCAACATAATTTTCATGCGGACCGCGGCCGAACCAGGTCAGGCGCTCGAAACCCGCCGGTAGAATCAATTCGAGACCGATGCGAGGGATGTGGGGCATCACTTCAGGAACCGCGACCCGATGATTGATGATGATACTACCATTGCCAAAAACGCGATAATCGATCTGGCTATCGATCCCAATGCCAGAGCCGTCAGCACATAAATGGGCAGCGACTCGCACATCAACCTCCCAGGCATCAATTTGAGTGACCTGGACATGTACCAGACGACGTTGCAGCCGGTCGATCCCCGCAGCACGCCACTTGTGAATGCTGGCTGGTGGATTTCCCATCAGCAAGTCCACGTCGGTTGGGGCGCGGTAGAAGTTCTCTACCGGTCCTGATTGCAGGAGTGTGCGGCCTTTTGCGCGATAACTGGCGATAACGCCTGTCGTTTTGAGAAAAACAAGCTCGAATTCAGGCCCCTCGATCGTTATTGTCTCTTTATTATCGAGAAGCGCAATGTTCGGCAATTCACCAAAACTGCTCACCGGGACTGCCGGTACAGGAAAGAGCAGGGGAAACTGCTCCCAATAAATTTCGTGCCCGGCCTGAGCCCAGGCTGTGGGCTGGCGGAGCGTAAAACGAACCTTGAGGTAATATTCTGCGCCGGGTGTCAGGCTATCCGGCTGCTCAAATGGAATGGCAAGTGGGGCCTTTTGTCCGGCAGGCAGATTGGATGGCGGCAGCTGACCGGCCTGGACCAACACACCATCTTCGGTCATTTCCCAGTGGATGTCCAGGTGGCTCAGGTCCAAGGCTTGATACTTATTCCACAGGATAAATCGGCCTTGTAATACCCGTTCAGGGCTGGCTGCCATCAGGGCGATTGGGGCCTGGACTTTTTTAACTTCGAACGCGCCGGGGTGCGGAACGAGGTCAGGGCCAACGATGCCGTTGCAGCACATTTGCGGATCTTCATTCTGCTGGAAAAAGCGCTGGTAATCAAAATCCGGGCCAAAGTCTCCGCCATACGCGAAAAACGGTTCGCCCCTGGCGGTTCGGTGTAAAAGCGCTTTGTCATTCCAGTCCCAGATACAGCCACCCTGGAAGCGCGGATAGGTGTCGATCATGTCCCAAAATTTGAAGAAGTTGCCGGTCGCATTTCCTTTCGCATAGGCATATTCACACATGATGACCGGTCTTTTCTCGGTGGGGTCTGCCAATATCTGAAGCATCCTGTCCAGCCGGGGGTACATGACAGAAACGACATCCGACACTTCGGGCCCTGGATGGCCGCTTTCGGCGTGGATGAAGCGGGTAGGGTCGTAGGCACGGATCCAGTTGGCCATGGCGGCATGGTGTGGTCCTGCGCCGGACTCGTTTCCCAGGGACCATAGAATGACACAGGGATGGTTCTTATCACGCTGCACCATCCGGATTCCGCGCTCCAGATAGGCATGCGCCCAGAGCGGATTGTGGCTTAACTCTCCACCCATGCCATGGGTTTCAATGTTCGCCTCATCGATGATGTAGATGCCGTATTCGTCACACAGGTCGTACCAGAATGGATGATCTGGATAATGGCTGGTGCGAACGGTATTGAAGTTGAGCTGTTTCATCAAGATGATTTCTCGACGCATATCCTCTTCGGTCAAGGCCCGGCCGCGTTCTGGGTGGTGTTCGTGGCGGTCAACGCCCCGCATGGTCAGCCGCTTTCCGTTAATAAGCAGCACACCCTCGTTGATTTCAACCTGCCGGAATCCGACCCGGCAGCTCTCAAAATCGATTGCCTTTCCCTGTGGGTCGATGAGGGTTAAAACAAGCCGGTATAGATAGGGCGTTTCGGCGGTCCACTGGCGTGGGGTTGTGACCGTTTGTTCGATTCGGGCGCAGGCAGTGCGTGTTGAAGGTTGTAATGACCAGCCTGTCTTCCCGGCAACTGGCGCGCTTACCGGGTTTTCGAAGACCGCATTTCCATCCGCCGTGTACAGCATGGCTTCGACTGAATAGGACTCCATAGCTGGGTTCTTATTAATATACGTCTCGATCACCAGCCGGGCATCCCGGTAATGATCATCAAAGTGTGTGCGGACGGTAAAATCGTCCAGGCGGACGCGCGGTTTGCTGTAGAGAATCACATCGCGCTGGATCCCGCTCATCCGCCACATATCCTGGCATTCCAGGTAGGTTCCATCACAGTAGCGCATCACTTCTACTGCCAGCATATTTTTCTCAGGGTGAACGTACGGGGTGATGTCAAACTCAGCCGGCAGGCGGCTGTCCTGGCTGTAGCCCACTGCTTGCCCATTGACCCATACCAGGCAGTTGGAATCGACCGATTCGAACAGGAGAAAGACATCCCGGTCTTCCCAGTCTGGGGGTAGTTCAAAGTCGGTTCGATAGCAGCCGGTTGGGTTGGCCTGCGGCACAAAGGGCGGGTTGGGTTCGAAAGGATAATGGACGTTGATGTATATTGGGTTATCCGGAAAGCCCTGCAATTGCCAGTTCCCCGGAACAGCGATGTCTTGCCAATCGTTCACAGCGAAGTCATTCCTCTGAAATCCGGTCGGTACATCGAGCGGTGATTTCGCCAGGAAAAACTTCCACGTTCCATTCAGCAAGCGGGTATAAGCAGATGCGTGACGGTCGCCAGCCAGTGCAGAATCAGGATCTGCATAAGCCCCGAGAGGAACGTGCCCGAGTCGTTTATTGCGCCCGACGATCAATGGATTTTCCCAATCATGTGGATGTGACATGGTTTGTTACCTCTGGTGACCTTGTGGATTTTTTATTATGAGGGTGGCTCTGACTGGTTGACGACTTTTTTGAGTCTGCTAGATGGCTATTTGGGTTGTTGAAGGACTGCCACGCCGGTGGGTTGGAGATGTGTTTCTGAAACCTCGGTTTGGGTTATCAGGTCTTTCCATACACCGTCGAGCTGAATGGTTTGCTGTTCTTCACTGAAATTGAGCAGGAACAGCAGCCGAATTGTTTCACTCTGCCGCTCGTAAGCGCGTACGCCTCCGGGGGTACGCAGGTTCGGGGTAATCCTGGCCTGGTCAATCAGCCAGGCGATGAAGGCATGCAGATGCTCCCCGCGCAGGAGCGTGCCAACGTATACGACCTGACCTTTTCCATACTTATGGGTCGTGATGGCTGGCATGCCGCTAAGCCAGCCGCTCTGGAAATTTGACGCCGTTTGAGCGCCGGCCAGGTTGATTTCATCCGCCCAGATCAGTCCTTCGGTGGCTTTGGATGGTCCATCTGAAGTAGCCTGGAGCGCTACTGGGTTCTCAAGTGTCGTATAGTCATGGATTTCGATCCCGGCTGCTTTGGCCAACGGCCCTGGGGAGGGCTGCTCGAAGATCACGTTGTACTCATCGGCGACACCACTGCGGGGAGTCAGGCAAAGGATGCCGCCATTTTCAACATACCGGCGCAAATTTTCGGCTGCTTTCTGGTCGACGATATAGAGCCGCGGAGCAATCACCAGCCGGTAGGTGGAAAGGTCCTCGCGGGGGTCGAGCGCATCGGTGGTAACGTTATGGTCCATCAGGGCAGTGTGGTAGGCTTTGGCTTCTTCGTGCACATCCAGCTCATCGATCCCGAAGATGTTCGAGAGCACCTGCGTGCTGGAAACTGCGGCCAGCGCCCAGCGTGATTCATAACTCATCACGATCGCGGTTTTTGCCGCCGGTCGGGTCGAGGCGATGACGGGGGCAAGGCGCTCCAACTCTTCGCCGATCTGTTTAAGCTCAGCATAGCGGCGATTTGCCTGGCCGCTATGAGGCAGGACGCCATGCCAGTACTCCTCGTGCCCCCACCTGGCAGTCCGCCAGCGGAAGTAATTGATCCCTGATGCGCCATGGGCGATTGAGCTGTAAGTCCACAAGCGCATCCATCCCGGCGGTGTGCCCGGGCGCCAGTGCGGTGCGCCGGAGCGCTGCTCGAGGATAACCAGCTCGCCTCGCGCACCCCGGCAGTAGTCCAGCGCAAACTCAGGGTTATGGGTTGGGTAGAAATTGGTGCCGTAAATATCGGTATACTGACCCATCTCGAAGATATCCGTGTGGGTCGCCCGGCTGGATTGGAAGTTGGTCGTCACCCAGGCCTGGGGATGAAGCTCTTTCATCAAGTCATAGCGCCATTTTGCGAATTCGGCGTTGACGTGTGATTGGAAGCGGGCATATTCAAGCGCCAGGCTTGGGTAAGCCATCGATACCCCGGTGGGCAGCGGAACTTCCTCGAAATCTGAAAAGGCAAACGACCAGAAGTGGCTGCCCCATTTTTCATTCAGGTTTTCGATCGTGCCGTATTTGTCGCGCAGGTATTGGATGAACTTGCGATGGCAAACATCACAATAGCAGGTGTTGCCGGAGCCGATTTCATTGTCGATGTGCCAGGCAATTACGTTCGGGTTGCCCGCATAATGTTCGATCATCCGGCGGTCGATTTGCTGTGAAAGCTCGATGAAGGTGGGGTTGTTATGGCAGATCGTGTAGCGGTGCCCGAAATTTGACATCTGCCCATCAGCGCGGACGTTACGAATTTCAGGATACTGATGGTACAGCCAGGGCGGGGGATTGCGCGAGAAAGTGCACATCATCGTCTTGATACCGTGGCGGGCAAGCAAGTCAACCGCCCGGTCAAGCCAGCCAAAATCATACTGTCCCCGGCGAGGTTCGATCTTGCTCCAGGCAAATTCTCCCATGCGAACGCCGTTAACATACGCCTCTTGCATCATTTTTGCATCGATGGGCCAGCGTTCTTCTGGCCAGTGTTCAGGGTAATAAGCGAGTCCAAAATACATGATTTCCTCCGCAGGCCGAATTGTGAGTGATGAGCACCTGGCAAATATAAAGCCTGGCTTGCATACCAGGCTTTATGATCCTCTCGATCGTTCTCCTGGATTACTGCTTAAGAATTTCCACTGCTCCGGAAAGCGAAAGCTCACGGGCGCGGTGGCACTTGACATAATGGCCTGGCTTGACCTCTTCAAAAGCCGGCTCTTCCGTTTTACAAACATCAATGCAGTAGTTGCAGCGCGGGTGGAAATAACAGCCTGAGGGGGGGTTGGCTGGGTTGGCCACTTCACCGGTCAGTAAGACACGCTTTTCGTTTCTTCGCTTCGGATTCGGGAGGGGAATTGCGGACATGAGCGCTTCGGTATAGGGATGGAGCGGGTTGGTGTAAAGCTCGCGCGTGGGCGCCAGTTCGACCATTTTCCCCACGTACATCACCGCCACCCGGTCGCTGATGTGCGCGACAACACTCAGGTCATGTGCGACGAACAGGAAGGTCAGACCCATTTCCGCCTGCAAATCCTGCAGAAGGTTGAGGATTTGGGCCTGCACGGACACGTCCAGGGCGGAAACCGGCTCGTCGCACACGATGAATTTGGGGTTTGGCGCCAGGGCGCGCGCCAGCCCGATGCGCTGGCGCTGTCCACCGCTGAAGGCGTGCGGGTACCGGCGCATGTATTCTGGACGCAGCCCAACCCGCCGTAACATATCGGCCACACGGTCTTCCAGTTCTTTGCCATGGGCCAGGTTCATAGCCCGCATTGGCGCCCCTACAATATCCAACAGAGTCATGCGGGGGTTCAGTGAGGCATAAGGATCCTGGAAAATCATACGCATATTGCGGCGCACGCGAATGAGATCATGGCCTTCCAATTCAGCAACGTTTACGCGACCCATTTCAGGATCTCTGAAAAGAATATCCCCGCTGGACGGGGTAATCGCTTTCAAGATTGATCGACCGGCGGTTGTTTTTCCACAGCCGCTTTCTCCTACCAGGCCAAGGGTTTCGCCTTCATTGATATAAAAGCTAAGGTTATCTACGGCCTTGACATAGCCAATGACCCGTTTAAAAAAGCCTCGCCTGATCGGAAAATACTTCTTTAGCTCACGGACTTCCAACAAAGGCTCTGGTTGAATTACCTGATCGGCCATATGCGTCCTCTCTGATACTTTTCTGATGTTTACCCGATCTGTCGATAGGCTAGTTGTACAGGTGGCATCTGACCATGTGCCCCTGGCTGGGATAGATCGAAGTTGGCTCTACTTCGTCGCAGACTCCTGGGATCACCTTGGGACAGCGTGGGTGGAAGGGGCAGCCCTTGAGCCTGGCATAGGGATCTGGAACCATTCCCTTAATCACCTCAAGCCGGCGATGTTCGCTGCGCTGGATGGCGTCGCTCAATTGAGGAATAGATTGGAGAAGGCCCTGTGTGTATGGGTGAAGCGGGTTGTAGAAGATCGAATTCACGTCTGTCTGTTCAACGATCCTGCCCATGTACATCACTGCGACGTTATCGGCCATTTCGGCGATCACGCCCAGGTTGTGGGTGATATATTGGATCGCCATGTTGAACTCGCCCTGCAGGTCGCGCATCAGGTTGAGGATCTGGGCTTCGGTGGTGACATCTAACGCCGTAGTAGGTTCATCCGCGATCAAAAGGCTGGGACGGCAGATTAACGCCATGGCAATTACTGCGCGCTGGCGCATCCCACCGCTGAGCTGGAATGGGTAGTCATCGATAACCCGTTCAGGGTTCGCCATGCGGACGCGGCGGAGCATTTCAATCGTTTGGGCCCGGGCTTCGGCCTTGGTGATATCATGGTGGAGCATGACTGCTTCCATGATTTGCTGTCCAACGGTCCGGACTGGGCTCATGGCAGTCATAGGTTCCTGGAAGACCATCGAAATGTAATTGCCACGAATATTACGGATCTCTTCGCCGCCAGGATCCAGTTTGGTGAGGTTGACAATTTCAACCTGACCGACAGGATTATTTTTTGGGGTTTTGTGAAACAGGATTTCACCAGCTTCGATCTTACCAGACGATGGAAGCAATCGAAGAGTAGAAAAGGCAGAAATGCTTTTTCCACAGCCGCTTTCGCCCACAATGCCAAGCGTTTCTTTTCGGTGGATTGTGAGGTCAACAGATCGGAAGAGCGTCGTGTAGGGAAAGAGTGTAGGATAGGGTGT
>CAZBDC010000071.1:6439-25318 GCA_964490575.1 uncultured Anaerolineaceae bacterium | reverse complement strand
GTGCGACGTGCACACCCTCCTGCGCCTGCCGACCGGCATCTTCTACGCCCAGGGGGTCAAGGCCAACGTCCTGTTCTTCGAGCGCAAGCCGGCCAGCGAAAAGCCCTGGACGGAGAAACTGTGGATCTACGACCTGCGCACCAACCAGCACTTCACCCTGCGCACCAACACGCTCGGGTACGAAGACCTGCAGGAGTTCATCCGCTGCTACAACCCGGCCAACCGCCGCGACCGGCAGGAGACCGAGCGCTTCCGCGCTTTTGGGTACGCTGAGCTGGTCGCGCGCGACAAGGCCAGCCTGGATATCTTCTGGCTCAAGGACGATAGCCTGGAGGATTCGGAGAACCTGCCCGCCCCAGACGTGCTGGCGCAGGAGATCATCGAGAACCTGGAGGCAGCCCTCGAGCAGTTCCGCGGCATCGCGGCGGATTTAGGGGAGGAATGACGCGGGGATAAGCGGATGCTGCGCACCGGCTCCAGCGGTTCGGGGTATTGATTAAGTATAGCGGCATTTCGGCAATTGTAGGGGCGCAGCGGCCCAATCCCGCGCCCAGGCCGGGAACCCCCACGCTGCGCCCCGACATGCGCCCACGATGGCAATCACGCCCCCCGACGCCCACAGACCGCCCGGCCCCCTTGCCCATGCAAGGCATCTCCCTCCCCATTTTCAAAAACCGAAAATGGGGAGGGAGACCGAGAGGGAGAGGTTCTTCCCTCCCCTGTCACAAACCCGACCCACATTGCATATTTGTTTACGCACATCTGCACGCCTGTGCGATAATAAGGTTTAGATTTTGTTCGTTTGTGTGGTCGGCGACCGCCGACCACACAAACGTCACAAGAATCAAATGAAACACCCCCCCAGATCGGAAGAGCACACGTCTGAACTCCAGTCACGAGATTCTGGGACCTGCTGGCCAGGCACATCCGGCCCCAGCGCGGGCGCTTCATCCTGCTGGCGGTGCTGCTGCTGGGCAGTATCGGCATGCAGTTGATCAACCCGCAGATCATGCGCTTCTTCATCGACACCACCCAGACCAGCCGCGAGACCGCCGTCCTCACCTGGGCGGCGCTGGCCTTCATCGGCATCGCCCTGCTCCAGCAGGTGGTCGGCGTCGGCGCCACCTACGTGGGCGAGAACGTGGCCTGGACCGCCACCAACGCCCTGCGGGCCGAGATGGCCCGCCACTGCCTCAACCTCGACATGAGCTACCACAACAACGTCTCGCCGGGCGAGCTGATCGAGCGCATCGACGGCGACGTGGCCGAGCTGTCGAACTTCTTCTCGCAGCTCGTCATCCGCGTGCTGGGCAACATCCTGCTCCTGCTGGGCATCCTCGGCGCGCTGCTGATCGAGGACTGGCGCATCGGGGCGGCCTTCAGCGTCTTCGCCGTCCTCACCCTGCTGGGGCTCAACGCCGTGCGCGGCGTCGCCATCCCCTACCAGAAGAAGTTCCGCGAATCGATCGCCGACCTGTTCGGCTATCTGGAGGAGCGCCTGGCCGGCACCGAGGATATCCGCTCGAGCGGGGCGGTCGAGTTCGTCCTGCTCGGCCTCTACAAGCTGTCGGTGCGCATCCTCGGCTACTGGCGCTCGGTCAACCGGCGCTTCGTGCTGGTGCGCCTGACCGCCGGCATATTCATGACCCTGGGGGTGGGCATGGCCCTGGCGAGCGGCTTCTACCTGTTCCAGGATGGCACCATCAGCCTGGGCGCGGTCTACCTGGTGGTGACCTACACCAACCTGCTGCGCCGCCCGATCCGCGAGTTGACCCAGCAGGTTGAAAATTTGCAGAATATCGGCGCGGCCACCGAGCGCCTGCGCGAGCTGCGCGCCATCGAGGCCAGAATCGTCGACGGCCCCGGGGCCGAGCTCCCGCCCGGGCCGCTCGGGCTGGGCTTCGAGGGCGTCCACTTCGCCTACAAAGAGGGCGAGACGGTCCTGGAGGAGGTCGACTTCCAGCTCAGGCCGGGGACGGTGCTGGGCATTTTGGGGCGCACCGGCTCGGGCAAGACCACCCTGGCCCGCCTGGTCTTCCGCCTGTACGACCCCACCCGCGGGCGGGTCAGGTTGGGCGGCGTGCCGCTGACCCTGCCGCGCCTGAAAGCCCTGCGCGAGCGGGTGGCCCTGGTCACCCAGGACGTGCAGCTCTTCCAGGCCACCGTACGCGACAACATCACCTTCTTCGACCGCTCCATCTCCGACGACCGCATTGTCGAGGTGATCGCCGAGTTGGGACTGACCGAGTGGCTCAGCCGCCTGCCGGACGGCCTGGACACCAAACTGGAGACCGGCGGGCGCTCGATCTCGGCCGGCGAGGCCCAGCTGCTGGCCTTCACGCGCGTCTTCCTGCGCGACCCCGGGCTGGTGATCCTCGACGAAGCCTCCTCGCGCCTCGACCCGGCCACCGAGCAGCTCATCGAGCGCGCCATCGACAAACTGCTGGAGAACCGCACCGCCATCATCATCGCCCACCGCCTGGGCACGCTCCACCGCACCAGCGAGGTGATGATCCTGGAAGATGGCCGGGTGGTCGAACACGGCGGGCGGCTGGCGCTGGCGGGCGACCCCGCCACCCGTTTCCACAGCCTGCTGCGAACCGGGCTGGAGGAGGTGCTGGCATGAGCGCGACGACAACCACCGCCGCGGCCCCCAAAGCCGCCAAACGCAAGCCCTCCCTGCCGGCCTGGAAGGTCATCCTGCGCACCATCCGCTACCGGCGCGACCTGTGGCTGGCCAACCTGCTGGCCATGCTGATCCTGATGCTGTTCTACCAGATCCCGGCCCTGGCGCTGCGCGAGTTCTTCAACCTGCTCAGCGGCGACGCCCAGCTCGGGCTGAACCTGTGGTCGATCATCGCCCTGCTGTTCTGCGCCGAGCTCGGCAGCATCCTGGGCGGGTACGGGCTGATGACCACTAACGTCCCCTTCTTCCAGAACGGGATGACGCTGCTGCGCAAGAACCTGCTGCGCCACATCCTGCGCCGCCCGGGCGCCTCGGCCCTGCCCGACTCGCCCGGCGAGGCCATCAGCCGCTTCCGCGGCGACACCTTTGAGATCCCGCTCTTCGCGCTGTGGATCAACGACATCCTCGGCATGGTCGTCTTCAACATCATCTCGCTGTACGTGATGATCCGCATCAGCCCGACCTATACCGGGCTGGCGCTGCTGCCCTTCATTGTCGTCGGTATCATCGCCGCGGCCTCCTCGCGCCGCATCGACGAATACCGCCGCGCCAGCAGCCGGGCGGGCGGGATCATCACCGGCTTCATCGGCGAGTTCTTCGGCGCGGTCCAGGCCGTCAAAGTGGCCACCGCCGAGGAGGGCGTGATCGGGCGCTTCCAGGAGCTGAACGACGAGCGCCGCCGGCTGGCTGTGCGCGACCGGTTGTTCAACGAGATCCTGCGCTCCATCTTCCACAACGCCACCCACCTGGGCACCGGCGTGATCCTGATCCTGGCCGGGCAGGCCATGCAGGCCGGCACCTTCACCGTCGGCGACTTCGCCCTGTTCGTCTACTACCTCGAGTTCCTGTCCGACATGACCTCCTTCTCGGGGCTGCTGATCGCCCGCTACCGCCAGATCGGCATCTCGGTCGAGCGTATGCAGCGCCTGATGGAAGGCGCGCCGCCCGAGGCGCTGGTCGAGTTCAGCCCGGTCTACCTGAACGGGAAATACCCGCCGGTGGTCTACCCGGAAAAGGACCCCGCCAACGCGCTGCGGCGCGTGGAAGCGCGCGACCTGGCCTACCACTTCCCCGGCTCCACGAACGGCATCCAGGGCATCAACCTCGACCTGCCGCGCGGCTCGTTCACCGTCGTCACCGGGCGGGTCGGCTCGGGCAAGACCACCCTGCTGCGCGTGCTGCTGGGGCTGCTACCGATGGACTCGGGCAGCATCGCGTGGAACGGCGCGCCGGTGGAAAAGCCGGGCGAGTTCTTCACCCCGCCCAACTGCGCCTACACCTCGCAGGTGCCGCGCCTGTTCTCCGACACGCTGCGCGACAACATCCTGATGGGCCTCGACCACACCGACGAGGCCATCTACCGCGCCGTGCGCCTGGCGGTGATGGAGCGCGACCTGGGCGATTTCGAAGAGGGCCTCGACACGAAAGTCGGCCCCAAGGGCGTCAAGCTATCCGGCGGGCAGATCCAGCGCACGGCGGCGGCGCGCATGTTCGTGCGCGAGCCCGAGCTGCTGGTCTTCGACGACCTCTCCTCCGCGCTGGACGTGGAGACCGAGCGGGTGCTGTGGGAGCGCGTGTTCGAGAAGCCTGACCAGACCTGCCTGGTGGTCTCGCACCGCCGGGCCGCCCTGCGCCGCGCCGATCACATCATCGTGCTCAAGGACGGGCGGGTCGAGGCCGAGGGCCAACTGGATGACCTGCTGGCGACCAGCGAGGAGATGCAGCGGTTGTGGGCGGAGAGTACGGTAAACCGTGAACAGTGAACGGTGTCAAAGGACGATGCGGCACAGGAGCGCCGGGCGGGCCAATATCCCACACGATCTGTAGTTTGACCTGGTCATAGCCATGTACGATCACATTCCGTGTCCCGATCATTGCGGATCACGGGATCTCCGGATGTTTCTCCTGAAAATCAGGCGGTATTCGATTCGCCGCTTCACCTATAATGATCAGGTTATACATGATCGCATCCTGCGTTTTCTCATCTGCCAAGAAATCTTCATACGTTGGGACAGAATACGAATCGATTGCCGCGATCGCCTGTACCATATCGGAAAGAAGCTCCATTGTATCTTTCATATAGAGACCGCTTCCCGTTGGATATTGTCGACAAATTCCCGGTCGCTCACTTGCGCCAGCGTTGACAGCGGGACAACATCGACGGGCACGCCCAATAATTTTTCCGCATCGTAACAGAACCCGCCCACGCCAAACAGGGAAGCTCCTTCTTGCATTTCCACCAGAAAATCGACGTCGCTTTGCTCGGTCGCATCCCCGCGCGCGATGGAGCCAAATACAAACACCCTGGCGATACCATGCTTGCGCGCGATCCGCTTGATCTGCGGGGCCATTTTCCGAACCTGTTCGTAATTCATCCTGGCCGGTACTCCTCAATCCTCTCCATTACGCCGGTATCTAAATCATACCACGCCTGGAAGAAAAATAACCGCCCGTTTTTCCGGCGGGACGAACGGGCCATCACCCGGCGGACTAAAGGTTGTAGCCCGGGTTTCTTACCCGGGGCCTGGGAGCGTCGGGTTTGGAAACCCGACCTACAATTTGCATTTTTGTAAGGGAAGCGCAATTTCTGGCTATTTTCTTTTCCGGCGCATCCGGTATAATAGAAAAGTCTACTTTCGTTCACACGGAAGTCGCCCAATACACTACCCGGCGGGCTGGCCGGGTGGTGGGTTTTAACCGGCCCGTTCAGCCCGCGACCGGCAAAGTGACGTGAAAGACGCTGCCCTGCCCCGGCTGGCTGTCGATCCAGATGGCGCCGTTGTGCAGCTCGACCAGCGCGTGGGTGATGTACAGACCCAGCCCCGAGCCGTGCGTGCTGACCACGGCGGCGTTTCCGGCGCGGAACCAGGGGTCGTAGATCTTCTCGAGGTCCTTGGCGGGGATGCCGATGCCGGTGTCGATCACCGCCAGCTCCAGGTAACCGGGATCCCCGGCCAGGCCCAGGCGCAGGCGGATGCTGCCCTGCTCAGGGGTGAACTTGCAGGCGTTGCTGAGCAGGTTGGTCACGATCTGGCGGGTGAAGTTCTCGTCGCACAGGGCCGGTGGCAGCCCGGGCGGCAGCTCCAGGCTGAGGCGCTGGGCTTTTTCGGCGACCTGCCCGGCGAACGTATCGGCCACCTCGCGCGCCAGCCCGGCCAGGTCGACCGGTTGGAGCACCAGGTCCACCCGCCCGGCCTCCAGGCGCGCGGCATTCAGCAGCTGCTCGGCCAGGTAGCTCAGGCTGTACCCGCTTTTCTGCATGGTCGCCAGCGCGGCGCGCTGCTTCGGCGTCAGCGGGCCCATCTGCCCGTCCGCCAGCATCTCCAGGTAGCCGTTGAGGGCGGTCAGCGGGCTGCGCAGCTCGTGCGCGGCGATCGAGATGAACTGCGTTTTCAGCTCGCTCAGCCGGCGCAGCTCGAGGTTGGCCGCCACCAGTTCCTGGTTCTGGCGCTCGAACCACTCCTGCACGAGCTGGCGCAGGTTGCGGTTCTGGGTGACCTGCTGCTCGAGCGCACCCTGGCTGGTGATATCCTGCACCAGGTGGAGGATGCCGGTGATCCGTCCCTCACCGTCACGGTAGGGCAGGTCTTCCATGGTCAGGTAGCGGGTCTCGCCTTCGGGCGTCTCGCGGTTGATATATGCCAGCTTCAGGCTGTCCAGCCGGCCGCCCAGGATGGCCTGCAGGTCCTCCTCGCGGCCGACCAGCTCGGGGAACAGGTCATATAGCGAGCAGCCCAGGCAGGCCTGCCCGGGCGCGCCGAAGATCTCGGTCAGCCCGTGCAGCGAGCGCACCACCAGGTCGGGGCCGGCCAGGGCAAAGGCAATCCTGCACGCGCGCCAGATTTGCTGGATCAGGGACTCATCCATCGCTGCACCTCAAGGCTGGCCGCCCAGCAGCATCTGGCCCAACTGGCGGAAGAGGACTTCCACCTGGTCGCCCGTTTTGGCGCTGGTCAGGAAATAAGGCAGGTTGAGCGCGGCGGCGTACTCGGCCACCTCGGCCACCGGCAGGCGCAGGCCGTCCACCAGGTCGGATTTGTTGGCCGCCAGGATGGCCTGCGCGCCCGGGCTGACCCGGCGCAGGTCCTCGAGGTAGCCGGAGAGCCGGGCCAGGGTATCCGGGCGGGTCAGGTCGCACACCAGCACGGCCCCGGCCGCGCCGCGCAGGTAGCTGGCGCGCAGCTGGTTGAACTCCTCGCTGCCCGCCAGGTCCCACAGGATCAGCGACAGGTCGACCGGCCGCTCCAGGTGGGTGACCACCAGGTTTTTGCGGCTGACCTTGACGCCGATGGTGCTCAGGTATTTATCTTCAAAGCGCTCGTAGACGAAGCGGCGCACCAGGCTGGTCTTCCCGACCGCGAACTCACCCAGCAGGCACACTTTTTTACTGATCGTCGCAGCAGGCATTGGCACCTCAATTCTCCGGCGTGATGAGATAGGCGGGGATCTCGCCGGTCAGCCCCAGCCAGGTGAGCGGGATCCAGCCGGTGACCTCGTTCTGGCCTTCCATCATCCGCCGGACGCGCACCCAGCCGCCGTCCAGCGCCAGCACTTCCACCTCACCCAGGGTCAGGGCCAGCCCAATGCGGTCTGTCTCCTGGGCCGGGCCGGTGTGCATCCACACGTTGCCCAGCAGGACCCCCACCACCGGGGCCGGGGCGTCAGTCGCCGGGACGGCGGTGGTCGGGACGGCGGTACGAGCCGGCTCGGGCGTCAGCGTTGGCGCGGTCGTGCGGGTTGGCTCCGGCGTCAGCGTCGGCGCGGGGGTGGCGGTGGGCGGCCCGGGGGTGGCGGTCACCACCAGCACGACCGGCGCGGCAGCCACGGCCGGCGCGGGCGGGCGCGAGACTCGCCAGGCCCAGCTGGCCAGCAGCCCGCACCCCACCAGCAGAGCCACCAGCCCGGCCAGCCCGGCAGCCAGCACGCGCTTTTGGGTGGCGCTCAGCTTCTTGGGCGCGGTGGTAACCAGCAGGGGCGCGAGCGTGTCTTTCACCGGGGCCAGCGGCGCGGAGTCGCCCTGGTAGTCGCGCAGCGTTTCGGCCTGGGCGTGCTCGATCTCCGCCAGGCGCTCGCGCATCTCGGCCCGGTAGGTGGGCGGCTCCAGCCCGGAGACGATCACCGCCAGGTAGGCCGCCCGGGCCGCTTCGATCAGGATGCGCCGGTCGCCGTAGGTGATTTCGCCCAGCCCGGTTTCCTCGCCGCCGCCCAGCGTGTCCTGGCTGAAGTCACGGATGGCGGTCAGCATCCCGCTGAACAGGTCGCTGTCGGCCGTGCCGCCCTGCTCGCCCGACAGGTGATCGAGCAGCAGCCCGCTCTCGCGGTGGATCAGCAGCACGTCGCTGACCGCGAACGGCAGCCGCTCGCGCAGGCGGATGTGGGCCTCGGATGCGCCGCCAAAGCGGGCCTGCAGCCGCCACCAGGCCAGGCGCGGGTCGAACGAGCCTTTCACCTGCGCGTCGAGCGAGCGGGCCAGGTCGTTGATCGCTTCCGCCACCGCCCGCTGTACGACCCGCCCGATGATCGGGTAGAGCGCCTCGATCATCTCGTCGCGCGCCTCCTGGATCTTCAGGCGGATGGCGTCGCCCAGGACCGGGGCGATCATCCGCACCAGGAAGCCCTCGTCGTGCATCTGGCGCTCGAGGCGCGCCAGCCCGGCTTCCAGCGTCTCGGTCTTCGCGACCTGGTCGCTGAGCAGGATCTGGCGCAGGCTGTCGAGGGCAGGCTCGGCGGCCCGGCCGGGCGGGCCGGGCGGCTCCACTCCGGCAGGCACGCTCAGCCTTCCTTACCGCCGGGAATCTCTTCCAGCGAGCTCGCAAAGGTGTGGGCCGATTTCAGCTGGCTGCCCAGCTCGATGAGCAGGTCGCCCAGCATCTGGCGGTCCACCTTTTCGTCGGTGAGCCGGCCGGCCGTCTCGCGCAGCTCGGCGCGCAGGCTGTCGTCGGCCTTGCGCAGCTCGCGCTCGAGCGCCTGCATCTTCTGGCCGGAGAGCCTTTCGTGCTCGGCCAGGGCCTCGTTCAGGCGGTCGAGCTCCTGCTGGAGCCTTTCCAGATCGCGCTGGATCGCCTGGAAGTTGCCCTCGTAGGTGCGCATTTGAGAGCCAAAAATGATATCGCGGATGCGGTCGACTTCCTGGGGTTTTTCTTCTGCGGCCATAAAATTCTCCTGTAGATAATTAATTTTCGCCTGTCGCGGCGAGCCTGAAATTTCTTTATCTGGCGCGGAAGCGGTAGCCCCGCCCGCGCTCGGTCAGAATATACGGTTCAGAATGCGCGCTGCCCTGCAGCTTGGCGCGCAGGCGGTGCAGGTGGACGCGCAGCACGTCCTCGCCGGCCTCCTCGCGCGGCCAGACGCGGTCGAGCAGGTAGCGGTTGCTCACCGGGCGCGGCGCATTGCTCAGCAAGATGTGGAGGATCTTGTTTTCGGTGGGCGTCAGCCTGACCGGCGCGCCATCCACCCAGGCCTGCTGGTGGGCCAGGTCGACCGTCAGGAACTCGTCGATCTTCATGCGCGGCTCGAGGGTGTAGGCGAAGTCGCCGATGCGGCGCAGCACCCGCTCCACCCGCGCCGCCAGCAGGCGCGGGCTGAACGGCTTGGTCACGTAATCTTCGGCGCAGTAGGTGATCCCGCGCAGGATGGTTTCTTCGTCGTCGATGGCGGTCAGGAAGATGACCGGCAGGTCGACGTACTGCTGCACAGCCTGGCAGAAGGCGAAGCCGTCCATGCGCGGCATGAGCAGGTCGACCACCGCCAGGTGCGGCAGCCCGCGCCGGTCGAGCACCTCCAGGGCGTGCTGCCCATCGCAGGCGGTCCACACTTCATAACCCTCGTATTCGAGCTTGTCGCTCACCATGCTGCGGATGGCCTCGTCGTCGTCGACAACCAGGATTCGCCGGCTCCACGGGTTGGGTTCACCGCGGATCAGGGGGGATATTTCAGCGCGCTGCGGGGCGGTCAAGGATGCGGATCCTTTCAGAAGCACCGGGTGGTGTATAGAAATTATACTATATCCCGGCCTGTCAACCGGCCAACGGCCCTGGCGCGTTGCGGGGCAGTCCGAAATGCGAAAATATGCCGCGCCCGTGGCGAGCGCGGCATATTTTCAAACTAATACATGGCCCCCTGACTGGCGATTATTTAGTACGGCATTCCCCCAGGCTCCACTGCGATTTTTTTTCAGTGGCACCTCTTGCTTATAGGATACCAGAGGAACGTTACGATCCATATTACGGCCGAAAGGCAGTTTTCCGGCGCAGGAAATCCCTGCCCCACCGATAGAAAATGTTAATTATTGTTTTATCTCATTGACAAATTACCATTAAGTCTTTATAATAAACACAATCTTACATAATATAACAAAATCGAACTTACCGGCTGAACGAACCACTGCCTGATCGCCTGAAAAAAAACCTGAGTGCTTTTCAATCCGAGGAGGTCACCCATGCTGGCCGAAGAAAGACAGAGACGCGTCCTGGAAATTCTAAACGAGCGAGAGAACGGGGTCGTTTCGGTGAAGGAATTAAGCGCCATCTTTACCACCTCTGAGATGACCATTCGCAGAGACCTGGATACCCTCTACCGGCGCGGCCTGCTGAAACGCGTCCACGGTGGGGCAATCTCCCAGGGAATGACCCAGGAAAAGCCTTTTGACGAGCGCTATGATGACTATTACCTGCAAAAAGAGACCATCGGAAAGGCTGCCAGCCGGTTGATCGCCGACGGCGACACGGTCATCTTTGACGCCGGAACGACGACCCAGAAGATCGCGCGGAACCTGGATGATACGCTCAACCTGACCGTGATCACCAACGCGCTGCCCGTGGCGACCGAACTGCGCCATTTCCCGAACGTTTCCACCATCCTGCTGGGAGGGATGCTCAAACAAAAAGAATCCTGCACGGTGGGTCCAACCGTCATCCAGGAGCTTTCCCGGTTTTCGGTCGACAAGTGTTTCCTCACCGCCAGCGGATTCAGCCTTGAAAAAGGCGTGACAGACCCCGACCTGCGCGAGGTCGAGGTGAAACAGGCCATGATCCGCGCGGCCCGGGAAATCATCCTGGTGGCAGACAGCAGCAAATGGGATGTGGCCACCCTGGTCCGGATCGCCTTCCTGGAGAAAGTCCACAAGATTATCTCCGACGAGGGCCTGCCGACCGGCGCCATCGAAGCCCTCCAGGCCCTGGGCATCGAAGTGATCATTGCCGACACAACGCTCGCCCAGCCGGAGTAGCGAGCAGGCATGAAGACGATCATCCCGTTCGGCATCATCGGAGGCGGTTTGTTGGGCAAGGAATTTGCCAGCGCGCTTTCCCGCTGGCTGCACCTCACCGGCCTCAACTTCGAACCACGCCTGGTCGCGGTCTGCTCGGCTTCTTCCAGCTCGCTGGATTGGTTCAGAAATAACCTGACCGGCGTGGGCCAGCTGACCACCGATTACCGCGAGCTGATCGCCAACCCGCAGGTGAGCGCCGTCTACTGCGCCGTCCCCCACCACCTTCACGCGCAGATGTATATCGACATTCTGCGGGCCGGGAAGCATTTGCTCGGCGAGAAACCTTTTGGCATCGACGCGAGCGCCAACGCGGCCATCCTGGCGGCCGTCGCGGAAAACCCGGGGCTGTTGGCCAGGTGTTCTTCTGAGTTCCCTTTTTATCCCGGCGCTTACCAGATCATCCAATGGATCCAGGAAGGCCGGTTTGGAAAAATCATTGAGGTCGAAGCCGGTTTCTGGCACAGCAGCGATTTGGACCCCCAAAAACCGCTCAACTGGAAACGCCAGGTGGCCTCCTGCGGCGAGTACGGCTGCCTGGGCGACCTTGGCATGCACATCCTCCACATCCCGCTGCGGGCCGGCTGGTTTCCGCAAAACGTGCGGGCCTTGTTGACCAAAATTTACCCCACCCGCCCGGACGCGGCCGGCCAGCACAGGCCAACCGAAACCTGGGACAACGCGGTCCTGGCCTGCGAGGTTTCAACGCCAGACCAGGAATTTCCACTGCTGCTTTCCACCAAGCGCATCGCGCCCGGTCATGCCAACACCTGGTTCCTGCGCATTCACGGCGCCTCTTTGAGCGCAGAATTTTCGACGTGCAATCCAAAGCAGCTCGCTTCCCTGCCCTATTCGCCGGGGGCCGACCAGGCCTGGCGAACCGTCGATATGCCCTACCAGTCCGCCTATCCCACCATCACCGGGCGCATTTTTGAATTCGGGTTTAGCGATGCCATCCTGCAAATGATTGCTGCGTTTTGCGACGAGCTAGCCAACCCGGGCCAGATGCGCCAGCCATTTCACTGCGCGACGCCTGAAGAAACCCGGCTGAGCCACCAGTTGTTTTCGGCCGCGCTGGTGTCGCACCACACCCGCCAGGTGGTCGACCTGTTTCCCGCCAGCGGCAGTTAGCCGGGCAGCCCCCCACCCGCTCCCCTGGGCCCGTCCCCCCCTTCCACCCAGACCCTACCCTCCTCCAATGCAAAGCAGAGTAATCCATGCAAAATAAATTTTCTTTTCAGAATAACCCGCGAATGTCACTCAGTGATTTATTAGGCCGGCCCTACACCAGCTCGGTTTGCGCTGCCCAGGCATTTCTAACCGGCGTGGATCCGCAATCGCTCCAATCGGTGGCCGACCAGGCGGTCGATTTTTACCCGGAAGCGTTCCAGCAGCGGCTCGACGAGCTGGTTGGGTCGATCGGAGAACAGGTGTGCGCGGGACTATCCACTTCGGCGAACGGCGCGGGGACGGTCTCGTTTAATAAAGCGCTGACCCGGGAAGCCGCCCCCCTGGCCGGTTTGGGGTTTACCCGCGTCGGCGAGGGCGGCCGGCTGCACCTCATCGCCAAAAGCGAGCATTACCACGCCTCGCTCGGCCACAGCTTCCCCGGCTACCAGCTGGTCGATCTTGCCGCCAAACTGGGCATTCCAAACGCCACCCATAACAACACCCGCGGCCACATCACCCGCCTGCTCGAGCAGGAACTGGTGCGGGTGGCCAACGGCATCCCCAGAGAGGACCCGCAGGCGCTGGCGCGGGTGCTCGAATCGAGCGACCCGGGCGTCCTGAACCGGGTGATCAACCTGGAAACCGGCAGCCTGGCAGTGGAAGCCGCGCTCAAAATGGTCCTGGCCCGCTTTTACCGGCTCGAAGAAACCTTCCCCGCGCCCAAATACGCCGGGAAGATCCCGGTCATCCTGGTCGTCGCCGACCACGCCGGCGGGAAACTGGCCAACTATCACGGCACCACCATCCTGACCCAGGTGATGCGCGGGATGTGGCCCGACCTGTCCGCCCACCTCGAAGCGCACAACCTCCTCCTGGTCAGGCCCGTGCGCATCAACGACCTGGCGGACTTTGAAAAGACCCTGGCGGTCTACGATGACGGCCCCTACAAGGTGGCGGCCTTCTTCCACGAGATTGTGCTGATGAATTACGGCGGGATCCTGCTCGAGAAGGAATATCTCCAGCGGGCGTACGACCTGTGCCGGGCCCACGACGTGCCCACGATGGTGGATGAAATCCAATCCTGCATCTGGTCGCCAGAATTTTTCCTCTTCCGCGAATACGGGCTGCGCCCCGACTTCGTCTCCATCGGCAAAGGCTTCCCGGGCGGGCAGTACCCGGCCTCGAAGATCCTGACTACCCCCGCCATGGACACCCTCAACCAGTTCGGCGCGCTGGTGACCAATGGGCAGGAAGAGCTGGCCTCCCTGACCATGTTGATCACCATGGCTTTCGTCGAAGCCAACCGCCAGAACATCGCGGCGACCGGCGACTACTATGCGGAGGAGCTGAAACGCCTGGCCGGGCGCTACCCGCGGTTGATCCAGAGAATCGAAGGCCTGCGCCACCTATCCACGATTTTCTTCGATGATCCCCAGCAGGCGCTGGCCTTTATCCACGCCTTGAACCAGGCCGGCATCGATATCAGCGCCCAGACCTACAAAGCCCAATGCCCCCCGGCTGCCCTGACCAAAATTCCGCTGATCTCGTCCAGGAAGATGGTCGACTTCCTGATCGGGAAAATGGATCAGGCCCTGAGCGGGCTGTTACCCGCCTGAGTCCGGCGGACGATGGATCAAAGCAGGCAGGCAGAATGGATGTGATCTTAGGTCTCGACATCGGGACAACCGAAGTGAAAGCCATCACCTGGGACGAGGCCGGCCGGAGCCATTCGGAAGCCGTCCAAAAGGTCCACCTCTTCACGCCCCAGGCGGGTTGGGTGGAACAAGACGCCCGGGAACTATGGTCGGCCGTGGTGAATACCTGTTCGCAGGCAGCCATCGCGGCCCACTCGGCCGGGGACCGGATCCGCGCCGTATCCATCTCCACCCAGGGCGGCACGACCATCCCGGTCGACGCGGCGGGTAAGCCCACCCATTTCGCCTTCAGCTGGATGGACGAGCGCGCGGGGGAAGAAGCCGGCGCCGTCGCTGAACGGTTGGGCCAGGAGCAGGTCTACCGGACCACCGGCTGGCCTTTGACCCCTGGGCTGCCCCTCAACCAGATCGCCTGGTTCCGCAAACACCGGCCCGCCCAATTTGAGCAGACCCACCGCTTCCTGTTTGTCAACGACTACATCCTCTACCAGCTCACCCGCGAGCTGGCTATGGATCCATCCAACGCCGGGATTACCCAGCTTTACAACCTCGCCCGGGACGATTGGGACGACTCCCTCCTGGCGATCGCCGGGGCCAACCGGCAGCAGCTCTCGCCCCTCCTGCCATCCGGCCAACCGGCCGGCCAGGTCACCCGGCACGCGGCCGACCTGACCGGCCTGCTGCCCGGCACGCCGGTGTATAACGGCGCGCACGACCAGTACTGCGCCGCGCTGGGCGCCGGGGCAGCCGAACCGGGCGACGTGCTGCTTTCCTGCGGCACAGCCTGGGTGGCGCTGTTCGTGCTGGACCAGCCCGGGCAGGGCTTTGCGCGCGGGCTTTCCGTCAGCCGCCATCCCAGGCAGGGCGCGTTTGGCGGGATCCTCGATATCGGCGGGGTTGGCTCGACCATGGAGTGGTTGATCGATCACCTGTGGGATGAAAGACTGGCGCGCTACAGCCGGTTTGCCCTGCTGGAACAGGCCATCCGCGACTCTTCGCCTGGGGCGCATGGGCTGGCCTTCATCCCCCTGAGCGGCGGATACCTGCCGGACAACGCGCCGATCCAGCGCGGGCCGGTTGGCCTGTCGCTGAACCATACCCGCGCCGACCTGGCCCGGGCAGCGATGGAAGGCATCACCTTTGAGCTCGACCTGCTGCTGAAGAGCATCGGCGGCAAAATCCCCATCCGGCGGCTGATGATGATCGGCGGAGCGGCGCGCAACCCTTATTGGCCGCAAATGATCACCGACATCACCGGCATGCCCATCGCCGTCTCCCAGGTGAAAGGGGCCGCCAGCTTTGGCGCGGCGCTCCTGGCCGGCGCTGCTCTTGGCTGGGATACCGACCAAAAACCAGGCGACCCGCGCCACAGCCAGGCCCCCAAAGAATTCATGCCCGATCCACAGGCCCAGGATGCTTACGCCGGGGTCAAGTCCAGGTATTTCCAGGCGAGGAGAAAATCCACATGACCGATCTTTCCGCTGTCAAGCATCCCGAAATCGCTCCGCCCGGCCCGGGCAGCGCCAGGCTGAAAAAGCTTTTTGCCAGGGTCTGGCTGTACCGCTATCTCTACCTCCTGGCCCTGCCGGGGCTCATCTATTTTCTGATTTTTGCCTACCTGCCCATGTGGGGGGTGTTGATCTCCTTCAAGGATTTCCGCCTGTTTCGCGGGTTCGCGGGCAGCCCCTGGGTGGGGCTGGAGAACTTCATCTTTTTCTTCACCTCGCCCAATTTCCCCCGCCTGCTGCGCAACACGCTCATCATCAGCGGGCTGCACATCCTGTTTGTTTTCCCCGCCCCGATCATCCTGGCCATCCTCTTGAACGAATTGAGAAACGGGATGTTTAAGCGCTTCGTGCAGACGATTTCTTACCTGCCCCATTTTATTTCCTGGGTCGTCATCGGCGGGCTGTTGACCTATACCTTCTCGCAGAGCATGGGCGTGGTGAACCTGTGGCTGCAGTCGATGGGGCTGGAGCCGCTCCACATCCTGGGGAATAAATCCGCCTTTTATGGGCTGGTGGTGGGGACCAATATCTGGAAGGAGCTGGGCTGGGGCGCCATCATTTACCTGGCGGCGATCACCGGGATCAACCCCGAGCTGTACGAAGCCGCCACCGTCGACGGCGCCAACCGCTTCCAGCGCATTCTGAACATCACCGTCCCGGGCATTACCTCGGTCATCATCATCATGCTGATCCTGCAGATCAGCTCGATCCTCAACACCGACTTCCTGCAAATATTGATCCTGCAGGGCTCGGACGCCAGCCTGTACGAGGTGGGAGACGTGATTGACACGTGGGTCTACCGGGCCGGCTTCCTCAAGAGCCAGCTCAGCCTGGCAACTGCGGTCGGGGTCTTCAAAGGGCTGGTTGGCCTGGTGCTGGTGCTGCTGGCCAACAAAGTCGCCATCCTGATCACCGGTGAAGGTCTCTGGACAAGGAACTAGCCATGCGACACACAACCTCGCTCCTCCCCGCAAGACAGGCTCGCACCCGCATCCGGCTCGGGTTCTGGGAACAGGCCTTTAACGGCGCCAATGTATTCTTGCTGCTGCTGCTGACCCTGGCCATCCTTGGCCCATTTTTCTACATCATCTTTGGCTCGCTGACCGAGGCGGACTACTACAGGACGAACGGCGTGGCGATTAACCCGGCCCATTGGTCGATCACCTCGTACCGACTCTTGCTGGGCTCGGCCTCCAAAATGATCCCGTCTTTCAACATCACCCTGCTGACCACGGTCCTCGGGACCCTGCTCGGCTTGATGATCACTTCATCGCTGGCGTTCGTGGTCTCGCGCCAGGAGCTGCCGGGGCATAACCTCCTGGTGACCCTCCTATTCTTCACCATGATCTTCAACGGCGGCATGGTGCCTTTTTACCTGGTGGTGAATGGGTTCGGCATGACCAACACGATCTGGTCGATGTTCATCCCCTTCCTTTCCGACGCCTGGTACATCTTCATCATGATGAAGTTCTTCGAATCGATCCCGAAAGACCTGTTCGATGCGGCCAAGATCGATGGATGTTCCGAGCTGACCTTATATTTCAAAATCGTCCTTCCCCTTTCAAAGCCGGTCATGGCGACGATCGGGCTGTTTTTCGCGGTGTATTTCTGGAACCAGTGGTTCTGGCCGATGGTTTTTATCCAAAATTCTGATCTCTACCCGCTGCAGGTTGTCCTGCGGTCCATCCTGGCTTCGATGATGCCGGTGATCAATCCAAACGCCGCCGTGCAGCAGGCCAAGCTGCTGGCCGATGCGCCCCCCGCCGAAGTTTTGCGGATGGCGGCGATTATCGTCACGATCCTGCCGATCGCGATTGTGTACCCGTTTTTACAGCGTTATTTTGTCAAAGGGATCACGCTTGGATCAGTGAAAGGCTAAATGATGCGAAAGGAGAAGAGAGATATGGTGGATCCGTTCAAACGAAGGAGTTAACCGACCAAAATAAGCTTTCGAACAACCATCGTCCGTTCATCGCGAACCCACGGGAAGTTGGTTCAACAACACCCACCCCCCATTATTTTCGAAGTTAGCCTCAGGAGTAAAAATGAAATCGAACACCTTATCCAGAAGAAATTTCCTTCGCCTGACCGGGACAGCAGCGGGCGCCGCCCTGCTGGTCGGCTGCGGAACCAATGCTGGCAAGTCAACCCAGCCAGCGGTCAGCGTCACCAACGCCCCGTCCATCAAGTATGCGGATAAAAAGGCCGTCCACCGCTACATCTGCGGCGGCTTCACCGGCGCCGGGCCAGACGACAGCCTGATTAAGGAAATTCAGGAAAAAGCGCTGCTCGAGGAATACGGGCTGAATGTTTCCCTGGAGGTAGAATCGGCCCCCTTCTCCGACATCGACGGTCTGGCGACCACGCGCCTGGAAACAATGGCAGTCGATTCGATCGAACGGTCCGGCGGGGACGCGCTGCGCTGGTTATCGCAGGAAGGCCTGCTGCAGGATATCGAGGAAGAACTGACCGGTTACGGAAAATCCCTCACCAACATGCTGCCCTCCGGCGCATTCGATTACTTCAAGCGCGGCGGCAAGCGCTGGGTTTTTGCCAATTTCTACCAGACCCCGGTCGACACCGAATACATCCACATCCGCCGGGATTGGCTCGACAAAATCGACCGCGATATCCCCACCAACCTGGAAGAATTGGAAGAATGCCTGCGCCTGTTCAAGGAAAAGAAGCTGGGCGGCGATGTTACTATCCCGCTGGCCAATGACCTGGGCGGCTGGCTGATCCCATCCTACGTCCTGCAGGGGCCGTTCGCGCCAGAACCCGACGAACAGAAAAAGATGCTCGAAAACGGGGAGGATTTCGAGTTCGAATTTGGCTGCGCCATGCGCCCGCGCCGGCTTGAGCTCCTCCAGCGCTGGTATGCAGACGGTCTGCTCAACCCCGAATGGGCCACCTTCGCGTCGGAAGACACCGAAAGCGCCATTCAAAAAGGGTATGTCGGCGCGCTGTTGGGCGGTTGGTGGACCATCAACGGCATGCTGCAGAACATCCAGACCGAAGTCGACCCGAGCCAGGACTGGGTCCAGATCTACCCGCCCCTGGGGCTGAAAGACATGCCCAACTCGGGCCGCATCCTGACCGAAATCCCGCTCGAGCGCGCGGTCGTGGTCACCTCCTGGGCCCAGGCCCCCGAGGCGATCGTGGCCTTTGCCGATTGGCAGAACAAGAGCTGGGAAAACTATATGCTCTCGAATTACGGCATCGAAGGCAAACACTGGCAGTGGGCCGCGAACGGCGCCTACCAGGACCTGCGCTCCGCCGCGCCCAACCAGGAATACTCCGGGATGCGGCGGATCGTCTGGGCGCCTGAATGGAACAACAAATTCCAGATGCTGCCGGCCCCCGAGGGGACGGTCTTCCTCGACCCGGGCCTGAGCGCGCGGATCTACGGGCCGCACATCTACAACCGCACCGATACGACCAAACCCCAGCCGAACGAGTTCCCCACCCTGAGCCGGATTTACCACTTTGTGGCCTGGGACTGGAAAGAGTCGGCCCAATACGAGCCCGACCTGCTCGCCCTGCGCAGCGAATGGGCCACCAAGATCATCAAAAATGAGAGCGATGTGACCGGCG
>CAZBDC010000071.1:0-6429 GCA_964490575.1 uncultured Anaerolineaceae bacterium | reverse complement strand
TGACCGGCGGGCTGAAGAGTTTCTGGTCGCAGTGGATGGCTGCCGGCGGCGAGAAGCGGATTAAGGAGATATCCGACCAATATAACCTGTACGCCAAAGCCAACCCGGCCATGACCGCGAACTCGGTCTTCTTCTCCCCGGAGAGCTGGAATACGAAACATACCTATCCTGTAAAAAGCACCAAGTAGTTTTACGGACTTCGTTCGTTTTGTGTGGGCGACTGCGTCGCCCACACAAAACGATTCCAGTATCAAAAAAGGTTTATTGGGAGGCATAGGTGACAAACCACCTGAAAATTTCGATCATCGGGGCCGGAAGCGGCCAGTTCTCCATGGGGATTGTTCGCGATCTGTGCGCCACCCCATCACTTTGGGGCTGCACGGTTTCATTTATGGATATCGATGCGGTCAAGCTGGAAGCGATCTATCAGGTGGCGACGCGTTATGCCCACGAACTGAACGCCAACATCCAGTTCGAAAAGACTCTCAACCGCCAGGAAAGCCTGGAAGGCGCGGATTTTGTGATCAACTGCGCCATGGCGGGCGGCTGGGACCGCTTCAATTTCACCGCGCAGTTGTGCAAGGCCCACGGCTATCCGCAGTCAGTCCTGTTCGATTCGTTTTACCAGTACAAGCTGTTCATGAATATCGTCCAGGATATGGAAATACTGTGCCCCGCGGCCTACTACATCCAATCCGCCAACCCGGTTTTCGAAGGCTGCACCCTGGTGACCCGCCATTCAAAGATCAAGTCGGTTGGGCTGTGCCACGGCTACCAGGGGGTCGACCGCCTGGCGCAGGCGCTGGGATTGGACCCGGCCCGCGTCCAGGCCCAGACTTACGGCACCAACCACAACATCTGGCTGAGCAAATTTTATTACGAGGGCAAAGACGCCTACCCGCTCCTGGAGGATTGGGTCAAAAACCAGAGCGAGGCCTACTGGCGCAGCCCCGAATTCACCTACAGCGAAGAAATGGGGCCAAAAGCGGTCGACCTGTACCGGCGCCTGGGCCGGTTCCCGATTGGCGACACCGCCACCCCCGGGGGCGACTCTTATCACCGCTGGTACCATGCCGACCGCCAAACGGAGGTATTATGGAAGGAGGATCCCGACGCCTGGTATGACCACCACATCCGCTGGGTCAACCAGTCGGTCAGGGAATTTGTGGACCTAGCCAACGACCCCGGCCGGCCGGCCACGTCGGTTTTCCCCAGGCAGAGAACGGAGGAAACCAACGTCTCCATCATCGACTCGCTCACCAACGACCTTCCGATGGTCTTCCAGGTCAACATCCCCAACCGGGGCTGCATCCCCGGGATCGCCGATGACGTGGTCGTGGAGATCCCGGCCCTGGTCAGCGCAGCCGGGATCCAGGGGATCCACATGGACCCGCTGCCGAAGCGGATTCTGTTCCACATTCAAGAGCATGTTTTGAAAATGGAACGCGATCTCGAAGCGTTTCTCTCGCGCGACCGGAACATGCTTTTGGAGTACCTGCTGGCGAACCCATGGACGAGAACCCTGGAACAGGCGCGCGGTTTATTGGATGACGCCTTTGCCCACCCCGCCAACCACGAAATGGCGGATTATTACCGCTAGTTCTCTTTTGATAACTGGATCGGAGGGACGGATGACGACGAAACCGGTGAAACCGAAAATTGGCCTGCTGGCTGTATTTTTTGACCTGTACCTGGTGATCGAGGACGATTTGCTGGGCTCCTGCTCCGGGTTCGCGGACCAGCTGGCGGGCAGCCTGGGAAACTTCACCGAGGTGGTCTTCCCAGGGGTGGTGAAAAACCGGGCCGAGGCCCTCCAGGCGATCAAAGCGTTTGAGCAGGTCGATGTCGACCTGATCGTCGTGGTGTTCCTGACCTACGCGCCCAGCCTGTACGTGCTGCCCGCTTTGCTGGCGAGCGAAACCCCGCTGGTTTTGTTCTGCACGCAAAACCTGTTCGCCGTGACCGAAAATCTGTCGGGCAGGGATACGGACGAAAACCACGGCATTCACGGGTATCAAGACCTGGCCAACACCCTGCGGCGCAGTCAAAAGCCGTTTGGCTTTGTGACCGGCCACTGGCAAAACCCGCGCGCGCTGGCTGAAATCCAGGCCTGGGCCAGGGCGGCCTGGGTGCGCAAGATCCTCAAGCAGTCGAGCGTCGGCCTGATCGGTTATCCGATGGAAAACATGGGCGATTTCGGCGTGGATGAAACCGCCTTTCAGTCCCAAATCGGGCTGCACGTCCGCCATATCCCGATGCAGGCGCTCGCCCGCTCTGCCCGCCAGGCGCCGGCCGAAGAAATCCAGGCCAGCCTGGCTGCCGACCGGGAGATGTTCCAGGTGGCGGACAGCGTGACGCCCGCGGAACACGAGGCAGCCGCCAGGATCGAGTGGGCCATCCGTGAAATGCTCCAAAAGCACAATTTGATCGGTTTCGCGTCGCATTTCATGGCCGTCGCCGAAGAAGGCCAGCTGCAGACGATGCCCTTCCTGGCGGCGAGCAAGCTCCTGGCTGAAGGCTACAGCTTTGGAGGGGAGGGAGACGTCACCAGCGCGGCGGCGGTGGCCATCCTGCAGCTGCTGGCCGGCGAGGCCAACTTCACCGAAATGTTCACCCTGAACTACGCCGCCGGGACGGTCTTGATGAGCCACATGGGCGAAGGCAACTGGAAAATGGTCCGCCCCGGCGACCCTGTCCGGCTGGTCTCCTATCCCTTTGACCTGATCCCGCTGACGGTCAACCCGGTTTCGCTCGTGTTCAGCCTGCGGCCCGGGCCGGTCACCCTGTTGAACGTGACCTTTGGCGCCAACGGAAAAATGACCTGGGTGGTGTCTGAAGGCGAGATCGTCGACCATCCGCCGCTGCCGAAGCTGAACGTGGTCCATTACCAGTTCAAACCCCACCTGCCGCTGGAAGACTTTATCACCCAATACGGGTACCTGGGTGGTTCTCACCACCAGGCCATCGCCTACGGCAGCTTTACGCAGGAGATCCTGAAACTGGCCAGCCTGCTCCAGATTCCCTGCCAGGTGATCTAACCTCACCCCGGCCCTCTCCATTTTCTTTCGAAAATGGAGAGGGTGTGCTTACGGCCGGAACCCCACTCCATCCAGCACCACCGACCCGCGCGGGGTGCGGTCAAAGACGAAGCGGATGCGCTGCACCTGGGCCGGGTCAAAGCCCGCGCCGGCCTCGACGAAATCGGCCAGCGGGATCACATAACTCTGCGGGACCGGCTCGGAGGGCGCGTCGCGCTCGAAGGGTTTGGCCTTGTAAAGCTGCGCCCTGAGCTGCGGCTGCACCAGCAGGTAATCGCCCAGGCGGACCTTGGCAGCGCGGCCCTGGGCGTCCTCGAGGACGACGGTCAGGTCGAGCGGCTGGCGCGGCTGCGATTCGTCCTCGCCCGCGGGCGGCTCAAAGCCTTCCGCGTGGCCGGGGTCCTGCAGCGCGTCGGCCAGGTTGAAGATCAGCGCGCTCTGCGCGTCCAGCGCCAGGCCCTCACCCGGCAGCGTGATGGTGTAGCTGGCAGGTTCGTCCTCGTTCCAGCCCAGGTAGACCGCGCTGGCCTCGCGCTCGCCCCACTTGCCGGTGATGCGCTGCTCGCGCCACAGGTCGAGCGCCTCCCCGCGGATCGCGCCGCCCGGCAGCGTGGTCGTCTGCAGGTCGATATCTTCCTCAAAACCGGCCGCCAGCCGGTCGCCGGAGCGGTCGAAGCGGTTGATGTAGATGCTGGGCGGCAGCCAGCCGGCCCCCGCCGCGCGCGCATCCTGGAAGAGTGGCAGGTAGCCGCGCTCGCCTTTCAGCGAAGCGTCGAGGAAGGCGCTGACATACACCCGCGCCACCTGGCGCTGGTCCTCGCCGTCCAGCAGCGCGGCCCGGTTGAGGAAGGCGGTCACCATCCCGCCGCGGTCGTCGTCGCCCCAGGTGGTGTTGAACTGGCCGTGGTTGGCGCGGTGGAATACAGCGCCGCCTTGAACCCATCGCTGCCCAGCGCGACCCGGTCGTACTGGTCGAGCCCGTCGAAGGCGACCATGTCCGCGTCGTGCGAGCCGTGGATGAGGAAGTAATCCAGGTCCGCCAGGGGTGTGGCGCGTTTGGCCGGGGCATACTGCCCGTCGACCGGCGCGAAGGCCACCACCGCGCGGATGTTGTAGCCGAAGTCGAACTTGAGCGCGGCGTTATCCGGGTAGGCCGGCAGGCGGTTGAAGGCCGCCGCCACGGCGGCCGCCTCGCCGCCGCGCGAGTGCCCGGCCACGGCGATGCGCTGCGGGTCAATCAGCTTGAAAAAGGGGTTCCCAGGCGTCCGGTTCCAGGCCATCCAGCTTTGCAGGTGCTTCAGCAGCAGCCAGCCGCGCGCGTCGTTCTCGCCGCTGATGCTGCCCGGGAAGTCGGTCAGCCCGCCGTTGAGGAAGTTCTCGTCGACCGAGACGAAGATGTAGCCGCGCGAAGCCAGCAGCTCGCCCAGGTAGGCGTAGCCGGGGTCGGAGAAGTCCATCATGTTGTGGTTGCCGTGCACCATCAGCACCAGCGGGAAAGGCCCCTGCCCCGCCGGGTACCACACCCGCCCGTTGAGCGGCAGGTTGTCCGGGCCGAAGCCCCAGGCCAGCGTGCGCAGCTGCCCGTTGAAGCCCTGCCAGCTGCCCTCCAGCAGGAGCGAGCCATCCACCGGCAGGGTTTTCAGGGCCGCCTGCGGGCCGAATTCGGGCCGGTAACGGTCGGTACCGCTGCCGTAGGTGAGCGTCTTGACCGCGTGCGGGCCGGGTTGGGATGGATCGGGAAGAGAGACCCGCTCGAGCGGCGCGCCAGACAGCGCGGCGGCGTTCACCACCGGCGAGGGCGCTGCCCCGCGCCAGGCCGCGGCCCAGCCCAGCCCGACCAGCAGCCCCAGCCCGCCAACCACCAGCCAGGCCGCCGCCGCAGCGCGCTGCCCGCGCGCCAGGTCCCCGCCGCGCAGCGCGCCCAGGCCGGCCCCCAGCAGCGCCGCCAGGAAGATCACCCCCAGCGGGACGACCGCCGGCATGATCCCCCGCATCCCCATCAGAGCAATGTACAGCAGCGCGTAGACCCCAAACAGGGCCCAGCGCAGCCGCCAGGGGATGCCCGCCAGCAGCCCGATCAGCCAGGCGATGCCCTGCCCCAGGAATAGCAACAGCCCGCCCGCCGCCAGCAGGGCCAGACCGCCCGGCAGGGCGAACCGCCACGGCCCCGCCACGGCCGAGCGCGCGATGAAGACCAGGTAGACCAGCCCCCCAACGACCAGGACGGCGGTCGCCATCCCGGCTACTGCGGCCGGCCCGGGTTTGACCGCCTGCCATAAGCGGCGGGGAAACGCCCTCACCGCGCCAAACGCGCGGGAGAGGAAGGAAAAGCGAGTCTGCATGGTTACCTCGGGTTATCAACCAGTTTTGTATGGATATTATAGACCCGGCGGGCGCCGAGTCCATGTAACCTCGCACGCGATATCGCCATAACCAGGCGCATGTTGCATGTAGGGGCGCAGCGATGCCGTCCCAGGCAATGGTCCGCGTTGATAGCGCTGCGCCCGGCCGGGGTACACGATTCGGCCGGTGGATTTCCCCCCACCAGGGCGCAGCGATGCCTACGCGCAACCAGGCCGGGAATCCCACGCCGGTTTCATAACGCGCCTCATTGACCGGGCGCAGAACCACCCCTCCCCGGCCCTCCCCAAAATCGCAAAGCCGATTTTAGGGAGGGAGATGCCTTGCATGGCCCGGCCCAACACCCCCTCCAATATCACCGTTCACCGTTCACAGTTCACTGTTCACCGTTCACCGTCCCCCCGCCCCCTCCTGCTTGCGCATCATCCCCATCACCTCGCGGGCCGTCATCACCCCGGAGGGCAGGCCGCCGCCCGGCTGGACCCATTGGCCAACCATATAGAAATTCGCCAGCCCGGGCAGGGTTTTGGGGATCGGTTTCATCATGCTCTGCGGGGTGGGGATCCAGCCCTCAAAGCTGCCCTGCCAGTTGCCGGTGTAGCGCTCGAAGGTGACCGGGGTGGCCACGTCGGCCATCTCCACCTGGTCCGACAGGCCGGGGAAGCGCCGGTCCATGCGGTCGATGACCTGCAGGGCCACGCGCTGCTTTTCGGCCTCGTAGCGTTCGTGGTCGGCGCCTTCCTGGTAGAGATCCTTCCAGTACTGGTATGAGGTTGGCGCCATGACCGTGATGGCGGTCTTGCCTGCCGGGGCCAGGGAGGGGTCGAAGTTGTAGATCATCGTGCTCAGGCGCTCGATCGGCTGGCCGGCGACCTGGATCGGCTCGTCCAGCTCGATATCCAGCCCGCCGGTGATGGCCGGCAGCTCGGGAAACTGGCGGTCGACCCCCAGCCCGATGAACAGGATGGGCGGGAAGATCGGCGCAGATCGGAAGAGCACACGTCTGAACTCCAGTCACCGCTCATTATCT
>CAZBDC010000070.1:6977-25687 GCA_964490575.1 uncultured Anaerolineaceae bacterium | reverse complement strand
GAGATGGAATCTCGTGACTGGAGTTCAGACGTGTGCTCTTCCGATCTTGATTTGAGCCTTCAAGCTATTCTCGAGCAGATCCAACAGGCCGGCGCTGCCCAGGCGCAGGAAGTGCTGGCCCAGGCTGAGCGAGAAGTCGAGTCGGCTTTGGCGGAGGCGCGGGATAGGTCCGAGCAGGCATACCAGGCGGCTTACCACCAGGCGCTTGCGCCAGAGGCTGCCCAGAGCGCTCGCATCAGCAACCAGGCTCGTTTTGAGGCCGAATGCCTGGTCGGGAAGGCGCGCGAGCGGTTGGTTGAACAGGTTCTGGAGCGGGTGATCCAGCAGCTGAATAATTTCCGCGCCAGCGATCGGTATCCCGATGTGCTGCTCCGCATCCTTTTCGAACTGCTGCCAGGCGACAATGGACTGCGCAGCATGAAGCACAATATCGTTATTGAGGCCGATCCGCGGGACCAGAATCTTCTGGAAAGGCTTTTACGCGAGAAAGCCATGGATGTTCCGGTCGAGTACAGCCTGTCCTGCTGGGGTGGTTTATGCGCCCATTCACCCGATGGGACAGTACGCACGATCAACACGCTTGAATCGCGTCTGGAACGGGCGTTGCCTTTCCTGAAACAACGGTTGGCAGCTGGTTTTGACCTCCAACTGACCGGCGAGAAAGAAAAGGTCCCGTATAAAGATGGCGGGTTATGAATATGGCAACGCTCGTTTGCGGGCGATGCGCTCGCGCCTGCTTTCGCCGGCTGACCTGGGTGAGCTGGCGGATGCCGGCAGCCTGGCAGAACTGATCAACCTCCTGGCGCGCACTTCTTACCGCAAAGCAATTGAAATCTCGCTGGTACAAAGCAGCGACCTGGAAAGTATCGACCAGGCTCTGCGGCGTGACTTTGCGCAGACCGTGTCCGGCATCCGTAGTTTCTACAGCGGCGCTGAGCTCGAGCTGGTTGACCTGTTTCTGCGTGCATATGATGTCCACAATCTAAAAACTGTTCTGCGCGGGCTCTCGCACCAGTCGCCTCGCTCAGAGATTGAACGGGCCCTGCTGCCGGTCGGCGAACTCTCCATGGTGATTCTCAATGAGTTGCTGCGGGCAACCAGCCCGCGCATGGCAATCGACCTGCTGGCGACGCTTCGCCATCCCTTTGCTCAGCCGCTGCTGGAACTGCGGGCTGAGCGACCGGGCGCTGACCTGTTTGAAATGGAGCTCGCGCTTGACCGCTGGCGCTTCCGCGAGGCGTTAAAAAGGCTAAGGGCCAGGCAAGATGGCGTGGCTCTGGCCCAGGCGGCTTTGAACCTGGAAGCCGACATCGCTAACTTGCTGGTTGTGCTGCGCTTCTTGCATTCTGCTGAAGAACAGCAGTATCTAAAGCGGCGGATGGACGTGGCTGGGCCGGATCGCTTATTCAATGGGGCCGGTTCGCTGGCGGCGGAACAATTAAACCGCCTGTATGGCGCGACGAGCGTTAAAGCAGCTCTGGGCCTGCTTCAGGAGGTTCCCTTTGCACCGGCTTTACGCGAGGGGTTGAAAGAATATGAGCGGTCGGGCCGGCTGAGCGAGATCGAGCGGGTGCTGCGCCGGTATCAGCTTCACTGGCTGTCCTGGCAAATTGCGAAAGATCCGCTGGGAATTGGCGTGTTCCTGGGATACATGGCCCTCAAGAATAACGAGGTAGCCAACTTGCGGCGCATTGCTCGCGGCGCCCAGCTCGGGCGCAGCCCTGAGACCGTTCGCGGTGAACTGGAGTTTGCCTGATGAGTCGACTGATTGTGGTTACCAGCCCCGACCTGGCGGTCGGTTTCAACCTGGCCGGTGTGGAGACGCTGCCTGCGGAAGATATCGAAGCGGCCGAGGATTGGATTGAGCGCTGGCTGGAGACGGGCGAACAAGGGCTCCTCGCCATCGATGAAGCTCTGCTGGCCAGCATGGACCTGCGCCTCGTGCGGCGGTTGGAGACCAGCAGCCAGACGTTTTTCCTGGCTATCCCGGGCGGGCATAGCCAGGGCGAGGTGATGTACCGCCAGCGGCGGATCGCCGAACTTACCCGCCGGGCGATTGGCTTTCACAGCATCTTTAAGACGGAGAAAACGGAAACCGAAACCCATGAGTGACGTGAGCGATTCGTTGGGAAAGGTGACGCATATAGCGGGACCGGTGGTCATGGCGGTTGGGCTCAAATCAATCCGCTTGTATGATGTGGTCCGGGTGGGTGAGACCGGCCTGGTTGGCGAGGTCATCCGGCTGTCGAACCGGGGAGCAACCATCCAGGTATATGAGGATACATCGGGTTTACGGTTGGGTGAGCCGGTGTCTGCTACCCACCAGAGCCTGGTTGCCTGGCTGGGGCCTGGCTTGCTAGGCAGCGTCTATGATGGTTTGCAGCGGCCGCTGGGTGCACTGGCTCAGCAGACCGGTGTGTTCATCCGGAAGGGCACCACGGCTCCCCCACTTTCTACCGATAGATGTTGGGAATTTACCCCGGCCGCCGAGCCAGGGGTGTGGGTCTCGCCAGGCGACGTGTTGGGAACAGTGCCTGAGACCGATCAGCTTCAGCACAAGATCCTGACGCCGCCCGGCATCCAGGGCCGGCTGGATTGGATCACCAGTGGGCCCCAACGGCTGGATGATGTCGTGGCGCTGATCGAGGATGGGAGCACGCGGCATGAAATCAGCCTGGTTCAGCGCTGGCCGGTGCGGCGGGCCCGGCCGGTCCGCTCGCGCCTGGGGTTTGACCGGCCGTTGATCACCGGCACGCGGGTAATCGATACTTTCTTCCCGGTTGCAAAGGGCGGCACGGCGATTATCCCCGGCGGTTTTGGCACCGGGAAGACGGTGCTGCAGCACACCCTCTCCCGCTGGGCGGACGCAGATGTGGTCGTTTATGTCGGCTGCGGTGAGCGGGGCAACGAGATGACCGACGTGCTGGAAGAGTTCCCCCGCCTGGAAGACCCTCGCACGGGCAAACCGTTGATCCAGCGAACCGTGCTGATCGCGAATACATCCAATATGCCGGTCGCTGCCCGGGAGGCCAGCATTTATTTGGGCGTTACCGTGGCAGAATATTACCGTGACATGGGCCTGGATGTGTTGATGTTGGCCGATTCGACTTCTCGTTGGGGTGAAGCGCTGCGCGAGGTTTCGGGCCGGCTGGAAGAACTGCCGGGCGAGGAAGGCTATCCGGCTTACCTGGCGGCCCGCCTGGCCGAGTTTTACGAGCGGGCCGGGACGGTTGTATGCCTGGGCGGCCGTCCAGGCCAGCTGGACGACATCCCTCGCCAGGGTTCAGTGACGGTCGTGGGCGCCATCTCGCCCCAGGGCGGTGACTTTTCCGAGCCGATCACGCAGAACTCCATGCGAATTACCGGCACCTTTTGGGGATTGGAATACGAGCTTTCACGCCGCCGGCATTTTCCGGCCATCAACTGGAATAACAGTTTTAGCCTGTATCATTTTGATGAATGGTATAACGGCCAGCTCAACCCGGAATGGAACGGCATGGTTGAAGAGGCGCTGGCGCTCCTCCAGCGCGAAGAAGAGCTTCTGGAGATCGTTCAGCTGGTAGGCCCGGATGCCCTGCCGGAGATTGAACGGGAGACATTGGCGATTACACAGATTCTGCGCGAGGATTTCTTACAGCAGTCAGCCTACAGCGAGGAAGACCGGTTTTGCCCGCTGGAAAAAGCGTTCTGGATGTTGAAAGCGATCCTGACATTTCACCGCGCGCTGCGCGACAGGGTGGAGGAGGGCCAATCGGTTGAGCAGGCCCAGCGCCTGCCGGTGGTCAGCGAACTGGCCCGGATGAAGGAAATTCCGCCCGGGCAGGCTGCGAATAAACTGGGCGAGCTGATCAGACGGATTCCGGAGAGCCTGACCGGTTTAGGGAGAAGCTATGAATAAATCATTGGCCAGGCCCGATCTGGTGATCAAAGAGTACCGGGCTGTGTCTCAAATTAAGGGCCCATTGATCGTCTTTGAAGGCGTGGATAACGTCGCTTATAACGAGAACGTCGAAATCTATGATCCCGAAGGCTATGTGCGGCACGGGCGCGTTTTGGAGGTCAACCGGCAGCGCTGCATTGTGCAGGTCTATGCCGGGACCAGCGGGTTGGACCTGGAGCGCACGCGCGCCCGGCTGACCGGCGATGTCGCCAGGGTGGGTGTTTCGCTGTCGATGCTGGGGCGAATTCTGAATGGCTCTGGCCAGCCGATCGACGGTGGGCCGCCGATCCTGGCGGAGGACAGCCTGGATATCAACGGGCTGCCGATTAATCCTGTCACCCGGACCCATCCCAGCGAGTTCATCCAGACTGGCCTATCCGCTATTGATGGGGTAAATTCACTCACCCGCGGGCAGAAACTGCCGATTTTCTCCGGCGCAGGGCTTCCGGCCAATCAGATTGCCGCGCAGATCGCGGCCCAGGCCCGGGTGATCAGCGGCGAGCCTTTCGCCGTCGTTTTTGCCGCTATTGGGATCACCCATCGCGAGGCCTCGTTTTTTATGGACCAGTTCCGTGCCAGCGGCGCAATGGACCGCACCGTGCTGTTTATCAACTATGCCGACGACCCCACGATTGAGCGCATTCTGACTCCCCGCGCGGCTCTCACGACGGCGGAGTACCTGGCCTTTACCCGCGGGCTGCACGTCCTGGTGATTATGACGGATATCACCAATTATTGCGAAGCGCTGCGCGAGGTTTCGGCTGCGTGTGAAGATATCCCGGGCCGGCGCGGGTACCCCGGCTACATGTACTCGGACCTGGCCAGCCTGTACGAACGCGCGGGGCGGATCATCGATAACCCTGGCTCGCTGACTCAACTGATCCTGCTGACGATGCCGGATGATGATATCACCCATCCAATTCCTGACCTGACCGGTTACATCACCGAAGGGCAGATTGTCTTGAGCCGTGAGATCCATCACAAGGGGATTTATCCGCCGGTAGATGTACTGCCCTCCCTATCGCGCCTGATGAATGCCGGGATTGGCGAAGGCAAGACCCGCGCTGACCACCGGGCGGTGGCTGACCAGCTCTATGCGCTGTATGCTCAAGGGCGCGACCTGCGCCAGCTGGTCGCCATCGTGGGTGAAGCGGCCCTGTCTACCGAAGACCGGCGGATTATTGCCTTTACCGATGGCTTTGAGCGGCAGTTTGTCGGCCAGGGGCAGGTCAACCGCCCGGTGGAAGAAACGCTGCAGGTTGCCTGGGATCTGCTGTCGGCGATTCCGCCTGCCGCACTCAAGCGCATCCCAAAACGGTTTATCGAACAGTATCATCGCCCATCCGGGTTGCCTGACTGGGCGAGGGAGGCAAGCGAAAGGGATGCGTAATATCTCGACGACCCGGGCCGAACTGCTGGTCCACAAGGAACAGATCGCGTTGGCCAGGCAGGGACGCGACCTGCTGGAGCAGAAGCGAACGGTCCTGCTGCGCGAGTTTAAGCGTGTGGTCGATACTGTGGCGCGCGATGCTGAAATACTTCAGCAGACCGCCGCGCGAGCCGTTGTGGCGCTGGGCCGGGCGGAGGCGATGGCCGGGACAGAGGCAGTCCGTTCGGTTGCCATGGCAGCCCGCAGCGACCTGCCGCTGCGGATCGGCACGGTCAACGTGATGGGGGTCAAGATACCCCATATCGAGCAGCGCGTGGTCTCTCGCTCGCTGTTGGATCGGGGGTATGCCATCACCGGCACGTCGGTGTCGATCGATGAGGCCGCCGTGGCCTTCGAGGCTGAGGTCGAGTCGATCCTGAATTTGACAGAAAGCGAACTGCGCCTGGCGCGCCTGTCGCGCGAGATTCAGCGCACCTCGCGGCGGTTGAATGCCCTGGAGCATCACCTCATCCCGCGCCTGGAGGCCGAACTGAAACAGATCCAGATGGCCCTTGATGAGCGCGAGCGCTCAGATCATTTCCGCATGAAGCTGATCAAGCGCATCATGCAGGAGAATTTGGAGCCGGGCAGCGCATAAAGAGAACGCCTCTGCCGGTTGTTCCTGCCCCACCATCTATCGGCCTGCTTTTTCGATTCATAACCATTGGAGGTTCGAATGAAATCGACAGCTCGTTTCTATGCTGCCCTGCGCGAATATGTCGAAACCCTGCCTATCGTTGACTGTCACGACCACACGCGTGAAACCCACCCCCCGACTGACCCGATCAAAGCTGTTTTTGATTGGTACGTTCACAGCGATCTTCATTCGGCCTCTTCTGACAGGGAGATGGCGCGGATCGATGATGGAACGCTGCCGCTTGCCGAGCGCTGGCCGCTGCTGGAGCGGGCCTGGCGCCGCACCCGCTTTACCGGCTATGCTGAGGTTACCCGCCGGGTGCTGCGCGAGTTTTATGGCGAGATAGAACTGACCCTGCCGGCCCTCCAGCGCATCCAGGAGAAGATGATCGATTTCTCTACGCCGGCTGCCATCGAAGCGGTCCTTGAAAAGGCGCGCATCGTGGCGCGTATCGAGGATAACTGGCCCAGCCTGAAACGTTTTCTTGCGGGTCAGGAGCCCATGCCCCCGCGCTCGCGCCTGGCGATTTCGCTGCCTGGGTTTCATCGGGTTGTCAGCTATGAGCAGGTCCAGCTCAATGCCGCCATCCTTGACCGGACGGTGACCAGCCTGGACGAGTACCTTCAGACCTGCCGCGAGCTCTTCGCCGGGCTGAAAGCAGCCGGGGCGGTGGCTTTCAAAGATCAATCGGCTTACGACCGCTCCCTGGATTTTGGTAACCCAACCTATGCTCAGGCTGAAGAGGTTTTCAACTGGATGATGGAAGACCCGCGCCGTTCGCTATCCTACCCGGATGGCAACCGCCCGCTGGGCAACTTTCTCTTTCACGAGTTCATGCGCTGCGCGCGCGATCTCGATCTGCCGGTCCAGATCCATACCGGGCACATGGCCGGCATTCGCAACGAAATTACCAAGACCAATGCGGTTCATCTCACCCGCCTGATCGAGCTGCACCGCGACACTCGCTTCGACTTGTTCCATGCCAACTGGCCCTACGCCGGCGAACTGCTATTCCTGGCCAAGAATTATCCCAACGTGGCAATTGATTTCTGCTGGGCGCATATCATCGACCCGGTTTATTCGCAGAACCTGCTGCGCCAGGCGGTTTCCAGCGTTCCGCACAGCAAAATCCACGGCTATGGCTCTGACCTGGCCGGTGAAACTACTGCCGCAGCCTGGGCGCACGCCAGCATCGCCCGCGATAACATCGCCATGGCCCTGGCCGACCTGATCGAGATCGATTACCTGGGCTACGTGGATGCCCAAGAGCTTGCTTCTGCCTGGTTGTTCGAAAATCCGAATACCTTCTTTAAACTGGGACTATGAACAAAACCGCATGGTTGGATGGGAAGGACAGCATACCTTCCACATCCAACCATGCGCCGCGCAGCACTGCAATGTCGGTATCATCTTCACCTGAATCAATCACGAAAATCACTTGCACTTTTCCCGTGCATTGCTTAACCTCTTTTTATCATCACCATATTTCCTGATCATTTCTGTTTGGATACTTGTATCGTTGTGTGTGGGCGACACAATTGCTCACACACAACGAACGAAGCCCGAAAAACCATATCGGCTGCCAGTCTTCTGAGGAACTTTTATGCCCGAACACCGGATTGAAAAGCATCCTATCTTGAATGTCCCCGAGCGGGAGAAAATCACCTTTTTCTGGCAAGGCCGCGAGCTTAACGCCTGCCCGGGCGAAACCATCGCTTCGGCTCTGTTCGCCAATGGGATTCATGTCTTTGGCCACCATCACAAAGATGGCGCGCCGCAGGGCATCTTCTGTGCGAACGGGCAGTGCGCGCAGTGCATGGTCATTGCCGATGGGCTGCCGCTCAAGTCGTGCGCTGAGCTGGTCACCCCTGGCATGCGCGTCGAGCCGGCCAACGGCCTGCCGGCTCTGCCGGATACCAGTCACGTCCCCGCGGAAGGTGAAATCCCCACCATCGAAGTGCCGGTTCTGATCATCGGCGGCGGCCCGGCCGGCCTTTCGGCCGCGATTGAGCTTGGCAAGCTGGGCGTGCAGGTCCTGCTGGTGGATGATAAGCATCGCCTGGGTGGCAAGCTGGTACTCCAGACCCACCGCTTCTTTGGCTCATCCGATGCCGTTTACGCCGGCACGCGCGGGATAAACATCGCGACCCGGCTGGAAACTGAGGTGCGGAAGTATCCCTCGGTTGAGATCTGGCTTCACTCAACGGCCCTGGCCGTCTTCAGTGACCGGAAGGTTGGCATCCTCAAAGATGGAAAAGAATATGTAATGGTAGTCCCCAGGGTCCTGCTTGGCGCTTCCGGCGCGCGCGAGCGCTTCCTGGCGTTCCGCGGCAACACCCTGCCCGGTGTTTACGGGGCCGGGGCGTTCCAGACGCTGGTCAACCGCGACCTGATCCGCCCGGCGGAGAAGCTCTTTATTGTCGGCGGCGGTAATGTCGGCCTGATTGCCGGGTATCATGCCTTGCAGGCCGGGATCGAGGTGGTTGGCCTGGTTGAAGCCTTGCCCGAATGCGGCGGCTATAAAGTGCACAAAGATAAACTGGCCCGCATGGGCGTGCCGATCTATACTTCGCACACCATTCTCAGCGCCAACGGGGTTGACGCAGTCGAGTCGGTCACGATTGCCCAGGTGGATGCCGAATTTCGCCCGATCCGGGGTACGGAGAAATCCTTCGCCTGTGACAGCGTCCTCATCGCGGTTGGCCTCGAACCGGTCGACGAATTTTTCCGCAAAGCGACCGATTTTGGCGTGCCGGCTTTTGCGGCCGGCGACGCGGAAGAGATCGCGGAGGCCTCGGCAGCCATGTTCTCCGGCAAGATCAAGGGCCTGGAGATTGCCCAATTCCTCGGGTATGATGTCGGCCAGATTCCCAGGGACTGGTACCGCACCGGCGAGATCCTCAAGTCGCGTCCCGGGCCGGTGGTGGTGGAGGAAAGCCATCCTGAGCCGCCCGGCGGGATGCTGCCGGTCTTCCACTGCACCCAGGAGATCCCCTGCGACCCCTGCTCGTCGATCTGCCCCAAGGGCCTGATCTTTATCGACCCGAAGGATATCCGGAATGTTCCTACCTTTACAGGCGATGCAACGACCTGTATTGGCTGCGAGAAATGCATCGCCATCTGTCCAGGCCTGGCGATCACCCTGGTCGATTACCGCAAGGACAGCGATCATCCGGTTGTGGCGATTCCCTTTGAGTTCAACTATGAGGTCATCAAAGAGAAAGAATCGGTCACTGTTTTGGACACTGCCGGGACTGTGCTGGGGGATTATGAAGTCGTCAAGGTTGAGCGGGTAGCCAGTCGCGACCATACCATCATCGTCAAGGTCCGGGCCCCGCGCGAAGTGGCAACCCGGATTGCCGGCATCCGCGTCCAGGAGGAACAGGTCACCCAGCCGATGAATCACTACGTTGATCACATCAGCGACGATACGATCATCTGCCGCTGCGAGCGCGTCACGGCGGGCGAAATACGCGCGCTCATTCGCCAGGGGTACCGCGATCTGAATGAGATCAAGGCGATTACCCGGGCCGGGATGGGCGCCTGCGCCTCGAAAACCTGCCACGCGCTGCTCTTCCGCCTGTTCCGGGATGAGGGCATCATCCTGTCTGAGGTAACTGATACCACCCGGCGCCCGCTGTTTATCGAAGTGCCGCTGAAGATCTTTGCCGGGATGAACCCAGAGGAAAACCATGAGTAAGATCCCTCAATACGACGTCATCATCGTGGGTTCCGGATCGATTGGGGCGCCCGCCGCGCTCTACCTGGCCCAGGCTGGCTGCAAAACCCTGGTCGTCGATGGGTGCGCTTCGGTGGGACAGGGCTCGAATAAGCGTGCCATTGGCGGCGTGCGGGCCACGCACTCTGACCCGGCCAAAATTCGCCTGTGCCTGCGCTCGATCGAGATTTTCCGCACCTGGCAGGAGGTTTATGGCGATGATATCGAGTGGGTGACCGGCGGATACTGCTTTGTGGCTTACCGGGAGCAGGAGGAAAGCACGCTCAAAACCCTGTTGGCGCGCCAGAAGGGGCTTGGGCTCAACATTAACTGGTATGACCGGGATGATTTACTGCGCCTGGTCCCTGACCTCAACCCGGCTGACCTGATCGGCGGCACCTTTTCGCCTGAAGATGGCAACTGCTCCCCGCTGCTGTCGCTGCATGCCTTTTACACCCAGGCCTGCGCGGCCGGGGCTACCTTCCATTACAACGAACCGGTCGTGGGTCTGGTCGTGGAGGGTGGGCAGGTCCGGGGCGTGCGGACCAGCCGCGGCGAGTATGCGGCGGACGTTGTGATCAACGCCGCCGGGGCCTGGGCTCGCCAGGTGGGTCTGATGGCCGGGGTGGACCTGCCGGTCAACCCGGACTGTCACGAGGCCGGCATCACCGAATCGGTCGCGCAGTTCTTGCAGCCGATGGTGGTTGACATCCGGCCTGGTCCAGGCAGCTCGAATTTCTACTTCTACCAGCACAAGACCGGCCAGATTATTTTCTGCATCACCCCTAACCCGCCTATCTGGGGTTTTGATACCGATGAGACATCGGTCTTTTTGCCCCAGGTGGCCAAACGCATGATCGCGGTAATGCCCAAGCTGCAGAACATCCGCGTCCGGCGCACCTGGCGCGGCCTGTACCCGATGACGCCCGACGGCGCGCCGATCGTGGGCTGGTGCCAGCAGGTAAAGGGGCTGCTGAACGCGGTGGGTATGTGCGGGCAGGGCTTTATGCTTGGGCCGGGGCTGGGAGAGCTGCTGGCGCGGATGGTGGCCGGGAAGGAAACCGCGGAAGACCGGGAAGTTCTGGCGATCCTTTCCCCCGAGCGGGAATTCAAGGGACAGGAGAAGCTGAAGTAGGGCCTGCGGGCTATCCCCTTTGGGGGAGGGATAATATGAACAGCCCGCCGATGATGAGGGCAATCCCGACCGCCGAGGCCGGGGTGAGCTGTTCGCCCAGCAGCACCACGCCCAGCGCGCCGGCTGTCAGCGGCTCAGCCAGTGAGAGCGTGACCGCTGTGGCTAGCGGGGTCAGCCGCAATCCCTGGCCGAACAGGCTATAAGCCAGCGCGGTGGCCGCCAGGCCCAGCCAGGCGATCACCCCAACCCCGCGTGGATTGGCTAGCCAGCCGGTATCTTGAGTCAGCAGCAGGGGGGCCAGCATCAGCGCCCCCGGGCCAAATACCACTGCCATCACTCGCTCAACCGGCTGATGCTCCAGCAGGCCTTTGCTGACCAGCGAGAAGGTGGCGTAAGCGCCGCCTGCACCCACTGCCAGCAGCATCCCCAGTGAATCCACGTGGATCTCTTCCCCGGTCAGGGCCAGCAGCGTACACCCGGCCACTGCCAACAGCGTGGCCATTCCCCAGCGCCGGCCGGGACGCTCTCCGCGAAACACAAAGCCCAGCAAGCCGGCCAGCACCGGCGAGCTGCCAATTCCGACAATGGTGCCTACCGCCACCCCTGTCTTTGCCACGCCGGCAAAGAACAGGATTTGGTAAGCGGCCATGCACCCGGCCGCCAGCAGCGCCGGGCCGGTTGGCAGCCGCGGGGCTGCCGGCGTCCCGGGGACCGGCCGGCGGAGGAAGAGGACGCTTAAAAGAGCCGCCCCGCCCACCAGCAGCCGCAGAGCGCCGATTGCCAGCGGACCTGCGCCCTCCGGAGCCAGCGCCTGGGCTGTTCCGGTCGTGCCCCACAGCACCGCTGCGCCCAGCACAAGGAGGATTCCGCGCTTATCCAAGCAGTTGGTCCAGCGTCGTTTCTTATGGTTTATCCGCCCAGGTAGGCTCGCTTGACTTCGGGGTTCTGGGCCACCTCGCGGGCAGTACCCGAAAGCACGATCCGCCCGGTTTCGAGCACGTACGCGCGCGAGGCTGTGCGCAGCGCCATCAGGGCGTTTTGTTCCACCAGCAGGATGGTGGTTCCATCTGCATTCAGCCGGACGATCACGTCAAAGATCGCGTCAACCAGAACCGGCGCCAGGCCCATGGACGGCTCATCCATCAGCAGGATCCGCGGCTTGAGCATCAATCCGCGGGCGGTGGCCAGCATCTGCTGCTCGCCGCCCGAGAGCGTTCCCCCTTTTTGCTCGACCCGTTCTCTAAGGCGCGGGAACAGGTTGAAAACCTCTTCCATCCGCCGGCGCACCTCGGCCGGGCTGTTGATTGTGAAGGCGCCCATTTCCAGGTTCTCTCGCACAGTCAGGCGGGGAAAAATCCCCCGGCCTTCTGGCACGTGGCCAACGCCTGCCGAGACAACCTCGTGGGCCGGCAGGCGGGTGATGTTATGACCGCCCAGGTGGATCGCGCCTTCGCGAGCATGGATCAGGCCCGAAATGGTTCGCAGGGTCGTGCTTTTCCCGGCTCCATTGGCCCCGATCAAGGTGACGATTTCACCTTCATCGACGCTTAGCGAAATGCCTTTCAAGGCGTGGATGTGCCCGTAATACGTGTGGATATTTTCAAGCTCAAGCAGCGCCATCTTCACCCTCCGCAAATGACAATTGGGCGGTTGCGCCGCGCCCCAGGTAGGCCTCGATCACCCGTTCATCTGCCCGGATTTCAGCCGGGGAACCCTCGGCGATCTTGCGCCCGTAATCCATAACGGAAATCCGCTCGGAGATTTGCATCACGACGTGCATGTCGTGTTCGATCAGCAGGATGGTAATGCCCAATTCATCGCGGATGCGCCGGAAGAGGGCGATGGCGTCGAGCGTTTCGTGCGGGTTCATCCCGGCAGTCGGCTCATCCAGCAGCAGCAGCAGCGGCTGGGAAGCCAGCGCCCTTGCGATTTCGACCCGCCGCTGCCCGCCGTAGGGCAGGCTGGCGGCCAACTCGTTGCCCACGTCGCTCAGGCCGGCAAACTCCATCAGCTTTTCGGCGCGTTGGTGGGCCTCTTCCTCTTCAGCTTTGAAGCTGGAAACGCGCAGCAGCGCTCCGGCTGCATTCTGCTTCAAACGGTAGTGCATCCCAACCAGGATGTTTTCCAGGACGGTCATGCTGCCAAACAGGCGGATATTCTGGAAGGTGCGGGTGATACCCAATGAAGCGATCTGGTCCGGGCGGCGGCCGACCAGGTTTTGCCCATTGAAGCGGATCTGGCCTTCTTCCGGTTTGTAGATCCCGGTCAGGGTGTTAAAAAACGTGGTCTTGCCGGCTCCGTTGGGTCCGATGATGCTGACCATCTGGCCCGGGTAAAGCACAAAGTTCATCCGATCGACCGCGACCAGACCGCCAAACCGCTTGGTGACCGCTTTGGCTTCCAGCAGAGGCGCACTATTAGGGGAAATTGCCGGAATTTTCGTTGGTGAAGCGTCAGTTAGCATCGTGATCCTCCTGGCGGACGTCCGGGCTTTCCTCTTTGAGTGGGGGAGGCTCAGCTGCCTGTTGAGCACGCATTTCCCGTTTGCGGCGCTGCGCCGGGATCAGGCCATCCGGACGGTAAATCATCATCACGATCAGGATTAGCCCAAATAACATGCGCTGGTATTTGGCCGGGTCGAGCTGGGAGGAGATATCGCGCAGCGCAAAATTGATGACCGGGATAACGATATCGGTCTGCCGGATGCTGCTCAACCACAAGGAAAGACCTTGCAGGATCTGGAGGTTAAGGACCACCACCACGACGGCGCCCAGGATCACCCCAGGGATGCTGCCCAGCCCGCCCAGGATGACCATGGTCAGCACGCCGATCGATTGCATGAAGTTGAACGATTCGGGGCTGACAAAGGTCCGGCTTGCGGCAAAGAGCACGCCCATCACGCCGGCGAAAGAAGCGCCAACCGCAAAAGCGGCCAGCTTGTATTTCACGACCGAAATTCCCATCGCCGAAGCAGCCAGCTCGTCTTCGCGGATAGCCGTCCAGGCCCGGCCAAGGCGCGAGTCGTCCAGCCGCCTGACCGTTACGACGACGATGACGATGACGATCAATGCCAGCACATAGAAGACCAGGTTGAAGAACTCGCCCTCCGTCACTTGCTGCCCGACGATTCCCCCGAACACGGCGTTCCAACTGTTGAGGATGACCGGTGGCAGGTCGGGGCGTTGGATGGGCGAAATGCCCTGCGGTCCGTTGGTCAGGTTGAGGGGTTTATCGAGGTTGTTGGCCAACACACGGATTACTTCGCCAAACCCAAGGGTGACGATTGCCAGGTAATCGCCCCGCACCCGCAGCACCGGCAGCCCCAGCAGGAAGCCGACCAGCGCCGCGAAGCCGGCGCCCAGGATGAGAAAAAGATAGAAAAAGTTAGGGTCCAGGAAGAATGGAGTACCAGGTGGGACGGTTCCCGGGATTGAACTGAGCAGGAAAGGCTGCTGCGAGCCAAAGAAGGCCCACAGGTAAGCGCCAACCGCATAAAATGCCACATATCCCAGGTTGAGCAGCCCGGCAAACCCAACCACAATGTTAAGGCCCAGCGCCAGGGCTGCGAATACGCTGATCTGGAAGATCACTTCGAGGTAGAAGATATTCCGCAAGCCGATGACCGGGATGATGACTAAGGCGATCACCAGGGCCAGCCCCAGCCTGAACCGCCAGTTCAGGCGCATGACATAGACCAGGCTGGTCGAGCCCAGGAATAGCAGAAAAGCTGGGACTGAGCGCGGGCTGAGATATACCAGCAGGGTTGTGAGGAGCAGAGCCGTGGTTGTGACGATGTAAGGCGCCCGGCCGGTCTGGATCTGCTGCCACCTGGCCTGGATCGTCGAAACGAAGCGATGTTTGAGGTTATTTAGGCGCATTTCCCTTTTCTCCTGGTGGCATTAGGCTTTCTGGGATACTTGCTCGCCGAGCAGGCCCGACGGCCGGAAGATGAGAACCAGGATCAGGATGGCAAAAGCCAGGATATCCTTGTACTCAGCGCCCGCTGCCCCCATCGTGAAGGCAGACAGGTAAGATCCGGCGAAGGTTTCCAACATGCCGAGCACCATTCCGCCCAGCAGCGCGCCGGTCAGGTTGCCAATCCCGCCCATCACAGCCGCGGTAAAGGCCTTCAGGCCGGGGAAGAACCCGACAAATGGGTCGATGCGCGTGAACTTGAGCGCATACAGCACGCCAGCCGCGCCGCCCAGCGCTCCGCCGATCAGGAAGGTCAACGAAATGATGCGGTTCACGTTGATCCCCATCAGGTTCGCCGAAGGTTGGCTTTGTGCGACTGCCCGGATGGCTTTTCCAATCTTGGTCACGTTGACCAGGTAATTCAGGCCTACCAGCATGAGCAGCGCTGCCGCCATTACCCACAGTGACTTGACTTCGATATCGACATTGACCACGTCACCAGAAAGCGGGAAGCTGAAGAGGGGTAGGCGGTCGTCGAAATTTCCAAAGGAGGGAATAATACGGTGGAACTGCCCGGTGGTCAGGCTTTCGGTCAGGCGGATGGTATCTTGCAGGAAGAAAGATACGCCGATGGCCGAGATCAGCGGCACCAGGCGCGGCGCATTGCGCAGCGGCCGGTACGCGATCCGCTCAACCAGCACAGCCGTCGTCCCGGCAGCCGTCATCCCGGCCAGGATGGCGAATACCAACCAGCCATAGGCGCCCAGCACGGTCGCTCCGGCCAGCAGGCCGCCGCTATTCAGTGCGATCAAAACTTCTACGCCCACAAAGGCGCCAATCGCAAATATCTCACTGTGAGCAAAATTGATGAATTCGAGTACCCCGTAAACCATGGTGTAGCCAAGCGCAATCGCCGCGTACACAAATCCCAAAACTACCCCATCGATTAATACCTGGGGAAGGTTTGCCAGGGTGAAGCTCATAATGCTCACACCATTTTTATCCAAAACCGCCTGATCGATCGCTGTGCCGGTGGCCAGCAGGGCCAGGATCAACATCAGGGCTGAAAGCACAGCGCCGGTGCCCAGGATAAAGATCAGAATTTGAAGAATGGGTCGAAGTACACCCTGGTAGAGAGGCGAACTCATAAAACGTTGCATTGGGTGACCTTCCAATCGGTTGAACTGCCTGACGGGTAAACAGGATAGAACGTCGAAAGATGGTCAACGGGGCGGGTGATGGAAAGCACCGGGTACTTCCACACCCGCCCCCTCAATTTACCTCTGAAAAATCGTTAAGGCAGCGCCTGAGGGCCGGTTTATTCCGGCGGCTTGAAGACCAGCGTTTCCGCTACCGTGTTCTCAGCCCATTTGGCCGGGTCAGCCGAGGTCACCTGGAAAATATAATAGGAGGCTTCTACCAGGTCGCCCTTGCTGTTAAAGTTGATCGTGCCGGTGATGCCTTTGTAATCCTTCAGGGCGCGCACCGCGTCTACCACCTGTTGGCGGGTAGGCATTTTATTGCCATTTGCCTTGGCGGCATCTTCGATTGCCTTCAGGCAGATGCCCATCGAGTCGTAGGCCTGGGCGGCGAAAGGATCAGGATCTCCGTTGTATTTGGCCTGGAAGTCGGTCAGAAACTTGGCCGTGCCGGGATAGAGCTGCGCCGGGCCGGAAACCGTGGTGAAGTAGGTGCCCGTGCCTTCCAACAGTGCCTGTCCGGCGATGTTGGCTGCTTCAGGAGAGTCGAAGCCATCGTCGCTCAAGAACATGCCCATGTAGCCCTTCTGGCGGGCCTGCTTGATGAATACGGCGATCTGGTCGTACATGCCGCCGAAGTAGATCAACTCTGGCTCAGCGCTCAGCACCGGGTTCAAGATCGAGTCGAAGTTTGCTTTTTCTTCGGTGCCCTCAAAGCCTAACACCTTGATGCCCTGTGCTTCGGCCTCGCGCTTGAAGAACTCAGCGATGCCCTGCCCGTACGTGGTTTTGTCATGCAGCACGAAGACGGTCGTGATGCCTTTGGTCTTGGCGAAACCAGCTCCAGCGGATCCCTGGATGTCATCGCGGCCGACGATGCGGCTGACTTCTTTGTACCCACGGTCGGTTACCTTCGGGTTGGTGTTCGCAGGGGAGACATTCGCCAGCCCAGAAGTGTGATACACCTCAGACGAGGGGATCTGGACGCCGGAGTTATAGTGCCCGACGATGCACAAAATGGCCGGGTCGGCCACGATCTGCTTGGCGTTTGCGACACCCTTGTCTGGGTTGCCTTCGTCATCGTAGGGGGCCAGTTCCACCTTGAAGCCCATATCCTTCAGTGGGCCGCCCAACTGCTCGAGGGCCAGCTCGGCGCCGTTTTTGATATCGCCGCCGACCGAGGACATGCCGCCCGAAAGTGGGCTCTGGGTCGCGATTTTGATGGTTCCACCGCCTGCGCCTGTTCCAGCGGGCGCGCAGGCCACCAGTAGAATGCTGGCGATCATTACCACCGACAGAAGTCCGAATAGGTTCTTTCTCATACGTTGCTCCTCCAGTTTTGGCAAACATGGTTGCGCTTTGCGCAGGTAAGGGATCTTTTTGTCTTTGCGTGTGTTTTTGTTTTCCTTTTCCGCCGACCGCCTCCTTATGTTGATGCTTTTTCAGTGGACGATGTATGGTTTGGGAAACCCACTTGCCCCGCTTATTGTTCACCGGGCCCGGTTGGATTTTGCCGGGTATTTAAACATTTCATGCCGCCTGGCGGGCTTTTCTGAACGCATTCTTTGTCGGCTGCAAGCTACCTGACATTATGAAATGTAATCAATTGTCATAATTTTTCGAAAATCTGAAAAATAGTAGCATTACTAAAACGCATTGTCAAGTACCCAATCAGGTACTTGACAATCGATATCGTCCAGAGCTGGTAACTAAATTTTGCCGAAGGAACCTGATGTTTCATTATATAATGAAAACTCGTATCGGGATTCACCCAATCTTGAAATACGCAGACACGCCTGTTACAGCCAGGGATCGGGAGGATCGAGAGTGGCGTCAGATCTAACTGGAAGAATTACATTTGCAAATGGCAAGGCTGCCAGCGGCGTAGAGGTGCGCGTTTTTGACCAGGATGCTCCTGGCAAGGGGGATGATGACCTGACGATTATCCCGGGAGTTTCCGATGCGGGTGGTTTCTTCCAGGTGAGGTATGATCCTGGCCGGTACAAAGATTTTGCCGGTTTGCCGTTCGTTGGGCTGGGTAGTTCGGACAGAAACTGGCCGCATTTCCTCGATCTGTTTGACGTTTATTCCCCTTATCTCCATTTTCGTTATCAATTGAATGGCCAGGAACGTACCCACACGGTTAACCTGGAGCCTTTTGAGAACCGCTTTCAGCTTCCTGAAACGACCCCTCACTGTTTTTTGCCCAGCCAGCATGGGTTTCAGTTCAACAACGCTTTCAGCGGATATATGCTGCCCTTAAGCCTGCCCTTTTTATCTGACGGCAAAGTGCCTGGAATATATGGGCTGTGTGGGGGGATGTCGGCCGGGGCGGCTGATTTTTTGCTGTTTGGACGCAAGATTCCTGCTGAACACGAGCCGCCCCGGCGCGGGACAAAGCTCCACCGTTACCTGTTCCGCCGCGCAATCGATTCGTTTGCCGCCGGAGAAACGATCCTGCGTTTTGCTCGCTGGATGCTCCTGCCAGACGAGGGCCTGAACGGCACCTGGCGACTGACCTTGAGAGAGTGGGAAAAGGTGCGCGATGCGCTCGATAACCAGCGCCTGGTGCCGCTGGGCCAACTGCGGGCCAAAGCATCGAACCTGCAAGAGGTGACCCGGCGCGTCTGGGACAATCACCAGGTGCTGGCCTATGGTTATACCGGGCAGCCGGACGGGTCAATTGACATCCATATTTACGATCCAAACTGCCGCGCCGCTGATGACGTCATCATCC
>CAZBDC010000070.1:0-6967 GCA_964490575.1 uncultured Anaerolineaceae bacterium | reverse complement strand
CCAGGTGGGCGAGGAGGATGGCGAACCGGTCTATGGCCTGACCTGCTACGAGCGTGACTGCTGGGAAAGGCGCCGGCTGCTACGAGGCTTTTTTGCCATTCCATACGAGCCGGTGGAACCACCCTTTGCATGAGCTTTGGAGGCTGTTCCGGGCATTTTGGCGGCCGGTCCGTTAGACCCCCTGCCTGGCGTGGTGTTGTCCGAACTGGTTGTATTTAAGGAAGGCCCCATATGCGCTGCGCCAGTTCTTCGAGCGAATCGGCCGCCAACATCTGCCCGGGCAGGCAGGCCAGCACGTTGAATTGGTGCAGCAGCGCCATTGCCAGGGCCCGGCGCGGAAGCTCAACCCGTTCCCCAGGCGGCAGCCCGTAGCTTTCCAGGAAAGTGCTCAAGAGCCGCCGGTCTGCGCGAAAGAGGTCCAGGTGCAGTGCAGCCAGCTCGTAAAGCAGGTCGCCGGTCATTGCATCGCCAAAGTCAATCAGCGCCAGGGTCTGCCAGCGCCCGTTGACAACCTTTCCCAGCAGGTGATCGAGAGTCAGATCGGCGTGGATCAGGTGGGGCGGCCGGTATTGGCCGACCAGCTGGCCCGGGGGCGGAATAAAACGTTCAAGTTGCGCCAGCAGATGGGCAGGCAGGGTATCCCAACCACGCTGGTTTCTCTGGCACGCGGCGCGTTGAGCTTCAAGAAACCCCAGGTAACCGGCGCCGTGATCGGGGAACACGGACGAGCCGGCGAGCGGAAGCGCGTGCAGGCGGCGGACCAGCCCGCCCATCTCGCGGGCGATACGCAGCCGGTCCTGGAAACTTACCTGCTCGATCTGCTCGCCCAGGCTCTTGCCGGGGATATAGGCAAAGACCAGGTAAGGCCAGGACCAGCCCGGTCCGCCCAACTCGCCGGCGGCGTGAATTTGCGCGGTTGGGATGGCGGGATCCAGGCTGGCCAGGCGGCCTGCTTCACGCTCAGCGGCGAAGGATTGTTTTCCTTCAAACAGCCGTCCAAAAAACTTGACCAGCCACCGGTCACCAACGATAAAAGCCGGGTATGTGCCGGGCACACCGACAGAGACCGGCCCGTCAGGGGATAACCCGTGCCGCCGGCAGACTTCCTGGACATAGGGCGCCCAAAAACTGGCGTCGGTGAACAGGCGCCGGTACGCTTCGATCTGCTCCAGTGCGGATAGCTGCTCCAAGGCTTTACAAACTCCCGGTCATTGATTGCACTCTCACCAGCGCGGCCGTCCTCGGCCGTGCGCTGGGCTGCTGGCGCTGATTATAACAGGCCTGGCCAGGCGGGCAGCTGCGTAAACTTTTAGTAAATTTTTACGCGCGTCAGGTAAGTAAATTGTTGACACTTGAACAATCGTTCTATAAAATCAAATTATGTTTATTTTCCTGCGCTTCTTTCGGGCGGTCTGGCGCTTATTAACTCACAAGCAGGCTTCCAGCTTTAATATTGATGTCGGCACCCTCCGCTCGCTCGAGTCGATTGCTGAGCAAGAGCAGCGCACCCCTGAAGAGATCGCCAATCATATCTTGGGCGAGGCGCTCCGCACGCACCAGGCCCAGTCGGATAGCTGGCAGCTCTGGGAGACCCTGACGCCGCGCGAACAAGATGTGACCGCATTAATTTGCCTGAACTATACGACTCGCCAGGTGGCCGCCCGGCTCCATATTTCCCCGGAGACCGTTAAGACTCATGTAGCGCATGTTATGTTAAAGTTTGGTATTTCTGATCGCAATATGCTGCGTATGTTGCTGAATGGTTGGGATTTCAGCGCCTGGGACCGCCAGCCTCGCAAATAACTGCTGGTGTTCGTCTTGACTGTAACAAAATCCTCCTAGATTCGATTTAAAGAATGCATGTAAGCAGGGTGGCCTGTGATTTTGGGTGTATCTGCGGCCGAGTGAGGCACTTGACAGCAGCAAGCAGCACGAGTAAATTATAGTAGCTTCATTGGCGCGGCTGTCGCTTGAGGACGTTTAACCGATCTTCATTGAGTCAGGGGACAAAATGAAGTTTCGGCTTTGCGTGGTTTTGGGGCCGTGCACCTGTTTATTGTTCTGCACAATGGATAGACTGCCAGCATTTTGATCCTTCCCACATCACAGCAGGCCTGGGTGTCTATTCGGATAAGTTTGCGAGAATGGCTGGCATATGCATGTAAAGTTCAATACAAAGAAGAGACGCACGATTCTTTATGCATGTTATGGATTTGCGCTGGGGCTGGCGTTGATCCTTGCGTGCTTTGTGTTCGTGTTTCGCTTTTCTGGTAATGCATTTGCTCAGGTAACGCCTGCTGTACGCCTGCTGGTGATTGCTGGGGGGGCAGCGATCCTGGCTGTATTAACCTGGATTGGCGCAGGCCTGGGTTCCAGGCTTGACCGTCTTGAACGGCTAACTGCCGAGTCGCAGCAGTTAATTGCCCGGTCTGCCAGCCGCGAGCGGGAGCTGCTTCAGGAGAATTCGCAACGTCATGAACTGGAAAAAATCCTGGAACGTGGTAAGCGGGAGTGGGAAAGTATCTTTGACGCTGTCCAGGATGCGATACTTGTTGCTGATCGCCATGGCCGGATTATTCGCTGCAATCGTTCGGCCACTCGCTGGTTGAATACCACTTTCGATAATCTGGTCAACCAGTCCATCGATCGGGTAGTGCTGGGCATGCCGCATGACACATCGGTCCGGCTGGCTTTGCTGGAGGGAGAGCTTCACATTCCATCATTGGGTGGCTGGTATGATTTTACCCATTACCCGATCGATATCGGTGAAGAACAACGGGGGATGATTTATGTTGTCCGCGATGTCACCGCGCGCAAACGCGACGAAGCGATTATCCGCCAGCAGAAAGAGCATCTCCAGTCATTGATCGACAACAGTCCAGTTGCGATTGTTACGCTTGATAAGAAACAAAATGTCCTGGCCTGCAATCCGGCTTTTCAAGGCCTGTTCGGTTACACTCCCAATGAAGTGATTGGATGCAACCTGGATGCTCTGTTGAATGGGGGGGCGGGGTCGTTTGAGATCGCCTCGTTTTCTGAGCGGATTCTACGTGGGGAAACGATCAAAACCAACCTGCTGCGCCGCCGTAAAGATGGTACGACGATTGACGTTGAGGGGGCCGGCGTTCCCCTGGTTATTGAGGGCCAGCCGCCCGGGGTGTTGTGGATGTTCCATGATATCAGTGAGGTGATGCAGGCCCGCCGGGCGGCCGAACAGGCCGATCGAGCCAAGAGTGAGTTCCTGGCCAACATGAGCCATGAAATCCGCACGCCGATGAATGGCATCGTTGGCATGATCGAGCTGGCGCTTGGCACGGAGCTGACCGATGAGCAGTATGATTTCCTGGTCAGCGCGCGTGAGAGCGCCGATGCTTTGCTTAATGTATTAAATGACGTGCTCGATTTCTCCAAAATCGAGGCGGGCCAGATGCAATTGGAGAGCGTTGACTTTGATCTGCCCGGCGTTGTGGAGGGGGTCGCGCAGACCTCGGCCAGCCGCGCTGAAGTTAAAGGCCTGGAGATGCTTTCGTATGTCGACCAGTCCGTGCCAGTTTATGTTAAAGGAGACCCGGGGCGCCTGCGCCAGATCCTGGTGAACCTGGTGGAAAATGCCATTAAGTTCACTGAACAAGGCGAGGTATTAATCCGCACCGAACTGGTCGAGGAAAAAAAGCAACACGTAACCGTCCGCTTTTCGGTCAGCGATACCGGGATTGGCATCCCCAAGGATCGCCAGCAGGCCATTTTTGAGCGGTTCATCCAGGCGGATGGCTCGACCACTCGCCGCTTTGGGGGAACTGGCCTGGGCCTGACAATCTCAAAGCAGCTCGCAATCATGATGGGCGGCGAAATTGGCGTGGAAAGTGAGCCGGGCAAGGGCAGCACTTTCTGGTTGAATGTGACTTATGAAAAGGCTGCTCATCAAGAAAACCTTGATCAGCAAGACTGGGCAGATTTACGCGGCGTGCGTGTGCTGGTAGTTGATGATAACGCCACAAACCGGCGGGTGTTCACGCGCATGTTGGAAGGGTTTGGCTGCCAGGTGACCGCGGTTCCCAGTGGTATGGAAGTTATGCCTGCCCTGTTCCGCGGCTTGCTGACCAATGAACCGTTCCACCTGGTGCTGGTCGATATGATGATGCCGGTGATGGATGGCGAAGAAACCCTGCGCGCGATCCGCCACGAGACGCTGACCCAGGATATTAAGGTTGTCGTGTTGACTTCGATGGGCCGCCGCAACGAGTTGAACCGGGTAAATGAGATGGGATGCTCAGGTTACCTGCTCAAGCCGATCAGGCAGTCGCAGCTCCGTGAGACGCTTGAAATGGTGCTGGGCAGCAAGCGCGGTGACGCCCGCCGTGCAGATGGCCGCCGCCGCACGGGCCGCATCACCGGTTCTTTTGCCAGGAGATTGAAGGCGCGCAGCCTGCGCATTTTGCTGGCAGAAGATAACGAAATTAATCAGAAAATGACCCTGGCGCTTTTATCTCGCCAGGGGCATAAAGTGGATCTTGTCAAGAATGGGGTCGAGGCGGTCGAGGCGGTCAGGCGTGCCACTTACGATATGATCTTGATGGATGTCCAGATGCCGGAGATGGATGGATTTACCGCTTCCCAGGCCATCCGCAAGCTGGAGGAAGAAGGCGCGCTCGAGGTTTCGCACGTGCCGATTATTGCTATGACTGCTCATGCACTGCATGGCGACCGCCAGCGCTGCCTGCTTGCGGGGATGGATGATTACGTAGCGAAGCCGCTCGATCCGCGTAAATTTTTTCAAACGATCGAGCGCTGGGCACGGGTATCTGCCCCAATCACTACCGGTGAGCTAAAGTCGCTTGACGTTCAGCCTGATCCAGTTGAAGCCGGAACGCCCGAAGATCCAACCGATTTTTCACAGGCGGAACAGTTTCCAGGCGAACCTGTAAGCGACCCAACTACGCCCCTTGATATTGAAAAGGCTCTGAATCGATTCGGCGGAGACCAAGATTTCTATTATAATTTGTTAAATGATTTTCTCCGTTCTTTGCCAACCCGGCTGGCCGAGATGCGGGCTGCACTCGAGAGCGGAGACGGAAATATGCTGTCTTACCTCGCGCACAATCTGAAAGGGGCATCCGCAAACTTTGGGGCCTGGCAAATGGCGCATTTATCTGCACAGTTAGATGCCTGCTGCCAGGCAGGTGATCTAAACGACGGACAGCGCCTGCTGTCTGAAGTTGAAATGGCGGTTGAGCGGCTTAAGACCCACGTCGATGAACAGGCAGGCAACAAGGCGGATAATGGCTTAGTCAATTGATCCCGTTAAGCGAGGGTAGGGCTTCGTAAATTGAATAGAAAGGTTCTTCTATGGCGCGTGTATTACTGATTGATGATGAACCGATTTATTATAAAATGATTGTCCATGCGCTAAAACCGCATGGCTATGACGTAGAATATGCCAGGACGGGGATGGACGGCCTTAAAACCGTTCCGCTTTTTAATCCAGATGTAATTATCACTGATGTTCGTCTCCCGGATCTGTCTGGTTATGAGGTGGTTCAGCGTTTGCGGCGCGATCCGCGCTTTGAAGGCATTCCGCTGATCTTTTTGACCAGCCAGGCCGATTTGAGTAATAAACTCAAGGCTTTTGAAGTTGGGGCAGATGATTACCTCAGCAAGCCTTTCCAACCGGAAGAACTGGTTGCCCGGGTGGGGATCCTGGTCCGGCGCGGGGAGGTGCTGCGGATTGCCCGCCAGCGCGAGGGAGTCAAAGATCTGGCTTCGACGCTCACCGTTCATAGCCTGCGGGGTGGGGTGGGCTGCACGAGTATCGCGATCAACCTGGGTATGTCTCTTTATCGCCTCTGGGAGAAGCCCACGCTTGTGATTGATTCGGTGCTGAACGCCGGGCAGATTGCTTTGATGCTGAATGCTTCACCGATCCATACCCTGGAGGATTTGTCTGAGATCCGCATCAACGATATTGACTCCTCTGTGATCGAGAGCCTGATTACCAAGCACGCCAGTGGAATGGATTTTATCGCTTCACCGCCTTACCCAATCGCGATTGATTCGTTCAGTGATGAGGTCTGGCAGCTGGTGCTCGAAGAACTGCGGAAGATGTATGAGTTTATTATCATCGATACTGCCCACGATTTTAGCAACGCTACCATTCACACACTAAACATGGCGGAACAGGTGCTCATGGTTATGGCGCCCGAAATGGCTTCGATCCGTTCGGCGGTGTGCGCGCTCAATATCTATGATAAGCTGGGCTTTCTCCCCGAAAAGATCCTCCCAGTGATTAACAATGTGGTTCCGCACTCGGGTATCCGGCAGGCGCAGATTGAGAAGGTGCTCAAGCGCCCCATTAAGTATATTGTTCCAAACGCCCCCAACGACTTTGTGCGCGCGATCAACTTTGGCGAACCCCTGGTCGTTACCACTCCAGACTCGCCGGTAACCTCAATGTTTGAAGACTTAGCTTATGTGATGAGTAAAGAAAGCTTAAAGAACATTCCGCCAGCTGCTCCAACTGCGGTATGGAAACGCGTTACAGGTCGCATGACGAGTAAGAAGTGAGGCGTATGAACCGCCGGGTGTTGATTTTTGGCATTCTCCTGGCTACCGCCGCGTTGATTTTGGCGGGTGTCAGTCGATCGAATGCCAGCCAGGGGGGCAGCACCGGGCGCTTCAAGACGGTTGAGATCAATGTAACTCAGTATGTTTGGGAATTGGTCTCGAACAAAGATGGGCGGGTTATTTGCCAGATTATTGTTGATTACCCAACTCGCCCGACCAACCAGGAAACGCTCACCGTTTGCGCCGAACAGATTTTCCCGGCCGAGCCAACACCATTGCCGTTGGACACGCCAACGCCGGCCGGACAGACCGATTTGGGGGCAACGCCGGAGCCTTTTGACCTGGCAGAATTCTTTGCATCGGTATCCTGGCGCTTTGTGACCACACGCCAGCATGTACGAACGGT
>CAZBDC010000069.1:3512-25744 GCA_964490575.1 uncultured Anaerolineaceae bacterium | reverse complement strand
TCCCGGGAGAGTAGGTCATCGCCAAGAGACTTCTTTATTTTAAGGTCAAATCAAAACTCCCTTTCCTTGTGGATTGGGAGCTTATTTTTTTATCAGCCCGTATAGAAGGCCGGCCCATCAATTTGCCACCAAGATAAGCCTCTGATGCAGATAATTTTTATATCGGCGCCAGCGTCCCTGTCCAAATTAGCCAGCAGAGAACAGATTTCGCGGTTAGACTCAGGATAATGTAAACGCGTTCGCCATACAGGTAATCCTTCCAGGGACCTACCTTCTTGTACTGTAACACCATGTTGATCGCAAAGATGTTAAAGAAAACAAACAAGGTGGGTACGATGGCATACACAAAAGCCGGGGGCTTGGCATCGCCAGAGTTTACTGCACCCACGAAGTATAACATGATGACTACCCAAGGGACGATTCCGGCAATGCAACCATAAATGAAGGCCGTCCAATCGGTCTTCTTAGTATGCTGATTATGCAATTCCATCATGATGCCAAATAGATTCATCGTGGCATTCAGTGCAAAAATCAGGATAATCGCGCCCAGGTCCCAAAGGCCAATTAACATGCCAATCAGCACGATCATAAGTGAAGAACTGAGCGCATATTCATAGAAGCGAATTGGGTTCATACCCTTCTTCAGATTTTCCACGTAGCGTCCATAGCCGATCGTGGAGAGGTAGAGGTGTGCCACAGCCGAGATAAGCAGGAAGCCTGCCACGGCCGGTCCAAATGGCACGTTATAGAAAAGTTCTGTGCCGGGCTTAAGTGTGCGCGTAGCGGTATCAAAACTTAGATAATTTGTAAAAATTGGATAGGTGGTGTCATTACTGACAAGGATCATGAAAACTCCCTGAATGAGATGCAGAAATCCCATGATCAGGTTAAAACGACGCAGCCCCTTGTACCGGCTATCTTTTGCGCCAGGCGAAACCGCCGCTTTCGAGACATTTTTTGCCATTGGTGGTTCTCCTTTCAATATGTTGTTGTTATTTGAATCTGGCTGGTCAATCTAAATGGAAGATGATTATTGATAGTCATCCAACTTAATTTTACAGCAAAAAATGTTTACCAGGATTTCAAGGGCGTGAGAGATAGAATTCTCTATGCATCTGGCTAACATAAAAGCAAACAGGACAGCGTTGACTTGCTATCCTGTTATGCCTGAATTATTGAATGGAAATCTGTGCTTTTTATCCCTTGCTTTGGTTTGTATCCCCTTGCGCAGAAGGCTGGTTTTCAATATCCTCGTCGCAATCCTCACCAGTCTCGCAGTTGTCATCACCCGTCACCGGCACAACAGGCCGGGCTCTCTTTTTAAGACTTGGGCGCCAGGCGATTACCAGGAAACCAAACACCAACGCCCAAAACAGATAGATCACCATAATCAACAGCTGTTCAATCCCCTGCATCTGGTACGGCCCCCTTAATCCCGTTTCTCGATCGATTGAACGATCTATATACTTAAACGATCTCCTTTTCATTTAATTACACACTGCATCAAGGAATTATTTCGTTTTTTCTAGCTCCTCTAATAACTCCTCGTCCTGGCGAAGATTACGCCACCGGATAACCAGGCTGGCCAGGTAAACAAGCATAATTCCAAAAATTACGGCATAGCCGGCAATCATATAGCTCAATGTATCAGCAGGTCCTTCCATTCGTTTCCTCCTTACGCGATCCCTGGTTTTCTAACTGCTCACTGGACCAGGCGAAGCTTCATCTGCTCTACCTTCTCCGCCAAGCGCCCAAGGCGAATACGATGCCAGAGCAAACTGATGAACAAAACCGAAAAAGAAATCAGGCTTACGATAAATGTCTGGGTCATCGCAGGGGTCATATTGAAATCGCCTTGCGCGCCAGGATCATTGCTCCCCACTACAACCGGATGGATGGTTCGGAAAATGCGGATCGAGAAGAAGGTCAGCGGCACGCTGATAAACGCGATGATGGCATAAACGGCCCCAAAGCGAGCTCGTCGCTCAGGATCTTCGATCCCAGACCGGAGCATCAGATACGCTGCATAGGCAAGTTCCATGATTGTAGATGTGGTCAGGCGCGGATCCCAGGTCCACCAGGTGTTCCAGATTGGTCGAGCCCAGATTGACCCGGTGATGATATTAATCAACATAAAGGCCAGTCCAATTTCTATCGCACCCAGGCCAACCAGGTCCCAATAACTGTTCTTTTTCACCAGGTAGAGAATTCCGGCCACGACAGCGGTTGCGTAGCCCAGCATTCCCAGCCAGCCGGCCGCAACGTGAAAATAAAACACCTTCTGCACAGGACCCATGACAGCTTCAATCGGAGCATATGCAAATACCATCACAGTTGCCACCGCGATCATCAACAGCGCAACCCCATCAATGATGAGCAAAAAACGGGGACTGGTTCCCATACACACCTTCCTTACCCAAAATATCTTTCAGACTGCCCTAATCGGCATGATTGAAACGAACAATTATTCCTCAACCACAAACTCAAAGACCATAAACGCAACTGCCGTAAACACCACATCATAAACCAGGAGTAGATTGAGCCAGGGCCGGATTTCTTCCAGCGGCAAAGCCTCTAAATATCCAGCCGAAGCCTTTACCGCCGCCACCAGCACCGGTACGATCACTGGAAAAAGCAGGATCGGCAGCAAGATATCCCGCGTGCGAGTCTGTACGGCCATTGCAGATAGCAGAGTCCCGACTGCCACGTAGCCTTCCGAACCTAACAGAATAACAAGCATCAGCCCAGGATTAAATAAGTTCGCATTGTAAAGCACGCTATATAAAGGAATCACAATAACTGCAACAACCAGCATGAAGATCAAATTGGCTATCATTTTGCCAAAATAAATCGCGGTTCGATCGACAGGCGCCAGCAAAAGCCCATCCAGGCAGCCGCGGTCCTTCTCAACAGCCAGCGAGCGGTTCAACCCCAGCGTTCCGGCAAAAACAAATGTAACCCATAAAACCCCTGAGGTGACCGAGGCGCGCGTAGCAGGGTCCAGTTCAAGCGCAAAATTGAAAATAAATATCACCAAAAGTGAAAAGACCAGCATAGCCGAAAGAAGTTCCCGGCTGCGCCATTCCGCCGCAAGGTCTTTCCAGATAATAGCGTTCATGGTCTGAATGAAAGAAGTCAGCCCACTATCGCGTTGTTCAACGGTCTCCCGCGAATGGGGTGTTCCTTCAGCCAGATCCCTCACCTGGTCCTTCACCCCTTCACCTCCGCCGCTTCGGCCAGTGTCCGCCGGTAAAAAGCAAGCAGGCCATCCAGTGGAAGATCTCCTGCCTCAGCCGACGCAGCAATACTGCCCCGGATTAGCACATCGAAGCGGCTGGCAAGATCGGCTGCCCGGGCCAAATCATGAGAGGTCATCACCACAGTCCGCCCGCGGGCTGCCACCTGGCGAAGCGAATCATCCAGCATTGCACAGGCGTCCTGGTCAAGTCCAGTATGTGGCTCATCCAAAAGCAGCACCTCGGGATCGTGTAGGATGGCCCGGCCGATCGCCAGGCGCTGCTGCATGCCCCTTGAGAAAGTCCGAACCAGGTCACGCCTGCGCGCAGACAGGCCTATCATCTCGAGCACTTCCCCAACCCGCCGCTCCAGGTGGCGGATCGCATACATGCGGCCATAAAACCGCAAATTCTCTTCTGCGGTAAGGTCGCCATAAAGCAGCGGCAGGTGAGACACAACACCTAACCGGCGCCGGACGGCTGCCGATTGATGTGGAAGGCCAAATCCGGCTATACGCACCTGCCCCAGGGTGGGCCGTGAGAGAGAAGCTAAAATGCGCAGCAGAGTCGTCTTACCAGCCCCGTTTGGCCCTAACAAAGCTACAAACTCTCCCTGCTCTACCCGAAAATCCAGGTTTCGCAGGACGACTTTTGGTCCAAATCGTTTGATCAAACGATTAACTTCGATCATCATCTTGGCGCCGCTTTTAATTGCTACTCGTTATTCTCACGCTCTAGAACTTCTGCCAGCCGGGCCTTCAGCTCAGCACGCCGCTCCAGATACGCCGCTTCAGGCAAGCTGCCAGAAGCATGGAGATCGTCAAGCGCCACAATCGCGTCGAGTAGCGCTTCACTCGTCTCTTCAGCCGCCTCGCCCTCGACTTCCTGGGCGTCCTCTTCGATTGTTTCATTGGCAGCTCGTTGCCGGTACAACCAGATGCCTGCGCCAATCAACACCGCGCCTAAAATACCGCCTCCAACCAGAAGCGAAGTTAAGGAGTTAGACTGGGTGGTAGATCCGGCAATTTCTGCCCGGCCGCCAAGCGAAATAGACAGCACTTCGCCAGCAGACAGCGGCGCCACCGTCTGATAGACCTGGAACGCCATCCCCTGCACATCCCGCTGCCCTGCATCCATCAGTTGGTCGCTTTTTAAAGTGATCCCACCAGGTGGAATCATGACAATAGCCGCATCAACGGGTAAAGAAACCGGTAAGCTAAAGGATAGTTTTCGATCATACGGCAGAGAATATGCAAACAAAACCTGGTGCTGCCCTGAACCTGGCAGGATTCCCATCCTGTCACCGAAGCCGTCCGCGGTTTTCACATACCGTCCCCCTAATTCACCATCCTGAAACTGTAAATTCGTGGCCCCTTCGGGAAGAGAAAAGCGTACAACGGGCTGTTCCGCATCAGGCGCAACGATCACCTCGTCACCTGGATTTGAAATAATAAACAAGTTGACCACCTGCAACACGCCGGCCTGCGTGAAATCGAAGAAGATGTGCAAGCGATCGGCGCGAAGCCCAGAAACGTCTGTGGTAGTATCATAAATCTGCACCGGCAGTTCCGTTTCAGCCCCGGTCACATCCGTGCCATGCAGGATCTCCGAGTTAAAAGCCAGGCCGTTGGCTTCTACCTGGGCGAAATAAACATAATCGGTGCTGAAGTCGACATCCTCGACACGGTAGGAACCATCTTCAGCGACATCTCCCGTAACCTCGAATGCCGGCGTCATGCCTTCATAGGCTGTAATGACAATCTTCAATCCGCCTGGAATTGCTCCTCCAGGAGTCGCATTTTCGACCTTCCCAAAAATAGCAATCTTAGTAAGAACGGCTTCGTCGATTGGCTGCTCCGAAAGCTGCTGTTGTACCTGCCCCTGTTCCTGCTCATCAAGCGATGGCTCCCCGGCTACGTTGCTGCCTTCCGGTTGAGTTTCAGATGCAAAACTTAAAGTCCGGATATAAGCCGCGACAGCATACTGCTCAGCTTCATCCAGCGCCTCCGCGAAAGAAGGGTGTCCCTGTTTTCCACCGGCCATCACTTCGACGAGATCATTGGCGGACAACCTGGAAAGGCGTTCCTGGTTCACCCAGTTGGCCGGCGAAGTCTCCAGGCTGGCAGCCCGCTCGCCATCACCCCGGCCAGATGGACCATGACATTCGGCACAGTTCTGACCATAAGCCTGCATCCCAACCGCCAGTTCATCTGGCGTCGTACTGAGCGTAAAGGCGAAAGAAACCACGTCCCAACGCTGGCGATCGGTCAAACTGGAAAACCCAGGCATCATGCGCTCGATGTTCCCCAGGGTGACGATCTCGAACCAGTCGATTGGACTCGCGCCGCGGGCAACCTCCGGGTTGCCAAGCGCAGTCGCGGGGTTCGGTAAATTCCCGGCCTGCGGCCCATCACCCATTCCAGTTTCTCCGTGGCAAGGTAAGCATTTTTCAGCATAAATTACCGCTCCATCCGCGGGATCTGGGGGAACCAAAGGAAAGGCCGCACTGATGTCAACAGGCTGTTCGGCAACAGTTGGCTCGCGATAATTTGCTGGAGGCTTGATATCTTCCGCCAGCGATAATCCGCAGCCACTCAGAATAAAAACAACCATTGCGGCTGCAGCAATCCAGGCTTTGCGAGCAGTTAACATGGATAAACTTCCTTCTTCTCTTTCGGTCTAATAATAAAATGCAATCTCACAAATCGGCGCCACATTTCGAACAGAACTTATCTGATTTTTGGACTGGACGTCCGCATTGCGGGCAAAAACCGCCCGAGCTTTCATTTCGCTGTCGTTTTCGCCTGGCGATCAACTCCTCTACATCGTCCCGGCTGGCTCCAGCGGCAGGTCGTCCACCGTTGTCTGCGGCCGCAGCCGATGGGCGGATTCTCGAACCAACGTCCGCACGGCGGGCAGCCACCGCGGCTTCAATGCGGTCTTCGATTGACTCTGGAGCGTGTCGATTCCCTGCCCCCTCCACGCCGGTGGAATCGACGCCAATCTCATCTAATTTCCGCAGCACCTCGGCCCCATGTTGGAGTAAAACTACCCGCTGGCTCTGGTAATCTTCCTGGGGCACTTTTCCTAAAGTGAAATCAAAATCCAGCTCATGCAGAGCACTTAATGTTCGATCTCGTTCCGCCAATAAGGCAGAGCGTTCATGGTCGCGATTCTGTCGAGCGATCGCCTCACCTGGGAAGGCCTTATTACCCCGGCGAAGAAATGGCTGCGAAACAAACAACGCAACCGCCAACGCGACCGCAACGACAAAAAGCAATGATCCGATAAGTTCCATGAAACCTCCAGGCGCCGCTCAGTGCGCAGCGAACAACTTCCGATCTTCTACCGCGCCCACGAAAACCAAACTATCGATTGAGGATGCCATCAACTACTGATATGATCTCACTTGTAGATGAAAAGGGCCCCTTTTTGAAGTAAGCCAGCTTACCATCGCGATCTATGATGAATGTTTCCGGAACGCCCGAAACCCGAAACAACTGGGAGACCTGGGTACGCAGATCGGGGCCATTCGGATAGGTAATGCCAAACTTTTTCAAATACTCGAGCGATTTTGGCTCTGTGTCAACATACGCCATCCCCAGAAAGAGGACGTCCGCCCCACTCGACCGGTAATACTGGAAAGCCTCCTCGAGCTCGCGCGCCTCCGCCTCGCAGGGTTTACACCACGAAGCCCAGAAATTTACCACGATCACCTTGCCGGTGTAATCGCTGGTGCGAAACGACTGCCCATCGAAGGTGGTCATGCTAAACTCCGGGACTGGATCTCCAATTAAAATCGATCCACGCATCGAGCGACTCAATCCCCAACCGATCAGAGCCATAAAACCAGCCAAAGCCAGGAATGCAATGACCACAACCCACACAGGCAGCCGACGCGGTTTGGAAACAGGGTTTTGTACAGAATCTGTCATCTGGTTTTCCATCCAACCACGCTCCTCTTATTCCTTTTTCTTAAGTTCTTCTTCTAGTCTCGTCAGGTAGGGATCAGCATCCGGATCGGGCTGGGGTGAAGGAGCCAGACCTCCGCCAACCTGCACGCGCTTATTCTTCATGGATAACAGGACACGCCAGACAATAATCACGCCAACCCCAAAGAAGGCCGGTGGCAGGACATAAATCAGCCAATTCAATCCTCGCCGAGGCGGCTCTGCCAGAACCCGGTCGCCATATTGGGCAACAAAGTAATCCTTAATCTGCTCATCTGTCCAACCTTCAGCAAGTTTCTGGCGAATCAGCCTCCTCCACTCACTACATGCCTGGGTCGGGCATACATCCAAGGGAGTATTTTCGCAAACGGGGCAAAACATTTGCTTAGCCACCCGGTTGATATCATCATCTGAGGGAGTAGGCAGCGCGTCCTGGGCCTGTACTGACCGGAAGGATCCTGCTGCAAAAATTACCAACACAATAAAGAAGAGAAAAACACGCCAAGGGTTCATGATGTGCCGTCCCAGTTAATGAAATTTGCTTCAACGGCTTGCAAAAGTTTTTCGGACTTCGTTCGTTTTGTGTGGGCGACGCTGTCGCCCACACAAAAGAATACAAGTATTAAAACAGAGATTCGGATCAGAAGTTCAATCCCCAGGTACACGTTGGGATCATCAATCACCAGCCTGTGCTGAACCAGTAATTTTTTGGCCAGCAGTCGCTCGAGACCTTGAATGCTCCAGATCTTTATCTGGCCAGGTCGCGACCATCGTCCCAAGAATAAATACAAACCCACCGATCCACAACCAGTTGACCAGCGGATTATGATACAGCTTAAAGGTAGCTCTGTTGGTCGAGATCGGCTCCCAATCAACCAGAATGATATAAAAATCATCCTCCATTGTGCTCCGGACGCCAGGGATCGTCATGGCTTGTTGTTGAGCGTAATAATAATCCCGCCGCGGGTACAACTCACCCAAAACCCGCCCATTTCGGGAAACTTCGACCACCGCGCGAGCCACATTGCGGCCATCTTCCGTGTCAAATTCTGCCAGGCTGCGGAAGCTCATCGTATAACCAGCCAGGCTCATCGATTCTCCCCTTCGGATCGTGCCTTGCGTTTCTGTCTGGAACAGCTCAATGCCAATCACACCCAATGCCATCAGTACGACGCCCAGGTGGATAATGTAGCCACCATAACGGCGGCGGTTACGGCCGCTCAACCGCCATAAAGACACAATAAGGTTCTCACCAGTTCGCCGGGAACGAGCCAGGACAGCCCGGCTGTAATCGAATACGGTGATCGCAAACACAAGGGTTGCCAGCCAGAAGCCCAACAACGCAGCCCAATTTCGAATCCCCATCGCAACAACGATCGCCAACACAACCAGAGAGATCAGGCCCGGTTTCCATAACGCGCGACCTAAGGTCTTATAAGTCGAATGCCCCCAGGCTGATAGCGGCGCAATACCCATCAGCAGCAAAAGCCCTGCGAATAAGGGGCCGGTTGCCTTTTCATAAAAGGGAGGCCCCACCGTCACTTTCTGCCCCGTCAGCAATTCGGAGATCAAGGGATATATTACACCCCAGAAACACACAACCAAAATACCAATAAACAGCAGATTATTTACCAGAAACAGGGCCTCACGAGAGAGCAGTGAATGCATCTCCCCTTCCGAAGCCAACTCATTCCAGCGCCACAACAACAGCCCCAGGGTAATCATAAAAGTTATGGCAATGAAGCCAAAAAACAAAGGACCGATGGCCGACTGTGCAAAGGCGTGGACCGATGAGAGCACACCAGAGCGGGTCAAGAATGTGCCAAAAATAACCAGTGAGTAGGTGAGGATGATCAAGATCATATTCCAGCGCTTGAACAGCCCACGTTTTTCCTGGATCACGACGGAGTGAAGGAATGCAGTGCCGCTCAACCAGGGCATAAACGCGGCAATTTCTACCGGGTCCCACCCCCAATATCCCCCCCATCCCAACACATCGTAGGCCCAACGTGCGCCCAGAACAAGCCCCAGGGACAGGAAAAGCCAGGCGACCAGCGTCCATCGGCGTGTTAATCGGATCCAGCGGTCATCAGAGCGCCCCGTGATCATCGCCGCTACCGCAAACGCATACGGAATGACAAAAGCGACAAACCCGAGGTAAAGCATAGGCGGATGGATGATCATACCTGGATGGCGCAGGAGCGGATTGAGGCCCCGTCCATCGCGCGGTTCAATCAAAATTGCATTTGATGGGGCAAACATAGCCTGCATCTCGCCCGTCGGACTGGCCCAAAAACGCTCAAACGGATTTTCCACAAAAATGACCAGGCCGAGGAAAAAGACCAGCGTAACCAATGACACCACAATTACCCAGGGAAGAAACTCGAAATCCCGCTCCCATTTGCGAATCGTTACTGCGCTTGTAAAGGCAGAAAGCAGCCAGGACCAGAAAACCAGCGACCCAGCCTGCCCACCCCACAAAGCTGTGGCGCGCAGATAAAAAGGCATCGAATTGGAGGTGACATTATAAACAAAGGAGACTTCATACCGGCCCGTGACGAGCAGGAAGACCATCACCAGCGCTGCAATTGAGATCAATGGAAAAGTCAACAGCATCGCCAGCCTGGCCGATTCAATCCAGGCTGGCTTCTTCTTGAAGGCGCCATACAGCGCTGCGCCGATTCCATAAAGAGAGACTAAAAATGCAATGACCAGGATGCCAAAACCGACGTTTGCTTCCATAGCTCCCCTAATTATCCCCAACCTGCTTCGGCACAGCTTCTTCGTATTTCGTGGGGCACTTAAGCAGCAATTCTTCTGCGTAGAATACCCCATCCTCGCCAAGCTTGCCTGTCATAATCGCCTGGGCTTCATTCTGCAGTAAGTCGGGCATAACTCCTTCGTAAACCACAGACAGGCGTTGTGCATTTGGGTTGGTGACCGCTGCATGCAGAACAGCCGCCAATCCTCCCTGCGAGTCTATTTCCTTCTGATCGCCTGGCGTGTGAGCAATCGCAAATTTCAAGGTCAGCGTCTCGGAGTCATACTCAATCGTATCCCCTAATACGGCCCCCGACACACGCACCTCGCGTCCCAGCATCGCAGAACCCTTTTCATTCAATTCCTCAACGGTAAGAAAATACTGGCTGGAGCTTTGCAAAGAAGTAGCAATCAGAAAAATCACGGCGGCGACGATCAGTAAACCACCGATAAGAAATTTCACCTTCCCACCCGTAGGCTTCTGATGAACAGCATCCATCGCCCTGCTCTCAGTCATATCCATTTAATTTCCTCCAAATTTTCGGATCAATACCACCTTTTATTGTTTCATAACCAGATTAATCCATCCTTAATCTGGCTAGAGAAGAAGATGAGAAAAATCAGCCTGTTTGCTATAGGATTACCAATTGTGGTGCAAATTATAACCGAAATGATGTTTGTTATAATTCCTATCCAGTAGTTGTTGAAAGTGATCGCTATTAAATTAGGAATTCCGAACAGGGAATCTCGCATGAGAAATTCGGCTTCTTACGATCGCGTACAGGTCTGGACTTTTGGGGTAACCATTTCCGTCTCGGCTTTCTTATTGTTTCAGATCCAGCCGATGATAAGCAAAGCTATTTTACCCTGGTTTGGAGGCGGATCGGCTGTATGGACAGCTGCCATGCTCTTCTTTCAAATTCTGCTCCTGGCCGGTTATGCCTATGCGCATTTTCTGAGCCACATGGAGCCTCACAGGCAGGCTTTCTTTCACCTGATCGTCCTTGGGGCTGCGCTGGGCTGGTTGGTGATCATGACTGCTTTTCGATCCACCCCGATCCTCCCATCGCCCAACCTGAAGCCCACCGGCAGCGATTTTCCGGTCTGGCACGTGCTCTGGATTTTGGCTGCCAGTGTTGGCCCGCCCTACTTCATGCTGGCTACAAACAGTTCCCTGGCACAGGCCTGGTTCAGCCTTGTTCAACAGCGATCATCGCCATATGCCTTCTACGCCCTATCGAATGCGGCTTCCCTGCTTGCCCTGCTCAGTTATCCGGTCTTGTTTGAGCCGGCCTGGACGCTGATCGAGCAAACCGGCTTTTGGTCCATAGGCTTTGTAGCCTATCTGATTCTGATCTGCCTGTGTGCCGTCCTGCTGATCCGCGCTGTCCGGAATGCCGGGGCGCCTACCGGCGCTCACAATCCGGAAGGGATTACATCTCAAGACAATTCGGCTGGTTCAAATGATGCCTATCCGGCACAAAAACCACGCCACGCAGAATATATTTCCTGGGTTGGGTTGGCAACCCTCCCGTCTGTTATGCTCCTGGCAGTCACGAACCAAATCACACAGGATGTCGCTGCAGTGCCTTTCTTGTGGGTGCTGCCGCTCAGTATCTACCTGCTGTCTTTCATCATCGCGTTCAGTGAACGCTTGCAGGGTTTGCGCCCCGCGTATATTCCGATAGCTTTGCTGGCTTGCGGGTTGGGATATATCACCCTGGAGATACCGAATCGGTTATCGATCCTTGAATTAATTGCAGCGAATGCCGTGCTGCTGATGGCAATCAGCCTGTTTTGCCACAGTGCGCTTTACGCTCGCCGACCTCATCCGCGTTACCTGACCTCGTTTTACTTGATGCTGTCGATTGGAGGGGCATTAGGCGGGGTGTTGGTCAGCCTGGCTGCGCCCACAATCTTTCCCGACTTCTGGGAATATCCGTTGGGTGTAATTGCCAGTGCTGGCGCAGCAGTTATTGCCGCTTTTAGAAGTCACAAAAGCTGGCTTCGAACCTTACGCTACCCAATGGCGTTCGCCTGGATAGCCCTGGCTCTCTTCATGTTTTTGACTGCCTGGCAGTGGGTGAACAGTTCGGTTTATATGTCACGCAACTTCTATGGCGTGCTGCGTGTGCGCAAGATGACCCACGAAAACACCCTCGTCTACAACCTGGTTCACGGGCGAATCATTCACGGCAGCCAGGCTTTAGGGACAACCTACAGCAGTCGGCCAACCCGGTATTACAGCCCTTCCACCGGGGTTGGTTTAGCCTTTACCGATCACCCAAAGAGACTGGACGGCCAGCCTTTGCGCGCCGGGATCGTCGGCCTGGGGGCTGGGACCGTGGCTGCATACGGTCAACCCGGCGATGTAATCCGCTTTTATGAGATTGATCCACAAGTAGTGATAATCGCCCAGGACAGGCGCTACTTTACTTATCTGGCAAACAGTTCTGCAAGCATTGACATTATTCTTGGCGATGCCAGGCTTTCCATGGAACGCGAGCTGGAAGAAAATCAACCCCAAAATTATGACCTGCTGGCAGTCGACGCCTTTTCCGGAGATTCGATTCCCACCCACCTGATTAACCGGGAGGCGGTCGCACTCTATCTGGAGCATCTTGCTGAAAATGGTATCCTGGCGTTCCATATCTCGAACCGCCATTTGAATTTGGAACCGGTGGTCGCACGGCTGGGAGACGAGTTCGGCCTGCTAGAGGCGACCATCGTCGGCGGCAGCCAGGATTGGTTAGGGACCAATTCAACCTGGGTGCTGCTCAGCCGCAGCCCAGTTGCATTAGGGACACCCAAAATTGCAGCAGTGAAACAGGCAGTAGAACGGCGTCCGGCTTTGCGATTGTGGACAGATAACTACAGCAACCTGTTCCAGGTGCTCAGATAAATCAGAAATTTCCCGCCTTAGACAAAACCAGGTGACTGCGCGTTACCAGGGCTGCTGCCCATTTGTCAACTCCCAATCGTAAGCTGCTTGCCTTTGAGGGGAAATGCACACATTTGTTCGTCTTCAGAAAGGGCTTTGCGAGCCTCATCCCTGACGTTGTTTACCCCAGAGAAGAATTCGCGCATCATCACCACGGAAAGGTACTTGCCCCGCGGGGTAAGCGTGATCGCATCCTGCGAGAGGCTGGCAAACGATCCGGTCAGGAACATGAACATCATCTCGATAAACAGGCCAATTTCTGGCAGTGTGTGAAAAACTTCCTGGAAATGCTGACGGTCAAAACGCAGGCTGAACAGTTCCATCATGAATCGGTAGCGCATCTTTTCACGCTTCCCATACGACTGGCTGGCCGAAACCGACATCCGGCCCGAATCTATCGCTTTCGAATATTCCCGAAGTGAAAAAGTATTCACGTAAAGGGATCCATCCAGATAACTGAAAGCACCTGAACCCAGGCCCACATACTCATCACTATCGACAATATATTCATCGATCATTCCGGTTCCCTGCCGCAAGAAGGTCCAGGCCGACATCGGTTTAAATTCCTTCTGCAGATTTTCCAGGATGACCTCGTAATAATGCGCCTCGCGTCCATAATCGACGCGCCCCACGGTACGATCCAGCGAGCGCGCCACAGATGGGGAGGTCATCAAGGGGTAAAAGGTCGTCTGCTGCGCCCCAGAATGGATCACCTTTTCAATATCCCGACGCAGGATTTCCTCAGTTTGCAGAGGAAAGTTAAAGATCATATCCACGTTTAAAGACAAAAAGTGTGGCGCTGCCGTTTTGATCCGCGCCAGGATCTCTTCGCCCGAACCAAACTTCTGATGCCGGCCCATTTGCTTGAGCAAATCGTCGTCAAACGATTGGACGCCGACTGATAATCGCTGTACCCGGTCTTTCAAGCGTTCAATATTTTCTTGCGTGAGATGATTCGGGTTTGTCTCACATGAGACATCTCCGATCGGGAAGAGTTCCCGGGCCAAATCAATCGTCTCGCACAATTCATCAATCAATACGGTTGGCGTTCCTCCGCCAATATAAAGGGACGAAAACCGGTAGCCCAGGTCATGCGCCATCCGCATCTCCTGGCGCAGCCGGCGAAAATAAGCATGAGCCTTGTCTTCATCGAAAATAAATCGGTTAAAAGAGCAATAATGGCACAAACTCTCGCAAAACGGGACATGCAGGTAAAGCGTATAAGCCTTTCCAGGCTGCGGCCCAGGAAGATGGGCCAAACGGGCCGGTTCAAAGCGTAAATAACGCCGGGTCATCCGCTGCAAATAGGGCGTTAGAATATAAGTTGACAAAATCCGGGAAAACTGGGCCCCAACTTTACTTTCCAATTGGTTTTCTACAGGATTCTTTTGTGCCGTGGCTTCTACGATCGCTTTTTTTCGCTCATTCATATGCGTTTTCACTCATTCTCAAATTACATCAATAATAAACTCAAATCCGTAGTATTTTACTCTTATGTATCGCCTAAAACAATTGTATTTCTAACCAATCGCTTGCGGAAATGATCACTAAAGTTTTGGATATCGTTCTCAGGCAGGCCATACTCCCCCGGTCTAAATACCCGGCTGCCGGCCGAAAAGCAAATCAGGCCTTTTCATGTTACAATTTTTGTTGCCGAAAACCCCAGACAGGTTAAAATCGACTTACTGCTGAAGCGAGTAAGTCCTGATAATAGATGCTGACAATATGATTCGCACAGAACAACTCACCAAAGTATTTTCGTATCGAAAAAACCAGCCTCCAATTACAGCTGTAAAAGACCTTGATCTCGAAGTCGCCGAAGGCGAAGTGTTTGGCTTCCTGGGTCCAAATGGCGCTGGAAAAACAACCACCGTCAGGATGTTATGCAGCCTGATCGGGCCCACCTCTGGCAAAGCCTGGATCGGTCGCCACCAGATAGGTCGGGATGACCAGGCCATCCGCAGGATGGTCGGGATCTTGACTGAGACTCCTGGGATGTATGAGCGGCTATCCGCTGAGAAAAATTTAGCCATATTTGCCAGACTATATGATGTGCACGATATTCCTGGCCAGGTCGAGAAATATCTACGCATGTTGGGTCTGTGGGAACGCCGGTTCGATGCAGTCGGCAGCTTTTCCAAGGGCATGCGCCAGAAACTGGCAATTGCGCGCGCCTTGCTGCACGAACCGCGCGTCCTGTTTCTTGACGAGCCGACCTCTGGCCTTGACCCCGAAGCTTCACGCCTGGTGCGCGAATTTATCGAACAACTGAAAGACTCCGGGGTAACCATTTTCATTTGTACCCACAACCTCGATGAGGCCGACCGGTTATGCCAGCGAATCGGCATTTTCAAGACCCAGATAATCGCAGTCGATAAACCGGCCAATCTTCGCAAAACGTTATTTGGGCGAAAGGTTGTCTTTCACCTGAAAGAGTTGGAACCTGGCTGGGTCGATCTCATCCGGGCCCTGCCCTTCGTAAGCGAAGTTCAGACCATTGACAGGCGCCTGCTTGTATCCCTGAACAATCCAGAAGAGCAAAACCCGGTGATCATTCGGCACCTGGTCGAGGCCGGAGCGCAAGTACAGTTCGTCGGGGAGTTAAAGCATTCCCTGGAAGATATTTACCTGGAAATGATTCAAAAGAGTCGATCATGAACATCAACCGCATCCTTACGATCATCGACAAAGAATGGACTGAGGTCTTCAAGAATCGCATGGTCATTTTCACGATCAGTTTTATGCCAGTGATATTTACCATCATGCCCCTGGTCATGTTATTTGCCTTGGGTAGCGAAAGTGGAATACCGACCGGCGATACTGCTGACGTTCCGCCCGAGTTCCTCAGCTTTTGCGGTGATTTGCCGGGAGCTGACTGCATGCAGATCTTTTTAATCAATCAATTCATGCTTATGTTTATGATGATGCCGCTGATCATCCCAACTGCGATCGCGGCTTACAGCATTGTGGGTGAAAAAACTACCCGCAGCCTCGAGCCGCTCCTGGCTACACCGGTAACGACCGTCGAATTATTGACGGGCAAAGCCCTGGCTGCCGCCCTACCCGCCATAGCCATCACCTGGGCTTGCTTCCTGATCTTTGTTTTGCTCACGCCACTTGTTGGAGCAACCCCTGGCCTGATCCAACATGTGACCGGCCCGGTCTGGCTGGTTGCCGTACTGGTCATAGGCCCCCTGATGGCTATCGCGTCAGTCAACCTGGCTGTGATCGTATCATCACGAGTGAATGACCCGCGCGTGGCTGAACAAATATCCGGGGTCTTAGTCGTTCCAATCCTGGCGCTGCTGTTCGCGCAGATTGCTGGATTTATTGTTCTGGATCTTAAATTAGTCCTGGCAGCAATTGTGTTTGTCCTGGTTCTGGATTGTGGGCTGGTGTATGCTGGCGCGCGGCTGTTTCAGCGCGAAACGATCCTGACCCGTTGGAAATAGCTTATGAAAATCTTTCGCTCTCTCATTTCAACCATCGCCATCTTCTTATCCTCGATGATATTCCTTGTCCTGATCTCGACACAGGCCCATGCCCAGGATGTCGAATTCCGCCTCGATGTGAACCGCGATTTTGGCTACGGCAACGGCTCGGATGTGCGCGGCAACTTCTCATTGACCATCTATGGGGCGCAAGAATCCATTCGTACAGTAATTTACCTGATAGATGGGCAAGAAATGAGCCGGATCAACCAGCCACCCTTCCGATTTCGCTTTTCTACCAGTGATTATCCCGATGGCTGGCATGAGTTATCAGCTGTCGTTGAGACGACAGACAACCGCAGTGTCGCCACACCGGTTGTCCGGATGAATTTCCTCAGTTCCACCCAGCAGTCCGATGCCATGAAGCGGATCTTCGGACTTACACTTGGTTTGATCGTCATCGCGGGCGGCATCGGAGTCGCAGCCCAGTTCATTACGCTCCGCGGCGGAAAACACACAGCCCCTGGCGCCCCAAGGCATTATGGCCTGCTAGGCGGAACAATCTGCCCACGCTGCAGTCGTCCGTATTCAATTCATTTGTGGAGCGTAAGCCTTATCGGGGGACGGCTGGATCGTTGCGACCACTGCGGAAAATGGGCCTTCATCCAGAGGCGCCACCCTGACCTGCTGGCGGCCGCCGAAAAATCCGAGCTGCAAGCCGCTCAAGCCGAACAGAATACCTTACCAGGAGCTGCCGAAGAAAGCGCCGAGGAGAAACTGCGCCGGCTGCTCGATGAATCGAGATACAGCAAACTTTAATCGCCAATATTAAAACCCTGGTTTGGAATAACTTGTTACCAAACCCTAATCTCTGTATAATAATCATATGGTTTACCACCGTAGATTATCCATCCTGTTGACTGTGCTGGTAATGCTGGTCAATATTTCCGCGGCCTCGGCTCAGGCGGAAGATGGCAAGTATTTCAGCCAGACAGGACATTGGGTGCGCGGTGAATTCCTGGAGTTTTATAACTCAGTCGACGATCCAGATCGGATCTTTGGTACTCCAATTACCGAAGCCCTTCCAGACAACCTCCGCAAGGGGATCATGATCCAATATTTTACGCGTGTGCGCATGGATCTGGATCCATCCTTGCCTGAAGGTCGACGGGTTCGCCTGGCCAACCTTGGCTTGTGGATGTATGATGAAGCCCAGCGAGGTCTGCCCGTGAACCTGCAGGAAAACAATGCAATGTGCCGTGTATTTTCAAACGGCAAGAGCGTTTGTTTTGCATTTTTACAATTCTATGAGCGTTATAATGGATTGGCATTATTCGGCCAGCCGGTCTCAGACGTTGAATATGCCAACGACCGGCTGGTTCAGTACTTTGAGAACGTGCGCATGGAATGGCGCCATGAGATGCCGGTAGGGCAGAAAGTGGTGATCACCGAAATTGGCCGGATCGATTTTGACCACCGTTTTGGGAATCCGGACCTGATTGCCCCCAACCCATTTGGGATTACCGGCTTCCAGCGAGATCTAAAGGTCAAAGCTTTTGTCGCCCGGCCCCTGGTAACCTCAGGTGAACAGCAAACCATCTATGTCATCACCCACGACCAACTGCTCGACCCCTGGGCAGATGTCCAGGTGGAGATTGTCTTGAAATACCCTGGACATGAAAGTGACCCTGATCGCCTGGTGAGATTGACAGGAGGTGACGGTTTCACTTCTGGACAGTTCATGATTCCTGAGATAAAACCAAACCAGGTGATTGAGGTTATGGTTGAAGCAAGCGTACCCAATGGGCCCACCAGCACGACAACCGCCTGGTTCAGGAGTTGGTGGTAACCCGGCTTTTCTGCCCATCGCGCCAGCAAAAGACCCATGCTATAATGGAACCATATAGAAAATAAATCCTAGAAAGGTTTATTTGTGCCCGGTTCCAAGCGCCAACCATCCAGGCCCGGTACCACCCGGAAAAGCCCAACAAAATCGACACAGGCAAGCCAAAAGCCTGCGCCGGCGGCTCGTTCACGCCAGAGTCGTCCAGCAGCAAGGTCAAAGATCGTCCGGAGGCAGCCAGGCAGCGCACACAGTCCGCTTTCCCCCTTGCGCCAATGGAGTTGGAGCCGCCTGTCCATCGATCGCCGGCTGGATATCCTGGGCGTTTTTCTGGCCCTGGTTGGGCTGTTAACATTGCTTAGCTTGCTTTCCTCCCACAACGGTGTATTAACCGGTTGGTGGGTACGGGCAGTCAACCAGGTCGCCGGATGGGGTTCTTTTATCTTGCCAATCGTGTTCATCATCGGCGGGATCTGGCTGGTTCTGCGCAATGTTGAGCGACTTCCAATGCTATCCGCCGTGCGTGTGACGGGTTTAACACTCCTGTATTTGAATATCTTAGGCTGGCTCCACATGCTTGCAGGTGGAGGATGGGGCTTAGCTGCCGATGGCCAGGGGGGTGGTTATATCGGCGCCTTGTTTGAACAACTCCTGGTTAGGGCCTTGGGACCAGCTGGCGCATCCATTGTCCTGGCGGCCTGGCTGCTGATCGCCATTGCCCTCACACTGGATATTTCTGTTTCTGAGATTTTCAGCTTTCTCCAAATCATATTAGCCAGCCTGACCCGGCGCATCAACCGGCGCCTGGAACAGGAACGCGCTATGCAGGTTACCCGCCAGGCTGTCCAATCGGGTGCCCCAGCGCCTCAATCGGAGCTTCCTTCTGATTTCAAGCCACTTGGAGAGCCACCTTCTTTGTCTCCATCATCCGCAGGAGAAGTGTCATCGGGCAGTTCTGGGGCGGCCCGTACCCGGGTAGCGCGACCAGGTAAAGAACGCGCAGAGGTAAGAGACGCCAACCCAACCGCCCACCATCCGACTGGACCCGCACAGGCGAGCGCTGCAGCCGCTCCCCACACCGTGCAGCGCAGCGCTCCCATCCCACCCTGGAAGACACCCGATATTGCCGACATTCTTGACCCCGCCACGCTGGAGGCTGCAAAATCAAACCAGGATTATGAGCGGGCTCGGTTAATTGAAGAAACCTTGAACTCGTTTGGTGCTCCTGTAAAAGTTGTGGCGATGAACCATGGCCCAACGGTTACCCAGTTTGGTGTTGAGCCGCTGTATCTCGAAACCCGGTCCGGACAAACTCGCGTGCGCGTGTCGAAAATTACCGCCTTGGCCGATGACCTGGCCCTGGCGCTGGCAGCGCCGCGCATTCGCATCCAGGCGCCTGTCCCAGGCCGCAATTACGTCGGGATCGAAGTGCCCAACCTGGAAACCAGCCTGGTGAAGCTGCGGGAAGTCATGGAATCGGATCCATTCCGCAAAATAAAATCACCCCTGCGCTTCGCATTAGGGAAAGATGTAGCCGGACACGCAAAAGCCTATGATCTGTCCGCGATGCCCCATTTGTTGATTGCAGGAACGACTGGATCGGGGAAATCGGTCTGTGTCAACTCCATCCTTACCTGCCTGCTGATCAACAACTCCCCAACAGAGCTGCGCATGATCCTGGTCGACCCCAAAAGGGTCGAATTGACCGGGTATAACGGAATCCCACACCTCCTTGCTCCGGTGGTGGTTGAAGCCGAGCAAGTCGTCGGGGCGCTGCAATGGGTCCAGCGGGAAATGGACGCCCGCTATCACCGCTTTTCACAGGCAGGGGCGCGCAACATTGCCGATTACAATGCGCACCATGACCCGCCGCTGCCTTACCTGTTGGTATTGGTCGACGAGTTGGCCGACCTGATGATGCTTGCCCCAGACGAAACAGAGCGCTCCCTCACTCGCCTGGCGCAATTAGCCCGCGCCACCGGGATCCACCTGGTGCTGGCAACGCAGCGCCCATCTGTCGACGTCGTCACCGGCTTGATTAAAGCCAACTTCCCGGCGCGGGTGGCTTTTGCGGTGGCCTCCGGCACCGACAGCCGGGTGATCCTGGACCAGCCTGGCGCGGAAAGGTTGCTTGGTCGCGGCGATATGCTGTTCCAGGCCCCTGATGCGGCCGCTCCCGTTCGCTTGCAAGGCGTTCATGTCTCCGACCCTGAGATCCAGCGCCTGGTGGACTATTGGCGCCAGCAGGCATACGAACTGCGCGACTCAAACCTGCATGTACCCACTGCCACGCCGGTTAATATGGACTTACCATTGAATGCGCCGCTGAAGCAGACCCCACTCTGGGAGGATGAAGAAGGAAAGCCAGCCGACCCAATCTTACCCGATGCCATCAAGATAGTCCGCGAAGAAGGCAAAGCTTCAATTTCGATGCTGCAGCGCAAGCTGCGTATCGGGTACACCCGATCAGCCCGGCTGATCGACCAGCTCGAAGAACGCGGCATCATTGGTCCCTCCATCCCCACCTCACAGGTTCGGGAAGTCCTTGATTTTGGTGACTCGAAAAACTCCGAAGCTGATGACAGCCTGTCGGGTGCCCAAGGTTTATCCAGTACATAAATTGTGATTGACGGCAGTTGGCAAAACAGCTTAGAATATGGTTCGTTATCCATGAAACCCGGTTGGCTTAGCCAAGTAGCTAACCAATGAGGCATTCCGCTTGGGAGGTTTAAGAATGGCATCTTATCTAAAGTTTGAGTTAGAGGATGGAACGATCGTATATCTGGAGACCATCGAGGCTCCGAAAGGTTCCGGCGGGCTGATCCCGGCCTCTCGTGAAGGCAGTGCCGAGAAGGCGGCGCTCTCTTTTGAAAAATCCTTCAACTCGGTTCGGAAGATGGCGGCAACGATGCTAAAGGACTTGCGTGAAGGATTCACGCAGGAACCTGAAGAAGTCAGCATTACCTTTGGCCTGAAAGCTTCGGCCGAGTTGGGGAATCTCATCGTGGCGCGGGGCGGAATGGACGCCAATTACGGCGTAACACTGCGCTGGCGAAATGAAAAAAAGGAACCAGAGAAAAACGACTCTGGAAAAAACGTACAAAGTGAATAAGTCCCAAAATGGCCCGCTCGCTTCCACTCCTGTATACTGATCTGGCTGTCTGGTTTCACTTAGTGACCCGGCCCGAAGATTATGCTGAAGAAGCCGGGATCTTTACCAATACAATCCGAACCCATCTTCCCGAGGCGCAAACCATGCTGGAGTTGGGTTCGGGGGGCGGCAACAACGCCTCGCACCTGAAACAGCACTTCGAATTGACCCTGGTTGATCTATCACCGGAGATGCTCGCGATTTCACAGCAGCTTAATCCAGGTATCCCGCACCATCCAGGTGATATGCGTTCGGTGAGGTTGAATCGCCTCTTCGATGTGGTCTTTATTCACGACGCGGTAATGTACCTGACCACCGCAGAGGACCTGCGCCTGGCGATCAACACAGCCTATGTTCACACACGTCCAGGTGGGCTGGTATTAATGATGCCAGATTTTACGCAGGAAACCTTCCGCACTGGTACTGAAATGGGTGGCCACGACAGCAGCGATGGCTACCTGACCCATTATGCCGGGCGCTCGCTGCGCTATCTTGAGTGGACGTACGATCCCGATCCTGCTGATACGAGTTTTATCGTCGATTTTGCTTATCTGCTTCGGGAAGATCCAGATCGCGTGCAGTGTTTCTATGACCGGCACACCTTAGGGCTGTTTCCAAGGCAGACCTGGCTACGACTTCTAAACGAGGCTGGCTTCCAGGCCTGGAGTGAGCCCTTCGAACACTCCGAAGTTGCCGAAATTACGGATATGTTTTTAGGTCGAAAACCTGAATAACCAGGAATCACATTCGAAAAAAGCAATGCTACCTGACAAATCGGCAGCATTGCTTTTTTGTGATCTGCTTGCTCAGGGACAAGAATTGGTAACTGTTGCTTCTGCTCTTGCGCCTGCCTATTCCATCGAGGGCTTCCAAACTTCCCATACACGCCCGACCAGGTCAGGGCCTGGTTTTAGCGTAAT
>CAZBDC010000069.1:0-3502 GCA_964490575.1 uncultured Anaerolineaceae bacterium | reverse complement strand
TTTTGCCCGGCTCCCAACCAGCTGGGGTCGCTTCCGCTCCCTTGGTGGCCCGAACGTGCTGGAAAGCCTGGATCTGGCGAATTGATTCTGCCAACTTGCGGCCAACCGGGGGTGTCATAACTTCCATCGCCTGGATCACGCCATCCGGATCGATGATAAACCGCCCGCGGAATTCCACGCCAGCATCCTCGTTGTACACGCCGTATACTTTGCCAACGTTTCCGGCCCCATCCGAAGCCATGTGAAACGGAATTCCGCCTTCAACCATCTTGGAAAGCTCATGGTCGTTCCACATTTTGTGAGTATAAATACTGTCCACGCTTACCGAAATCACTTCGACGCCGAGATCCTGGAGAACCTGGTATTTGTCAGCAACTGCTGACACTTCAGTCGCTCAGACAAAGGTGAAATCACCCGGATAGAAACAGACCAGCACCCATTTCCCTTGAAAATCGGATAACTTTACTGAACCAAATTTTCCCCGATAGTAAGCCGGAGCTTCAAAGTCTGGGGCTTTGTACCCTACTCTTGCTGTTGCCATGCGAACCGCCTCCTCTTTTTGCGTATCGTTGGTCTTAACCACTTCAGGTGGCTTATCGCCCACCCTGGCGCCAGTAGGCCTGGCGCAGCCAACAGCTTGTTCAGCCATGTAATACCTCCATGCTTTCCCTGAGCATTAAAATAATTGTACTACAAAATTCACAAAAGCAGGAAATACTTGACGTGACCCAAATTGCTTACGGATGGTTCCACCGCCGGCGGATCACTGCCTTTGGGACATTCTGAATATCGAAGGCCAGTGCCTGCAACAGAAGCTGGAAGCCCAGGATCACCGGGAGGACAGCGATCATCACGGTGCCGGTAGAGGCTGGCACACCAGTGAGGATTGATTTCCGCCAAAAGTAGAGGCCCCAGGCCGACCCAAACAACCCAAGCAAACTTCCAATGACCAGGAAAAGCGAACCAAGTGAGAAGTCAAGCACAAAGTATTCCAGCCACAGGCGCCGGAGAAACCCACGCGCCAGTCGATACGGGAATTCAAACAAAGAACGGCTGACTGAAAGAGAACTGACTTCCCCCTTATACCGCGCTGGCATTGGAACCTCATGTACCACAGCGCGCGCCAGATTCAATTCGATCAGCATACTGGTCTCAAAAAAGTACCGGCGGTTGATGTGGCGCCTGTTCAAAGCCGAGAATGTGTCCAAATCAATGGCCACATAACCATTGGTTGGGTCAAACACATTCCAATACCCACTGGCAATCTTGGTCAGGAAAGAAAGACCGAGGTTGCCCACTCTGCGGACAAACGGCATACGGGCAATTTCTGCCAGGTGAAAAAATCGGTTCCCCTTGCAATAATCTGCCTGGCCATCCAGGATAGGGGCAGCCAGATCAGCCAGGAATTCTGGCGACATCTGCCCGTCTCCGTCCATCTTTACCGCCACACGGGCGCCCAACTCCAGCGCCTTCGCAAAACCACTCATCACCGCGCCGCCCACACCCTGGTTGTGCGCGTGGCGCACCAATACCACGCGGGGGTCCCCACTATCTACAGCTAATTCGGCGCTGTTGTCAGGGCTGGCATCATCGACAACGACAATCAACCACACCCAGCCGGGTAACCCCGCAATAACATCCTGAATGTACGGAGCAACCCGGTACATCGGGATAATCACCGCCACTTTTCCAGCAGATAAGTCTGGCGGAGGACACCCGGCCTGACCCAACGGCATTGCTTCGGCTAATTTTTCCATTGACGTATTACCGCTATTGGATCACCCGCCAGGCCCAGTTATCGCGGGCAATAAAATCGTCCGCGCCATGCGGCCCCCAGGTGCCGGCCTCATACACCGGCAGGTTTCGAACCGGGTATTGCTCCCAGGCTTTCAAAATCTTGCCGGTAAATTCCCAGGCTGAAATAACCTCGTCACTGCGGGTAAACAGAGTCGCGTCACCGATCAATCCGTCCAGCAAAAGTCGTTGATATGCTTCGGGGGGTTCAGTACCGAAGGCCTCTTCGTAGTTAAATTGCATTTTAACCGGTGCGATCTCATTGTAGGGGGGTGGCGCTTTGGCCCCGAAAGTGAGGGTGATACCCTCGTTCGGCTGCAAGGTCAAAATTAAAACATTTGGGGCACTCCCCGCCATATTTCGCCAGTTAAATAACGATAGAGGTGGCTGTTTGAATTGGATAGCAATCTCCGTCACCCGGGTGGCCATACGCTTGCCAGAGCGAACGTAGAAAGGCACCCCGGCCCACCGCCAGTTATCAATAAACAACCTGGCAGCCATGTAGGTCTCTGTGATGGAATTGGGTGAAACACCTTTTTCATCCTTATAACCAGGAACCCTCTTCTCGCCATCGGAACCAGAGGTGTATTGCGCCCGATAAGTATTTTGAAGCGCATCGCGATCCTCGAGCGGCCGGAGCGCTTTGAAAACCTTGACTTTTTCGTCACGGACAGCGTTCGCATTAAAAGCTACCGGAGCTTCCATCGCGGTCAAAGCAATCAACTGCAAAAGGTGATTCTGGAAAATATCCCGGATCACACCGGCAGATTCATAATAGCCGGCCCGACTTCCAACCCCCACCGTTTCTGCAACCGTAATCTGTACAAAATCGACATAATTCCGGTTCCAGAGAGGCTCAAAAATGCCATTGGCAAAACGGAATACGTGGATATTTTGCACAGTTTCCTTACCCAGGTAATGGTCAATCCGATAGACTTGATCCTCTTGAAAGACCTTGTGCACCTCTTCATCTAAAGAAATGGCAGATTCAAGATCCTTACCATAGGGCTTTTCAATGACCAGGCGGGTCCAGCCTTCGCAGCCGCCGGTGCAGTGTGACTGCCCAATATTTCGGATGATTTCGACATAGGACTCTGGTGGCGTAGCCAGGTAAAACATCACATTGTGAATGTTTAGCTCATCAAGCTTCGCTGCCAGGCGCCGGTATCCGTCCGGTTCGTCAAAACTTGATCGCACATAAAAGGCGCGTGAGAGCAAGTCATCCAGGGTGGCGTCATCAACCAACTCGGGACTGGAAAATTCTTTCACACCCTTGCGAAGTGTCTCGCGCAAATATTCATCTGACCAATCCCTTCGGGCAAAACCAATGATGAAGAGTGGTGCTTCAAGACGTCCAGACTTTTTCAATGCATACAGGGCAGGAATCAATTTCCGATTTGTCAGATCACCCGTCGCCCCAAAAACGACAAACGCAACCGGCTCGCTGCCCAGTAATCTGGAATTTTGTGAATTCATAGGTTCGATGTCCTTCGCTAGTGCGTTATGGAAAAGTGTTCAAGAATGTCAATTGAAATATCTCGTTACTATTATAGCCGTGGAAATTGTTTTTCGTTCTCCATTTATTCGTATATAATCAAATCATTCATATGCCGGACTGGCAATTATCCAACCGTTACACATCAACAGGGATGGTGTTAGTGTATTCTTGTTTCTGTAGGATTTGAACCTTAACAAAAGTTGTAGGTCA
>CAZBDC010000068.1:21413-25930 GCA_964490575.1 uncultured Anaerolineaceae bacterium | reverse complement strand
GACTGCGTCGCCCACACAAAACGATACAAGTATCAAAAAAGGAGAAGGAGTCATGGGGTGGTTAATCTGCTGTGCCTGGGGTGTCTGGTGGTGAGTGTGCTGCTGGGGCTGGTGGGGATCGGGTTGTGCATGGCGGCGGCGGAGTAGGAAGTTCCGGGTGACGCGGATGAGCGCTGCCAGCGGCCCACAGGAGTGGGCTTAACGGATTTCGCGGATAAAGAGCAAGGTAAGTAGTGACGACGGTAACGAAGACGTTTGCCTTTCTGAGCAATTCCGAATCCTTTAGCGGGGTTTCGGGCGGCAGCGGCGTGACGATGGACTGGTATGCCAGCGACGGCAACCCGGCCGGCTGCCTGCGCTCGGCGCTGACCAGTAACAGCCTGACGAGAGTCAATTATTGGGAATGGGTTGGGACGTGGGAAGACCTGGGCGTTCCGAGCGGGGCGACGGTGACGTATGCGCGGCTGAACAGTGGTAACTGGAAGTGCTCGAACTACAGCCGGGCGGGCAGCGGGAACACCGCCGGGCCCTACGAGATTTACAGCAACGACGCGACTCCGGTGCAGATTGCGCAGATCTGGGCGGGGGCGAGTGTAAGCGGCACGACGAGCTGGCAAACGATCAGCGCGCAGAGTGACCAGGCGATTGGGAGCAGCTATCAGGCCAGCAGCACGACCGTGCGGATCCGGCTATATGACACGCATGTGACCAGCGTTGGGGCAGGGCCGAATGTGACCCTGCTGGATGACCAGGTGAGCCTGGTGATCACGTATACGAGCGGGGGCAGCAGCTACGATGACTCGATCAGCCTGGCGCGGAGCGGCGGGCTGAGCCAGGCCAACGTGATGACGTTTGAAGCGGCGCTGACGCTGAGCAAGGTGGGGGGCGTGGGGCCTGGCAGCGTGATGACGCTGGGCGAAGCGCTGACGCTGAGCAAGGTGGCGGGGCTGAGCAGCGCGGGGGGAATGGACGTGTTTGACGCGCTGACGCTGGCGCGGGCGTTGGGGTTGAGCACGCTCTCTGGGATGAGTGTAAGCGAAGTGATCAGCCTGGGACGGGCGATGGGATTGAGCGAGCAGGCCGGGATGGGGTTTGCGGCCGCGCTGACTCTGGCGAGGGCAGCTGGAGCCAGCGCGGCGGGCCGGCTGGATGCCGGCGGGCAAGTTGGGTTGAGCAAGAGCCTTGGCGTGAGTGGGGGCGTGCAAGGTGTGTATGGAGTAGTGCTCGACCTGGCGCGGGCGATGGGCGCGGCGCTGGCTGCCGGGCTGGAGGCGGATGAAGCGATTGGGCTGGGGCTGGCGCTGGCGCTGGTTGGTGAGGCTGGGGCCGCACCGGTGACGCCAGGCAGCCGGATCTACGCGGTGCAGGGCGAGAGTCGAATATTGATTGTGCCGGCTGAAGGGCGGGTGTATGTGATTGACGCCGAAGGGCGCGTGACAGTGATTGAGGTGTGAGGAGAAAAGGGATGAGCAAACGGATTGAAGCAAAAAAGAAAGCGGGGTTTGGAATCCGGCTGGAGAACCATTACAGCGTGGAATGCGTGGGGCCGGATGGAAAGGTGAAGTGGGTTGAAGAGGTAGACAACCTGGTTGTGACGGCGGGGCTGAATGACAGCCTGGACAAGCATTTGAAAGGCAGCAGCTACACGGCGGCGTGGTACGTGGGGCTGACCACGGGCTCAGATACCTTCGCGGCCGGCGACACGATGAGCAGTCATGCGGGGTGGACTGAGAGCACGGCTTACAGCGACTCGACGCGGCGGGCGCTGACGCTGGGGACGGTCTCGGCGGGGAGCGTGGACAACAGCGCCAGCAAAGCGGTGTTCAACATCAATGCCACGGCCACGATAGGGGGCGCGTTTGTGTGCAGCGACTCAACCAAGGGTGGGACGAGCGGGATCCTGTACGGCGGGGCGGCGTTCAGCGCGGACCGGAGCGTAGCGAACGGCGACACACTGAATGTGACGGTGACGTGTACGGCAAGCGCGAGCTAACTGTGATTGACCAGGATTATGGGATTGTGGGATTGGCGGGATTAGGCGGCTGCCAGCTGGCAGCGCCAGGGGTGGCGAGGCTGGCCAAGAGAGAAGGGAGGTGTGAGTGACTGCAAGGAAGGTATACAGGGCCTTCAAGAAGGATCCTGACGCGGTGCTGGACTATGCGTGGGATTTGAAAGCGTTGACGCATGGGCAAGAGGGGGCGGTGAGTGACTGGCTGGAGAGTGATGAGACCGTGAGCGCGTTTACCATCACTGCCGACACGGGCCTGACCGTGGACAGCAGCAGCGAATCGGACGGCCTGATCACGGCCTGGCTGAGCGGGGGGACAGACGGCCAGAAGTACGAAGTGAGCTGCGAATTTGAGACGAGCAAGGGCAGAACGGACGTGCGGCGGGTGGTGGTGGAAGTGGTACTGAGATGAATAGGATTATGGGATTAGAGGATTAGGGAAAGGAAAAGAGCGATGAAGAGTGAAAGCAAGCTGAAGTTATTGCTAACGAGTAGGAAGTTTTGGGCGGCGTTTGTGGGGCTGGCGGTGGTGGTGTTGAAGGGGTTTTACCCGGACCTGCCGCTGGAAGAGGATCAGATTGCGGGGCTGGTGTACGTGTTGATTGCGTATATTGTGGGTACGGCGGTTGCGGAGGGGCGGCGGCCCAGTCAACGGTCAACTGTGGTGACCGGCGCGGCGCCGCGGCGCCGGGCGCCTGACACCAAAGGAGTGAAGAGGAATGGGATTGGTACATGACGGGCCGTTTCCGGTGGTTGAGGCGGGGGTGTACCCGCCTGAATTGTGGGTCGCCTGCAAAACCTGGGGGGTGACGCCGGCGTCACTGCTGGATTGGGCGGTGAAGCGGTATGAAGTGGTGATGGTGTTAGGCAGCGGGCAGAAGGTGAGCGTGAGCGTGAAGGGGGATTGGAGCAACCTCTCCCCTATCCCCTCCCCTGCAAGGGGAGGGGAAGAAGAGGCTGAGATGCCGCTGGGCGAGGCGCTGGAGCGGGTGCGCGCGGCGGCGAAGAAGCACGTGGTTGAGGAGGATGGGGCCCATGGGCCGGCAGGCGCTGCCCGCCGGCGCAGGACCCGGGCCGCGAAATAATCAGCCATGCGCGCGCGCCCCGCGGCCGGGTGAAATGCACAAACAGCCCGCCCACCCTGGAGCGGCGCTGGTGGAGGTGATCATGGACCCAAACGAAGTCCGCCTGCTGGCAGAGCAAGTGAGCCATACGCTGGACCTGCTCAACGGGCAAATTGCAGCGCTGGAGGCGCGCCTTTCTCACGCCGAGGAAGTGTCTGACCTGCGCCTCAGCTCCCTTGAGCGCAGCCAGTCTGACCAGGAGGCCCGCCTGCGGGCGGCCGCCGACTCGCTGGTGCGCCTGACCACCTCCGCCAGCCTCGCTCAGGCGCTCCAGGCCGCCTTTGCGCTGGTCCTGCCACCGGTCGCGGCCCGGTTGGGAAGTCGGTAGAGAGGGTTGGATGACCTGGGTGGCTCCATTACCCACGTAACCGGCCCGCGGGAGGTCCGATGAAATGCGTTTTTGCTGGTCCTGCCGCCGGTCGCGGCCCGGTTGGGAAGTCGGTAGGGAGGGTTGGAGCAGGAGATGGCAGTCGATATATTAAAGGAAGCGTTGGAAAGCCCGAGCAGCTTTGCCGCCTGGGTGAGCGGGCTGAAGCTGCGCGCCTACCAGCGCAGCGTGGCCGAGGCGGTAGCCGGGTCGGTCCTGGGCGGGCTGGGGCTGTCGCTGGTGGTGCTCTTTCCGCGCCAGTCGGGCAAGAACGAGCTGCAGGCCCAGCTCGAGGTCTACCTGCTGGCGCTGCTCCAGGAGCAGGGCGCCGAGATTGTCAAGATCTCGCCCACCTGGCGGCCGCAGTCGCTCAACGCCATGCGCCGGCTGGAGCGGGTGCTCGAGCGCAACCGCCTGACGCGCGGGCTGTGGGTCAAAGAAAGCGGCTACATCTACCGGGTGGGCGGCGCGCGGATCACCTTTCTGTCCGGCGCGCCCGAGTCCAACATCGTCGGCGCCACCGCCGCCACCCTGCTGGAGGTCGACGAGGCCCAGGACGTGCGCGTCGACAAGTTCGACAAGGACGTGGCCCCCATGGCGGCCTCCACCAACGCCACGCGCGTCTTTTGGGGCACCGCCTGGACCAGCCAGACCCTGCTGGCGCGCGAGCTGCGCGCGGCGCGGGCGGCCGAGCAGGCCGACGGGCAGCCGCGCGCCTTCGTGCTGAGCGCCGTCGAGGTCGGGCGCGAGGTGCCCGAGTATGCCCGCTTCGTGGCCGGGCAGGTAGCCCGCCTGGGGCGCAGCCACCCGCTGGTGCGCACGCAGTTCTTCTCCGAAGAGATCGACGAGCAAGGCGGCATGTTCCCCGCCGCCCGCCTGGCGCTGATGCAGGGGCCGGCCCCGGCCCGGCCGCTGAACGGGTCTATCAGGGCCATCCATGCCCTGCTGCTGGACGTGGCCGGCGAGGACGAAGCCGCCCTCGCGGCGGGGGCACCAGGCGCGGTGGCGGGCGCGGGCG
>CAZBDC010000068.1:0-21403 GCA_964490575.1 uncultured Anaerolineaceae bacterium | reverse complement strand
ACCCGCGCCGCGACGCCACCGCGCTGACCGTGGTGGCGGTCGACCTGCGCACGCTGGGCGACCCGCTCCTGCGCGCCCCGGCCTACCGGCCCGTCCTCCGGCGGCAGTGGCTGGGCGTCCGGCACGCCCGCCTGTACGGCGAGATCCGCGCCCTGGCCGAGGCCTGGCAGGCCCGCTGGGTGGTGGTCGACGCGACCGGCGTGGGGGCCGGGCTGGCCTCTTTCCTGGGCCACGCCCTGCCCGGGCGGGTCATCCCCTTCCATTTCACCGCCGCCAGCAAGAGCCAGCTCGGCTGGGATTTCCTGGCGCTGGTCGACGCCGGGCGCTGGCAGGAGCCCGAGCCCGGCGACGTCCCCGCGGAAGGCCATCCGGGCAGCCCGGCGGTTGACCCGGATGGCCCCGCGCTGCGCGCGCTGTTCTTCAAGCAGCTCAGCTTCTGCCAGTACGAGGTCCTGCCCGGGCCGGGCAAGACCCTGCGCTGGGGCGTGCCGGACGGAACCCGCGACCCGCTGGACGGCGCCTTCGTCCACGACGACCTGGTCCTGTCGGCCGCCCTGGCGGCCGTGCTCGACCGCCAGGAATGGCCGCGTGCCGCTTCCGGGAAAGATCCCGGCGTCATCCGCGCCGGCGACCCGCTGGACGGCATGAAAGGGTTCTGATCGCCCGCTTAGCGCAGAATGATGGGCGCGAAAAGGACAAACGGCTGTGTGCCCGGGCCGCACAGCTCGACGTCGTCCAGGTTGAAGTTGACGGTCTGGCCTGCCGTGCTCACCTCGAACCGAACCGTGTGCACGCTGCCGTCGGCGAAGGGGCTGGCGTCGACGGTCACTTTGGTATAGCCGGCGTATGCGCCGGCCTGGGTCGCGTTGGCGCTGAAAACGGGCGTCCCATCGATGCGGGCGGTAAAGACGTCATCCACACCGCTGCCGGGCGCCGCCGAGCCGATCCACAGGTAAAACGCCAGCGTACCGGTCCCGGCCGGGATCGCCACGGGCTGTTCGAGCGAAGAAGTTTCAGCCACGGACGTGCCGCCCATCCAGGCCCACACGTTCCCGCTGCGCGGGCCGGCCGTCCCGCCGCCGTTCCCGCACGCGCCCAGCGTGCACAGCGGCGTGCCAAAATTGAGCGAGGCTTCGCTCCAGGCCGGGTTGGGCGTGTACGCCTCAAAACCGGGGTCCAGCAGCAGGTTGGTGCAGACCGGCGGCGGCTCAGACAGGCTCTGCAGCGCCGCCGCGGCGTTGACGATGCCGCTGCCGCAGATCGACGTGTTGCAGGTGCTGCCGCCCGGGAAGCTGGTAACGGTGGTCTGCAGCGCCTGGAGCACCTGGGCGGGGGTCAAGGACGGGTTGAAGGCGTACAGCAGCGAGACGACCCCGGCCACGTGCGGGGCAGCCATGCTGGTGCCCTGGTAGTAAGTGTAGGTGTCAGCGACCGGGCCTTGCGTGCCGCTGTTGAGCGTGGAGAGGATCCCGTTGGAAGCCAGGACGTTGGTCTCGCCGCCCGGCGCGCTGATCTCGACCACCGCGCCGTAGTTGCTGTAGAAGGAGCGCGAGCCGTTGCGGTTGGTAGCTGCCACGGTGATCACGCCGCTGCAGCTGGCCGGCCGGTAGTTGGCGGCGTCATCGTTCGCGTTGCCGGCCGCCACCACAATCGTCTTGCCGGCTGCCAGGATGTCGTTGATCGCGTTCTGGTAGGTCAGGTCGCACGCGCCGTACCCGCCCAGGCTCATGTTGAGCACGTGAGCCGGGTTGGCGTTGGCCGGGACGCCCGCCACGGGCAGGCCGGCCGCCCAGCGCATCCCGTCGACGATGTCGGAGAGATACCCGCCGCAGCGGCCCAGCACCCGCACCGGCAGGATGCGGGCGGCCCAGTTGACTCCCGCCACGCCCAGGCTGTTGTTGGTGTTGGCGGCGATTGTCCCGGCCACGTGCGTGCCGTGCCACGAGCTGTTCTGGGCCGGCGAGCCCAGGTAGCAGTCGTTCGCCAGCATCCAATCGCCCGGGTCGGCCGGGCTGCTATCGCGCCCGTCGCCGTCGTTGGAAACAAACGTGTCCACGATAAAGTCATAGCCCGGTACAATCCGGCCGCTCAGGTCGGCGTGGTTGGTGATGCCCGTGTCGATCACCGCCACCACCGTCGCGTTGCTGCCGGTGGTGATATCCCAGGCGGCGGGCAGGTTGATGCCGTAATTCCCCGCCCCCGGGGCGAAGTAGTGCCACTGGTTGCCATAGCCCGGGTCATTCGGGAGCAGCGCGCGAGTCATGATCGCATCCGGCTCGGCGTACAGCACCTCGGGCAGCGCCTGCAGCCCGGCGACCAGCGCGTCAAAGTCGACCTGCGCGCCGGCCTGCGCCAGGCGGTAGACGTGCGCGCCGCCCGACATCTCGCGCAGGTAGGTCAGGCCCACCCCGGCCGCCTGGCTGAGCCGCTCGACCTGCGCGGGCGCGGCCGGTGGAGAATCCGCCGGGCGGCGCCCGGCCGGCTCTTTGAAGCGGACGATCACCTGGTCGGTCGCCCGCACCGGCTGGTCGATCCGGCCGGCGGCAGGGTCCTGAGCGGCGGCTGTTTCCGGCCCGGGAGACCCATTAAACGAAGCTGGCTGGAGGACAAGGCCACCAACCAGGAACACCAACAGGCAAGCCCGCACGAGCCAAGACCATTTCATTGCTACCCTCCCTATCGACGCTGAAAATGAACCCGGCTGTGCTAACCGCACGCGCAGCCATATTTGGTGACTTATACTACCATATTTATCATATTATTTCTATCCCCTTTCAGGGCGGTTTGACCGGCGCCGGCCGCCCAGGTGAAATTGCAACGGTGCTACAATTATTCATATCGTACCATTCCTGCCCGGGGAGGAAGAAAATGCAGCCCCGCACCGGCGGCTCGCGCGGCCCGTTCAACGCCAACCTGCTCCTGCTGATACTGCTCGGCGCATCCGTCGTCCTGCTGATCGCGCTCCAGTTCCGCAAGGCCGTCTACGCCCCACCCGGCAGCGCCGAAGACCTGCAAAGCGGCGAGCATCCGCTGTATTTCGAGGCCGGCGACCACATCCTCGGCTTCGCGGCCCGGCAGATGAGCCTGGCCTCCGCCGGGCAGATCTTGCAGGTCGAGTTCGTGGATGCGCGGGGCATCCCGCCGGAGATCGTCCCGCGCGAGGGCAGCCCGGTCGCTGCCCCCCCGTCCCGCTCCGGCGAGGCCTTCGAGCCGCTGGAGGAAGTGCGCTACCCGGACCTGTGGCCGGGGATCACCCTGACGTGCAGCTGCGAGGCGGGCGGCGAAATCCGCCAAACCTACACCCTCTCCCCCGGGGCCGACCCCGGGCGCATCCGCCTGCGCTACAGCGTGCCGGTCACGCTCGGGCCGGACGGCCGGCTGACCCTGCACCTGCCGGCCGGGGCGCTGGTCGAAACAAAGCCGGCCGCCTGGCAGCATTCCGGTGAAGAGCGGGTGCCCGTCCAGGCCGCCTACGTGCTCGAGCAGGCCACGGGCGGGCAGGAAGTGCGCCTGGGCCTGGGCCCCTACGACCCGCGCTACCCGCTGACCATCTGGCTCGTGCTGGCAGGAGCGCCAGAAACAGGAAAGTGAGACAGAAAAGAGCGTTTTGACAGACTCACACCGCCAAACCGGGCCCGGCAAAAGGGCGGCCAGGCTACTCGATCGCGTTCGCTTAAGTGGATTGCTTCTTCAGCCCTTCCCTATATTCCGAAGGTGTTTTCCCGGTGCGCTTTTTAAATGCTTTGGAGAAATAATTCGGGTCGTTGTAGCCGGTCACGGCAGCAATATCGTTGACCGGCATATCCAGGCTGGTCAACAGCGTTCGGGCGTGATTTATGCGGATTGTCGTGAGATACTTGTTAAAATTACCCCCGGTCTTCCCTTTAAATAAACTGGACAGGTAGCTGGCATTCAGATAAAACAGATCGGCGACCGACTTCAGGGTGATGTTCTCGGCGTAATGTTCTTCGATATATTTTTTCACCTGCAAGGTGATCTCATCATCATCGATGGGCGATCCCTCGCAGAAGACCATCAACAATAAGTCCCTGGTTTGTTCCATCAGTTCCGCGAGGCTGTCATAGTACAACAAGGAGTGGCTTCCGGTCAATTTCAGATCGTGCTCCTCTGGGAGCTGCTCTTTGCACCGGCCGGCATACTCGCGGGCCAGCCCGTAGAGGTGAAAAAGTATATCCTCGAGTAATTGAACCGAGGTGACAGTTTTTTCGGAAAACAATTGATTGAGGATTGGCCCCAAACGCTTGAACTGCCTGGCAGCAAGGCAGCGCTTCACATTCTCCAGCAGGGCAAAAACTGCCGTGGTTTCATCCAATGCCGGGGGCTTCAACCCACCCGCCTGCCCGGTGAATATCTTGCTTTTCAGCAACCGCAAGGTATAGCCGTACTGTTCATACAGGCCAGGTAGAGAAGTCGTCTGGCTATACGCCAGGGAAACCCGCCGGCCTCTTGAGGCGGCCGGGTGGGATTTGAGATATTGCCCCAGTTCATCGGCTGCTTTTTGGACCGCATGGAGAGAAGGACCAGGGACCAAGACGCGGATCTCGTGTGCGTCCGCGTCGCTGACGGCAGCATAGACCGCCCCGGCCATCGCGCCTCTCAAAAAGACCACCAATTCTTCTTTCAGGCTGTTCAGCTCGCCCTGGTCACTTCCCGCACCGGAGTGGGGCAGAACCGGGGCCAGAAAAAGGAGCACCCAGGCATACGGGCCGTCCTGGAGCAAGGATTCTAGAGCGCGGTAACCTTCCGGGCTGCCGCAGGCATCATTCAACGCGCGCTCGATCTTCATCCCGCTGAGATCCTGGACCTGACCAACCAGGTCCTCCATCCGCTGCTTCGTCTGGCGATTCGCTTCAATCGTCCGGATCATCGCCCGCACTGTTGCTTCCAGTTCTTCAATATCCACCGGTTTCTTGATGTAATCGGTAACCTGGAGCTTGATGGCTTCCCGGGTGTAGAGAAAATCATCATACCCGCTCAAAATGGCAAATTGCGTCTCGGGTGAGGTTTCTCGCGCCCGGCGGATCAGCTCCAGGCCGTCCATTTCTGGCATCATGATGTCGACCAGGACGATATCGGGTTTAATCTGCCCGATCAGGTCAAAAGCCTGGCCGCCGTTCTCGGCCTCCGCGACGATGGTGCAGGCCAGACCATCCCAGTGAACCCGGTTCTGGATGCTCTTACGCACATAGTATTCATCGTCAACAATCATCACCCGGTACATGCATTCACCTGCACTCTCATGGATTCAACGGCGGCACCAGGATTTCAACCAGGGTACCTTCATTCGGCTTGCTCTCGATGTGGAACTTCATGCGCTCGCCATAGGTCAGCAGCAGCCGCAGGTATACATTGATTATTCCGCGGTACTGCCCGGTGACATAGGACTGCTGGCTGATCACCGGGTTTTCCTGCTTCATCGTGGCCAGCAGGTCGTCCAGCGCCTTCGGTTCCATCCCGCGCCCGTTGTCCTGCACAGCGAAATACAGGCGCTCGCCCTGGCGCTGGATGGAGATGCGCAGGAGGCCCCTGGTGTTGCTCCTGGTAAACCCGTGCGTGATGGCATTTTCGACAAACGGCTGCAGGATAAACTTAATTGCCTGCTCGGTCAGGATGGCCTCGTCGATCTCATACCGCACCTCAAAGCTGTTCGGGAAGCGCAGCCCGAGGATGCGCAGGTAGTTCTGTACCTGTTTCAGTTCCTCTTTCAAAGTCACCTGGCGCTGCCCGTTCAGGTTGTAGCGGAACATATCTGCCAGGCTCTTGCATACCAGGATAATATTCTCATGCTCTTTCAGGCTGGCCATCCCGATAATCATTTCCAGGGTGTTGTACAGGAAATGCGGGTTGATCTGCTGCTGAAGGGCCTCAAAATCAGACTCCATGCGCACCAGTTCTTCCGTGCGCGCCTTGGCTACCAGGGTTTCGATGCGGCTGGTCATGTTGTTAAACGCCCTGATCAACTGCCCGACCTCGTCGTTTGTCCTGGCATGGAGCCTGGGTGGAATCGCCGCCGACCCACCCCCATCCTTCACCTGGTCCATCGCCTCAGTGAGGCGAGCCAGCGGGCGTACCAGGCGTTTCGAAAAACCGTAGCCGATCACCGACGCCACGATGAACAACGAGGCATAAATGGCGAGGAAAATGGTGTTCGCCTGCCGGATCTCTTCGAAAAGCTGCTCGTGCGAGGTAACCGTCACGATCGTCCAGCCCGAAATATTGCTTACCCCGTAGATGACTGATTCAACCTGCCCGTTATAATTAAACGAAAAGGTGGAGCCGTTTTCAGATTTCGTCCGCGCGAATAGCTGCTCCGGATCCTCCAGCACGTTGGTCTGGTACACCAGCCTGCCATCATCCGAGAAGATAAACAGGCCGTTGATATCCGTGGACGGCGTATCGTACAGTTCTTTGAGGGAGTTTTGCTCGATATCGATCAGCAAATAACCAATTGTATCCAGGGAATAAATGTTCCATATCCGGTAAGACACCGAAACAACCGGCTTCCGTTCTCTTGCAGCCAGGTAAAGCTGCCGGTTACCATAGACCATAAGGCGGTTTTCTGGCGCCGCGCTCATTTCCTGATACCACTCGTCCTGGCGGCTGTTGTAGAACGAGGCCAGCTCGCTGTTTACGGTATAGTACTGCAGCGGGTTCTTTTCAGAAAAAATCGAGATTTTAATCTCATCCCGACCAAACTCGAACAGGCTAATTGCATCCAAAGCATAGGTACGATCGCGGAACAGGTCAGCCTGGGTGCGGTTCGAACTGAGCGCGATCTGGATGGTAGAGTTAAACATCAACGCGTGGGCGATATCGTCCAGGGCCAGAAAATAGTTGTCTGTGCTGCGGATGTACTGGTCGATCAGGTCCTTATTGTACTGCCGAGCCTTGGCCTCCTGGTTGCTGGCGAACATCAAAGAGCTGAACAGATACAGGATTACGTTCGAAATCAAGATCGCGGCGGTAAAGAAGAGAAATACTTTACTGCCCAACCCCATATCGCGATAAAAATCCCGTATCCCTCGCATGAACCTGTCTCCAAAAAGCGCCTGCAGCAACCCTTGAGAAAAATATCATACCATGAATTGTTAAATCCTAAAAAATTTACGGGAGAACGTGTGAAGAAATTTCCTCTCTCGCCGGCTGGCTTTCCGTACAATGAACATGCGTATTTCAACCGTGTTAAACCATTGGAAAGGAGAATCGCTTTATGAAGAGGACATTGAAAGTCTTGAGTCTGTTTTTCACTTTGACGCTATTGTTTTCGTTGGTCGCCGGCTGCACGCCGGCCCAGCCGGAACCCACCAGCCCGGCAGCCGAGGAGGTCGAGGCTGAACAGCCTGCCGCCGCGGCAGACGAGCCTGTCACGCTGACCTACATCACCTGGGCCGGCGGTGACGAGCAAAAGGACCAGGAAGCTGCTTTTGCCCAATACATGCAGCTGCATCCCAACGTGAAAATCGAGGCCCAGTTCGTTCCCTACAACGAATACCACGAGAAACTCAACACTCTGATGGCCGCCGGCACCCCGCCCGACATCTACTACATCAATGAATACCTGGCTGCCGACTGGGGCGAAAAAGGCGTCGCGATTGACCTGGAACCGCTGTTCGCCCAGCGTGGGATTAACATGCGCGAGACCTACATCCCGAACGCGCTGTTCGAGAGCAGCGGAAAAATCTACGGGCTGGCCTCCGGCGTGGTGAATATGAGCCTGTACTTCAACAAGGAAATGTTCGCTGAAATGGGGGTAGAGCCTCCCTCACAGGACATCAATAATCCCTGGACCTGGGACGATTTCGTCACCGCCGCCAAAGCCCTGACCACGGATCAGAACGGCAACCACCCCGGCGATGCCAATTTCAATCCCAAAGCCATCAAGACCTACGGCACCAAGAACCTTACCTCCTGGCTGTTCATCATGGCCCCGCTGTATAATAATGGCGCTTCGATCTTCACCGAAGACGGGATGGGCATTGCCCTGGGCACCCCGGAAGCTCGCCAGGTCCTCGCCGCTCTCAAAGACTTGATGTATGTCGACATGGTCGCGCCCACCGGCGCGGTTGGCCAGGCCCTGCCCGGCAATCCCCAGATGTTTAAAGACAAGCAGCTCGGTATGGTCATCACCGGCTCGTGGGAATACCTGTCCTTCCGCAACGAAGGCATCGATGTGGGGGTCGCCCCGTTACCTAAGTTCAAGGACTCCAAGACCATCTCCTGGGCATCTGGCAATCAAATTTCCGCCAAGAGCAAGAACGTCGATGCTGCCACCGACTTATTGATTTGGTTCACCAGCCCCGAAACCAACCCGCTCCAGGTAAAGACAAATTACCCCAACATAAAATCATGGTACCTGCCGGAAAATATGGGAAAATGGACTTCGGGTGAGCTCTACAATGACGATTTCCGCAAGGTCGTGCCGCAGATGATGAGTGAAGGTGTCGCCATCGTCCCCGAAAACGTCTACATCAAGAACTTCGGCCCGATCATAGACGAGGTCGTGACCCCCGCGCTGGATAAATACTGGCTGGACGAGGCCACGCTGGATGAGGTGCTCAACGAGATCACCCAAAAGACCGAAGGAATGTTCCAGGGCTCCTGGAAATAACCTGCCGATCGTCAATTTTTACTGGTAATGCTTTCCAATCAATGATGCCTGCGGCTTGTTGCGGCCGCAGGCATCGTTAGAAAAACAGGAGCGTGAAAATGGCAGCTCAAACCGCCCGGGCAACCCGCAAAAAAGGCCTGACCCATTCCAATTCCTGGGGTTACTTCTTCATCACGCCCGCGCTGATCGGCCTGGTGGCCTTCTCCTTCGGCCCGATGGTCTTCAGCCTGGTGATCAGTTTTTTTAAATGGGAAGTGGTGACCCCGGCGGAGTTTGTCGGTTTTGGCAATTACGTTACCATGTTCGCCAAGGATGACCTGATCGGCCAGGCGCTCCTGGTCACCCTGTACTACACCGGCCTGACCGTGCCGATGATTAATATCATCGCCCTGTTCATCGCCTCCCTGCTCAATGCAAAGATCCGCGGGAAATCGGTATTCCGCACCATCAACTATATCCCTTCGATTGTCCCGGCGGTGGCCAGCTCGGCGCTGTGGATGTTCCTGTTCAACCCCACGTTTGGGTTTTTCAACACGATGCTGGGGTGGTTTGGCTTGGACCCGCAGTTATGGATCTACGATACCAAGCTGGTCATCCCCTCGCTGTCGTTGATGGCAGTGTGGGGCGCGGGCAACACCATCATTATTTATCTCGCCGGCCTGCAGGGCGTGCCGAGTTACCTGTACGAATCGGTTGAAATCGACGGCGGGAACTTCGTTCACAAGTTCTTCCACATCACCCTGCCGCTGATGTCTCCAATCATCTTTTTCAATATCATCATCAACGTCATCGGCAGCATGCAGACCTTCACCCAGGGCTACATCATGACCCAGGGCGGACCGGCCAACGCCAGCCTGTTCTACGTGCTGCTGCTCTACCGGAACGCCTTTAAATATCAAAAGATGGGGTACGCCTCTGCAATGGCCTGGCTGTTGTTCATCATCGTTGGGCTGCTGACCTATATCAATTTTAAATCATCGAACCTGTGGGTGTTCCAGGTCAGTGGGGAGGATCAATCATGAGAAGACCCATCCGGCCCGGCAAAGTATTGGTGTATGCGATTTTAATCGCGCTCAGCATCGCCAGCCTGTTCCCCTTCCTATGGCTGATCCGCAGCTCATTCATGTCGAGCGAAGAGATCTTCGCCATGCCGCTGCGCTGGATTCCGGAGCGCATTCGCTTTGAAAACTTCCGCGAAGCCCTGACTGCCGCGCCGTTCGGCGCCTATTTTAAAAATACCCTGATCGTCGTCGGGCTGAACATTGTCGGCGCGCTGTTCAGCTCCAGCTTCGCGGCATTCGGCTTTGCACGCATCAAATTCACCGGGCGAGATTTCTGGTTTGGGCTGGTCATTTCGACGATGATGATCCCGGCCACCGTACTGCTCATCCCGCAGTTCTTCGGCTGGCAGTTGATCGGCGCTTACAACACCTTTTATCCGCTGATTGTGCCATCGTTCTTTATTAACGCTTTCTTTATCTTTCTCCTAAAACAATTTTTTTCCACCATCCCGCGCGATTATGACGAGGCCGCCTTCATCGACGGCGCCAATTACCTGCAAATCTACGCCCACGTCGTCATGCCCCTTTCTCGCCCTGCGCTGATGACAGTCGGCGTGTTCACCTTCATGTGGAACTGGAACGACTTCTTTGGCCCGTTGATCTACCTGAGCAGCCGGGAGAAATACACCCTCGCGCTCGGGTTGCAGACTTTCATTGGCCAGTACATCACCCAGTGGCATTACCTGATGGCCGCCTCACTTGTCGTGATTGTGCCCATGATCATCCTGTTCTTCTTCGCCCAGCGAGCCTTCATCGAAGGCATCGCCTTTACCGGTCTGAAAGGGTAGCCGCCCATCAGGAGCATCGATGACAGAACTGCTGCATGTAAACCATGAAGCAACATGCGGGGTGAAATCCAGGCTGCAAAGGCTGCTGGATGGTGAAAAATCGTCCTGGTCAAGGCGAACTGGCCCTGGCAGCCGTCCGAGTGGAACCAGGTCAAATTTTATGAGGATCCGCAGGCCGAGATCGACTTCTACGCCGCGGAATACAATATGCATGCCCGGGCGGCTGCCAGCGGGTTCGATAACCTGCCCTTCTTCCGGGTGGATTTTGGCCGTGTCGCATATCTGATGGCGATTGCCTACGGCTGCGAGGTGGTGAAAATCAACCACCTGATCAACAGCCGGGCGTTGATCACCTGCGCCGAAGACCTGGACAAGATCTCAAAACCTGCCCGCATCCAGGAATGCGGATTGTATCCCCGCATCCGCGAGCGCATGCTGGCGATTGAGGATCGCTTTGGCCCGGTCCCGTTTGTCCCCGCGGATGTTCAATCACCAATCGACGTACTCACCACCATCATCCAATCCGACGTGTGCATGGTGGCCATGTACGAGCAGCCAGATGTCCTCCACCGCATCCTCGGCTGGATCAGCGAATCGATCCGGGACATCGTCAACGATCAAAAAAACCTGGTCAGCAGCTGGCTGGGTAGTGGGCACGATTACCCCATTACGCGCGGGATCCACCTGAGCGATGACGCAGCAGCCTATCTCTCGCCAGCTACCTATCGCGAGTTCGAACAGCCCTACACCAACCGACTCGCCGATGATTTCGGCGGCGTTACCCTGCACTGCTGCATGAAGTACCAGCAGAACCTCAAGGTGATGGCGGCGTCGCGCGGTTTCCTTGGTTTTGATCCGCAAATCGCGTTCAATAACGAGCGCGCCATCCTCGAAGCCGTCCGCGATCGAGGCTTCTGGCGCATCCACCACCTGCCCGAAGGGATCGACGCCGCCCAGTATTACCAGGGAATCATCGACCGTACCGAAGGCATTTGCGGGTTGATGATCGAAGTTTTTGGTCCCACGATGGACCAGGCCCTCGCCCTGGCAGACCAGGTCCGCGCCCATGCCGCCCGGAAAGGACGCTGGTGACCGGGCAGCATAGTAAAGGAGATACCATGACACCCTATGATGAAATGAAGAAGACCCTTGCCTCCGGCTGGAACACCTGGAACACGCGCAGCGTTCTTTCGCACGTGCTGCTGCCGCAGGGATTCGCCATCAACCTGGGCCTCAAAGAGTACCGCGACAGCCACGTCCTGCGCGAGGCGCTGATTGGGCGCTTTGGCGAAGCGGATGAGAAAATCCTGCCCGGCCTGCACGCCTATGATGGCAGCTACACCCGCCTGGAGCTGACCTGGATGGACAACCGGGTAGTTGTGGAAAGCGCCAGTGAGGACGGCGAATTGGTCCTGCTCGTCACTCCCATCCAGACCCAGATCCACCCGCCCACCCTGTTCGCTGAGGCCGCCATCCTTTGGAACTTCCCCGGCCGGGCCTGGCGCGAGCCTGGCCACCTGCAATTCGAGGCGCGCGACAAAAGCGTGAGCGCGTTCACCACCGGCGTGGAGGTGTTCGACCCCAACCTGCCCACAGTCTCCCCTTACCTGGCGGTCCGCCTGGATGGGCCGGTCGGCATCTCCACCGGCGCGCCGCGAGATGTCGAGCACATCCGCGCCAGCCTGGATGCTGCCCGCGCCCGCCACGAGACCTCCCTGGCGCAGTACGGCGAGCACCGCAGCTCTTACGAGGCCATGCAGACCTGCCTCGCCTGGGACACCATTTACGAACCGCTCCACGACCGCGTCGTCACCCCGGTCAGCCGCCTGTGGAACGTGCGCAACGGTGGGTTTATTCTGTTCTGCTGGGACAACTATTTCGCCGCCTACATGGCTGGCGACCACAAAGCCCTGGCCTACAGCAACGCCATCGAGATCACCCGCGCGAAGACCCCGGCCGGGTTTGTGCCGAACTACGACTCGAACGACCACGCCAGCCTCGACCGGTCCCAGCCGCCGGTCGGCTCGCTGGTCGTGCGCGAGCTGTACCGCCGCTACCGCGACCGCTGGTTCCTGGAGGAGGTCTACGACAACCTGTTGGAGTGGAACAGCTGGTTCTTCGCCAACCGCCACGCCGGGGATGGCCTGATGGCCTGGGGCTCCAACCCACGCCCGGTGCTGACCGGAAACGATTGGGAATCGGCTGGGGTCAACGACACCTTCGGCGGGGCGCTCGAGTCGGGTCTGGATAACTCACCGATGTACGACGACATCCCCTTCGACCACGAGCGCCACTTCATGCTGCTGGCCGATGTCGGGCTGATGTCGCTCTACGTGATGGACTGCGCCGCCCTGGCCGATCTTGCCATGGTGCTGGGCAAGCCGCACGACGCCGAGATGCTCCTGGCGCGCCGCCGGCAGGTCAGCGAAGGCCTCCACCGCCTGTGGGATGCAGGCTTTGGGCTGTGCCTGAACAAAAACCTCGCCAGCGGGGAGTTCAGCCGGCGCATCTCGCCGACCAACTTCTACGCCTTGCAAGCCCCCGGCTGGTCTCCCGAGCAAGTCGAGGCGATGATCGAAAAACACTTCTTCAACCCGGCGGAGTTCTGGGGCGACTACATCCTGCCCTCCATCGCCCGCGCCGATCCGGGCTACCCCGACCAAAACTACTGGCGCGGGCGCATCTGGGCGCCGATGAACTTCCTCGCTTACCTGGCCATGCGCAACTATCCCCAGACGGTCGCCGCCCGCAAGGCGCTGGCAGAAAAATCGCTCGATCTGCTGATGAAAGAGTGGCGCGTCAACGGTCACGTCCACGAAAACTACAACGGCTCCACCGGCGAAGGCTGCGATGCACGCAACAGTGACAAGTACTACCACTGGGGCGCGCTCCTCGCCGCGATCGCGCTGATCGAAACCGGGGTGCTGCCCGGTCCCGAGCAGCCGCTTTGAGCCGGTCCAATTCGCCCGGCACAGGAGAAGCAACGATGATCCCTTTCTCACCCCTGACCCGCGCAGAAATGCGGCGCGTCGTCGCCGGGCAGGGCTGCGCCAGCCGCGTCCCGGTGCTGCTGCACCCCTGGATCAGCCCCAAGGCATTCGCGGACGAGGCATCCGTATCTTTTGTGCAGGGCCTGCTGGATACCTACCCGTGCGACGCTCAGATCATCCCCTGGCGCAACATCGAGATCTATGCCGCCCCGCCCGATGACCCAACCTACTGCTGGATCAAGACGCCCCCGCCGGAAAACTACGAGACGCTGGCCCTGGATAACCGGTCGCCCCTGGCTGATTGGTCCCAGCTGGACGAGGTGCTGGCTGCCTTCCCCAGCGCCGCTTCCCCCAGCCTGTTCCCCCAGGTCCCGCCCCCAGATGGGCGCTACCGGATCGCCCACTGGTGGTACACCCTGTTCGAGCGCCACTGGTCACTGCGCGGGATGAGCCAGGCGCTGCTGGATTACTACACCAACCCAGACGAGGTCCACCGCCTGTTCGCGGCGCTGACCGGGCTGTATAAAGGGATCATCACCCGCGCCGCAAGCGAGCTGGACGCGGACGCCATCTATGTGACCGACGACCTGGGCACGCAGGCACGCACCTTTTTCTCGCCAAAAATCTTCGACACATTTTACGCGCCCTATTACGGCGAGATCATCGACACGGCCCACCGCCTGGGCATGCACTTCTGGCTGCATACCTGCGGCAATATCGAATTGTTCCTGCCGCGCTTCATCGAGATGGGCGTTGACGTGATCCACCCGATCCAGAAGTACGCCATGGACGAGCAGAAAATCGCCGCCCGTTTCGGCGGGCAGATCGCCTTCTGGACTGGCTTCGACGTCCAGCACACCATCCCGTTTGGTACGCCCGACGAAGTCCGCCGCGAGGTGCGCCACCTGCTGGATACCTACTACCGCCCCGACGGGCGGCTGCTGTTCACCGCCGGGAACGGTATTACCGGCGACACGCCCCTCGCCAGCCTGAGCGTTTTGTTTGAAGAGGCGTTCACCTATGGGACAGAAATCGTGCGCAGGTCGCCGGCAGCTTGAATGTTGTGGATCTGCCAACCTACTCCTTTTTTGATCTGTCATTGCAAGCGGAGCGAAGCAATCTCCCCGATCGATTTGCGTGGCCCGCAGTGGCGCGAGCGGCTTTTTGGAACAGGAAGTGCGAGAGGAAATTATGGTAAGCCTGAAGGATGATCAAAAAGTGGTGCGCGAGCTGGCCAAACAGTACGCCGCAGCCGCCGCAGCGGAGCGCCAGGCCCGTCTAAAAAAAGAGTGGTCTCTCTTCAACGACCTGCAGCACACTTCTCCGCGGGTGCTGATTTACCCAGACGGCGACGGGGCGCTGGCCGAGATCACCCGCGACCTGCCGTCCGTGTGCAGCGACCCCGATTACGCCCGCCTGGAGCGCTGGCTGCGCCTGCGCCTGTTCCACCTGGCGTATTTCCACGATGACATGCCGATGGAGCCGGTCTACCGCATCCCTTACGCGGCCCGCTACACCGGCTATACCTACGGCCTGTCCGGCCAGGAAACAGCCTGGGGGTTGACCCTGGTTTCTCAGCAGCCGGTAGCACAGGGCGGCACCTATCACATGGAGTCGTCGCTCAACAACCAGGCCGATGTCGAAACCATCCTTGCCCACCGCCTGGAGTACATCATCGACGATGAAAAAAGCGCCTCCCAGCAGGCCAAAATGGCCGCCGCGCTGGATGGCATCCTCGCCGTCGAGCTGCAAGTGAACTACTCGGTCCTGGTGGCCAGCCTGCTGCAGGAGCTGGTCCACCTGCGCAACATGCCCGACCTGCTGATGGACCTGTACGACCACCCGGATTGGATCCACGCGGTCCTTGCCCACATGTCCGCTTCCAAGATCGACTTGCTCCGCCGCCTGGAGCGGGAGGGACGCCTGTCACTCAACAATCTGGACCATTACACCGGCTCGGGAGGCGCGGGCTACACCTCCCAGCTTCCTGCACAGGGCTATGCCGGCAGGGCCAGGCTGCGCGACCTGTGGGGGTTCGCCGACGCTCAGGAGTTTACCGACGTCTCGGCTGCCATGTTCAAGAATTTTATCCTCCCCTACCAGGCCAGGGTCTTGCAGGAATTCGGCCTGGTCAGCTATGGCTGCTGCGAGCGTCTCGACAAAAAGCTCGACCTGGTCCTGGCCATCCCGCGCCTGAGGCGGGTGTCAGTCAGCCCGTGGACCAACGTGCGCGTCGCTGCCGAGGCCATTGGGCGCTCGTGCATCTTTTCGTGGAAATACAACCCCGTCGCTGTGACGGACACCCTCGATGAAAAAGCCCTGGCAAGAGACATCCGCGAAACCCTCGCGGTCGCCGCGGGCTGCAACCTGGAAATCATCCTCAAGGATATCCGTACCTGCAGCGGGCGCATCGAAAACCTGACCCGCTGGATCGATGTCGTCCAGGGCATTGTTAAGGGCTAGCCTGCCCCTCTCCTCACCGAAAAGAGGCCCCTATCAACACCTACACGCATTACACCCTGGCCCTCAAGCTGGCCCCCCGCCTGCAGCCCGATTCCCTGCCCGATTACCTGTGGGGGGCGGTCGTCCCAGACGTGCGCTACCTGGCCGGCCTGCCCCGCCAGCAGACCCACCTGCCGCGCGCGGCCATCCGCGCCTGGCTGCCGGCCTACCCCGCCCTGCATTCCTTCATCCTCGGCTACCAGGTCCACTGCCTGCTGGACGAGATCGACCTGGCCCGCGTGGTCGGGCGGGCCTTCCCTTTCAACCTGCTGCGCGCCCTGCTCCTGCTGGGCGTGCGCGCCGGCCGAGGGAGACTCTTCCCTCACACCATCCCTCGCTCCGAAAGCTGCTGGAGCGCCTTGCGGCGCAGGAGCGTGGCGCGCGAGCCGTCCAGCCAGGTCTCCATCAGCAGCACGTCCAGCCACTCCAGGTAATACCCAGGCTCGCGCCCGCCCCAGCGGAGCCTGGGGTTGAGGCCATCCCACTTTGGCCCCTGCGGGCCGTCCTCGCCTTCCACGTTGCCCTTGCGGCCCCAGCGCCCCCGGAAGTTGACCCACGGCTCCGCCGCCTCGTCCAACAGGCACAACTCCCAGTCGTGGACGACCCCCGGCCGGCCGTCCAGGCGCCCTTCGCGGCGCGAGATCGATTCGGGCAGGTTGGGCGCATAGCCCGCCTCGCCCGAAAAGACCGTCTCGCCAGAGCGGTAGCCGATCCGCACCCCGTCCCCGGCGTGGTATTCCAGCGAGCCAGACGTCAGCTCGCCCCCTTTCACCGGCTCGAAGTCGGCCTCCATTGCCGCGCTGCCGCCCAGTTCCCTGGCCTCCTGCAGCGCTTCTTTAACCGTGGGCAGTTCCAACCGTTCGCGGAACAGCCGGATGAACCCTTCCAGCTTCGCGACCACCGAGCGCGCCGCGCCGCCAAAATGAATCGAGGGCGGCGATACCTCGGGCAGCGGGTAGTTGGCGTGCGACCCCAGCGCCACATACACCAGCGGGTGGCTGTCTTCCCGCGGATCGTTCACCCGGCGGACCTCGTCCCAGAACTTAAAATCCCCGTTCTTGTGCTGCGAATAGGCCACCCCGAACGGTTTCAGCTTCGTCGCGGCGCCATCCGCCGCTTTGGTCTCGTCCAGCAGGAAGATCGAGACCGCCTCCCAATCGCCCTCGTGGTTATTCATCCCCAACGCCGTGCTGCGCCAGTCGTTGAACGCATAAAAGTAGTTGTACTGCAGGATTACCCAGTTCTCCTGCTGCCGCACGCAGCCATAGTACACGTAGCGCTCTTTGGGAGGCTCCGGCGTTTCGCGCCGCAGGACCTGGCTGGCCAGGTTGGGCAGCGTGCTCAGGAACGGCATGCTCAGAACCTGCGCGTCCTTGACCCTTTTCAGCTCGTCGTACTTGAGCCTGGCCTTGGGCGCGTCGGAATTATCCATCCCGGAGAAGAGATCGAGAAAGAAGCTGGCCACGCTCGTCCCAAGGATGCCCACCGACAGGACCAGGTTCGCCGCCGACACCAGTGAATAGACCATCACACCGGTGACGATCTCCGAGATTCGCACGAGCAGGCTCCCGCTAAAAAACCAGCTGAAAATCGTAAAGAGGAGAAACGCGCCGGTCATCAGCCCGAGGACCTTGAAGTTCCAGGCCAGCTGCTCTTCACGGAAATTGTTGTCGTCGTCTCGACCCAGCGGCCCGGGTTTGGTGACCGAGAGCGGGTCCAGCGCGTACCACAACAGCCCGGCGCTGGACAGCGCGATCGTGCCCACGAAGGTGTAGGCCTCGTCCAGGCCGGGTCGCCCGGTCGTGTACCCATAGAAGGCCAGCACCAGCAGGATCAGGACGAGCAGCAAGAACATGGCTTTGCGCTCTTTTGAAATCGACTTCGGAACGGCCTGGCTGAGCAGCAGCAGCCCATAAAACAGGTACACCACCGCGCCGAAGATCAGGGAGATGTCGGGGAAATCGCGCGCCCACAGGTGCAGGCCCAGGCCAATGGCATAGGCCAGGAGCGTGCTCAGCGCCAGGCTGACCCCGTGCAGCAGCGGCGCCACCCACTTACAGGAAGGCGCAATCCGGCGCAGCCGACCGAAGCAGCACCGGAAGGTGAAATGCACGCCCGCGAAACCCGCCAGCAGCACCAGCCCCAGGATCCCGAAGCCCACCGCGTAGAGCGTGCCAAAGAAGAACAGCCCAAACAGGTTGACCAGGATCGCCAGGTAAACTTTGCTGTCCGCGTTGATCAGCGGGTACAGAATGATGCCGAACGCCAGCAGCCCAATCTTCAAGAACGCCCAACCGTCCAGCGCAGCGCCGGGCAGCAGGTCCGCCAGCTCGCTGACCCCCCAGACGATGAAGAAGACCAGGATGCTTACGGCCAGGGTCAGGACAGCCTTCTGAAAATAATCGGGGAAATCCTTGATGAGGAACTGCAGGTGCAGGTCTTGCTGCTGCTCCTGCTTTACCATGAAAGCGATGCGCTCGTCGGCCCCTTTCAGCTGGCTCCATTCCTTCATCGGGCGCTTGCCCATTTTCAGGCGCGGGCAGGCCGCGATAAACTCGCGGACGTCCATGGGGAAGAAATTTTCGCCGGCCGAGAAGCGCAGCACCGGCGCGTAGCGCTTCAGCAGGTCTTCCTGTTCCGCGCGGGTCAGCGGCCGGGCCATCTTCACTCGCCCTTGCCGCCGGTCAGCTCGGCCACCGTCCCCTTCAGGCTGCGCACCAGCCGGGCGGCTTCCTCGGCCTGCTCGCGGGACGACTGCAGGCGGGCGAGCGTGTCGCGCCAGAACTTCGATCCGGCGCTGGCCGCCAGCCCGGTCAGGATCATGCCGACCGTCAGGGGTGGCTGCCCGGCCCAGAGCTGGTTCAGGTTAATGTTGACCGCGTTGATCTGCTGGGCGATGCCGGGGATAGCGTAGTTCAGGTAGGTCGCCGCGTCGATCTGCAGGCGGTAAGCCAGGTACGTCCCGATCAGCAGCGACAGCACGCGGATCATCCGCACGCGCGAGACCTCCTCGTCCTGGTGCTTTTCGTCCAGGTACAGGAGCGTCTTGGCCAGCGTCTGCGGGTTGGTCTCGGCGATGCGCTCGCGGTAAGCCTCGTCGACCTCGCCATACTTCAGCGCCTCGACCATCGAAGACTTGCGCCCCATCAGGTAATTGAAGCCCCGCTCGGCGACGAAGCGCAGGAAGTAGCCCAGGGTCTTGTACAGGAGCCGGTGTTTGTCGCCCGCGGGCAGGCCATCCGGATCGGCAAACAGGCACTGGGTGATGCGCGCCGCCGCGAACAGCAGCAGGCCCGCCGCCAGGCCGCTCCCCACCGCCGCCAGCCAGGCCCAGAAGCCGGGCTGGGCCAGCCACACCGGCCACAGGTTGGCGCTCTTCCACACCAGCATCCAAACGATCCCGGCGATCAGCGCCGCCAGGCCGATATGCAGCTTGCTGTCGCGCAGCCGCCGCCAGATCTTGCGAGCCGGGCTCTGGTACTGGTTGCGCTGCTCTTCCACCGCGGTCAGCAGGTTCTTGAGCGACTCGGAATAGGTGTTGGCCTGCTTGAGCAGGTACCCGCTCATCGTCTCCATCGTGCCGGTGAACCGGGCCCGCAGCGCCTGGACGCTTTCCGGGGCAAAACCCAGCCCCAGGATCGGCTCAAAGATGTTGTCTTCCGCCAGGCCCAGCAGGTGCGCCTGGTTATACTTGACCAGGTCGTCGGCCTGGGCCAGCAGCCACTGCTTGGTCCACTCCGGCTCGTGATCGCTGATCGCCGTTTGCAGGTTGGTGAAGAAAAGCTGCGCGGCGTTGGCCACATCGCTGAGCTGGAGCCGGTCGATCGCCCCCAGCAACCCGGCCTCGATCTGCGGGATTTTTTCCTGGGCCAGCGGCAGTTTCTGCGAGAGCAGGAACAGCCCGCGCCGGACGGCGGCTTTGGTCGTCTCCTTGAGCGCGGCAAACTTCAGGCTGGCATCTTTCGACTTCGGGTCGATCGCCCCCATGGCCTGCAAGGAACGGTAGGCGTCCGCGAACAGGCCCCCCGAGATCTGCGCGACCACATCCTGCACCTGGCCGACCGGTTTGAGGGTCGCCTCCAGGCCCTGGAAGATCGGGTCCAGCCCGGCGATGGCTTTGTTATCGACGCCCAGCTGGTTGAGCTGCCCGGGCAGCTCTTTCTTCAGCTCGTTAAAGGCCTCCATCGCCGAGACCTTGGCCTTCAGCCCGAGGAAGAACTTCCCAAACTCGATCACCACCTCGGTCCCCAGCGCCATAATCGCCATCACCGCCGCGAACAGCCCCAGCCCGGCGAACAGCTGCGCCAGCGAGTCGGGCAGCGCGCTCTCCACCACCAGCGCGCGGATCTCCAGCGGCGGCGAAGGTTCCATCCCTTCCACCGCCAGGGTCACGGTGAAAGAAAAGGTATCTTCCTTCACCGGGGCATAAAAGCGCAGCAGCGACTCGCCGCTCGCCGCCAGCGCAAAAGCGCACTCGCCGGGGCAGCGAATCTCGCCCACCTCCGCCGCGCCGACCGCTTCGAGCTGGTACTTCACCGGCTTGCCTTCATTCGCCTTCCCAAATTCCGCCGGGTAGGTGACCTTCACCTTCACCTCCTGGCCCGGGTAAGGCGACTCCGGCGCCGCTTCGCCCAGGGTAAAAACCGGCGGCGCCCCATCCGCCTGGGCGGAAACGCCGGCAGTGAAGAAACCCGCCAGCAAGACCAGCAAGATCGCTAAGGAAAGGGCCTTTTTCATGGATCGCTCCTTTGGACCACAGGTTGCAGTACCCCCATCCGCGCCGCAAAAGCGCGAAGTTTCCCGGAAATATTTCGTTGTCGCTGCGAGCAAAGAGCCGGAAAGACCAGTAGTTATGGTTAATAGTAGCGAAATTTATAGGGAAATTCAAGTTAATTTTAAATAAACCAACAACATTTTGTGAGATTTGGCGGGCCAGGGAAACCCCAGGCGGTATAATAAAAACACAGCTCCGCCTGGAGCCTGGCAACCGGTTATTGGAGGTAACCCATCCTGCGAGCCATCACCGTCCGGCAGCCCTACGCAAGCGAGATCCTGAGCGGCGAGAAAAAGGTTGAAAACCGAAATTTCATCATCCTGGCTCGATCGGCTGGTTGCTGCGTAACACCAGGGCGGATCAATCCACACCAACCCTGCCAAACGCCACCTGCGTGGAGTTCAAGAGCGGACCCGGTCTCCCCTCTTCCAACCGCACGAAGGTGAGGTTTCCCAACCCTTGCGGCGGTTTCCAACCGTCCCTCGTAATCCGCTCCCAAAATCCGTTGCCAGCCCGTTGTCAGCCCTTTACCAGCGACACCCTTTCCCTGGTCAGGCTCTCCGCCTCGGCCATGGCGGCGGCGTGGATGGCGAAGGGGAAGCGCCCGTGCAGAGATCGGAAGAGCACACGTCTGAACTCCAGTCACCGCTCATTATCGC
>CAZBDC010000067.1:4988-26415 GCA_964490575.1 uncultured Anaerolineaceae bacterium | reverse complement strand
GGTAGCCGTTGGGCTTGGGCCAGGCGTGGAAGTACGCGTATTGGTTGGGGTAGGTGTCAGGGTAGGAGGTACGAGCGGGTCCAGCCGTTCGGCGAAAATCTGGTTCACCTTCAGCGAAACTGGTCGTTTGAGCTGGTCTACCAGCGCCTCCTGCAAGCTGACCACCTCCTCGTAACGCAGGGGATAATTCGTCCGCACAGTCAGGACCAGGTCAAATGCATCACCCTGGCGGGTCAGGTTAAACTCAAGCAGCTCGGCGTCGCCCAGCAAATGGACCTGCTCCTGGACAACCGCATTAATCTGGCGATAATCAGACGCTTCTTGAAAAAACCGGATGCTGAAGATATTCAGCGGGACAAACAAGATCAGCGTCAGGCTGGCCGACAGGAGCAGGCTGCGTGGCAGCCGTTGTTTGCCCACCCCGGCAGTTTCTCCAAACCCGCGCAAGAAAAATACCAACACAGCAGCAAAGGCAATAGTGATCGTGTTGGTGACAAACAGCAACAGCGCTCCACCGGCAACATCCAGCCGCCAGAGCGCCAGACCGATTCCAACCGTGCACAACGGCGGCATCAGGGCTGTGGCGATAGCCACCCCAGGAAGAGCTGCCGACAGGTTGGGATTGGTCAACGCATAGGCGGCAGCCACCCCACCTGCAAGCGCGATGGCCAGGTCAATCGGTGTTGGCCGGGTGCGCGCCATCACCTCCGCCGGCAGAGATTGCAAGGATACAATCGGCAAGTGTGAATTGACCAAAGTCACCAGCGCCGACAGCAGCACCGCCAGAATCACCCCTCTCAGTAAAGCGCTCACAGCGTTTTCCAACAACTGCCCATTCCCAGTGATGGAGGCCAGCCCCAGCCCGATAATCGGTGACATCAACGGCGCCACCAGCATAGCTCCAATGATCACCGCCGGCGAATTGGTGATTAACCCCATCGTGGCAATGCTGCACGACAAAATCACCAGCAGGTAAAAATCAAAACCGGGCGAGGAAAGCGGTGTGATCTCCGCAATGATCTTCTCGCGTCGTTCAAATGGCAGTGGTTTTACCAGGCGTCGAAATAACTGGCTTAACAAAGATCCTCCTTAGAAATTTTTCATTTGCGCAGCTTGCAGTCTTTTTGATGATCTTATCATGAATCTGGCCTGTAACACCTGCCCAAACCCAACTTTCAGCGATGGACCTGGCACTGAATTCTAGCTCGGTAAAGCCTGAAAATCAGTTACAATTAATTCAGTTCGGCCTTTCAGGTAACCTGAAATAAAGCGGGTTATTCCCTGGAGATGTCCAGAGGGCAGACTTCTTCGAGCAGCGAACGGCCCAAGAGGCCGTTCTTTATTGAATACTCAGCGCTTTACAGGGCCAAACCGGAGAAGAATTTCCCAAGTCCCGCGCGGAGGTCCCGAGGAGATGAACATGCAAAAGAAGACACGAGTTGGAAAAAATGGGGATGATTTTGAATTACCAAAGAAGGTAGGGATAATTTACAGTGACGTAAGAAGAGAATATTTTCCTACTGAAGCACAGTACATAACCGAAAAGGATGCGGACAAGGATGCCCAGCTTATTGGTGATTATCTTGCCACGCTCGGAATCACAGTTTTTCTCTACGCCGGAAACAAAAAGCTTCCCCAATACCTCCACCGGGATAAACCCGATATGGTCATCAATGTCGTTGATTCAGTCAAAGGAGATGAGACGTTATCCTCCGCCATTCCGGGTATCCTGGAATTGCTCGACATTCCTTACACCGGTGCAGATATTCTCGGGCTGTCGCTGGATACAAATAAGTTCCTGATTAAGAAACTTCTCCAGCAAAATGGCATTCCTGTGCCACATTATCAATTAATTAATACACCGACCGATTATCTCGATCAAACGCTACGCTATCCGTTGATCACCAAACTGAATGCCATCCATGGAGCGGTGGAAATTACCCAGGATGCGATTTCCGAAAATGAAAAACACTTACGAGAGCGCTTGAAATATCTGATTCAAACCTACAAGCAGCCAGTCCTGGTGGAAGAATTCATCGCAGGTCGCGAAATCACGGCCATTCTGCTGGAAGGAATGAACCGGAAGGTCTACATGGCCGAAAAGAATTTTCTGCCCAGGGAGGACAAATATATTTTTACAACCTTTGAAGATCAATGGATGTTCAAAGGAGATGCGGTGTTCACCTACACAAAATACGATGATCCCCTGTTAAAAGAATATGTCAGGAAAGCCTTCGACGTCACGAAAATGTATGATTATGGCAAGTTCGATATTCGCCTGGACCAGTCAGGCCGGTACTTTTTCATCGATTCAAACTGCAACCCGGCCTTCGGGCCAAAAGAGATGGATGTAGCCCTATCCGTTATCCTGGATCTATATGGCATATCTTTCTACGAAATTCTCAAGCGGCTGCTCCTGAACACAGTCCGGGATGCAGCCGGTAAGGAACGCCTGCCACTGCCGGTAGAAGATGAAGATTCTTTACCGGCTTTAGAGGTAGTCTCCAGCATATCCAATTAACAGTCAAAGACTGCAGTTCGGTCTCATCTGCCGTCCATCTACCTTTTTGCCCTGGCGCGGGTGCGGGCAGCTTACGCTCCTCCGTCATGTGGCGCTGGAGACTGCCGACGCCTCGCTTGTTGCCACCACCGGCGCGTCCCGCAGGTAGCGCATCGTCACAAACCATGCGCTGAATGCCATCACCAGCGAAACCACAAACAACGGGTGATAACCCAGATTCTGGACGATCGTTCCACTGATGAACGGCGCGATCATTGAGATGACCGCTGCAATCGTATTTGCCAGCCCGACATAGATCGGGCGCAGGTCAGCATGGGCATAGCTGACCACCCAATTGACATAGCCAGAAGAAAGGTTGCCGCTGGTTGCCAGGCCGGAAACCAGGAAGCCAAAATACAATGGAAGCGGGCCGACACTCCCAGCCAGTATGGCGCAAATGGGCAGCAGGACCGCGCCGCCCAGGGCCAGCCGCAGGTAAAGCAAATTGTTGCGTGCCCCCAACCAGGTGTACAGCATGGCGCCGGCGAGGCTGCCAGTGGTTTGCATCGCAAGCATGACCGGCACAGCCACTTCGCTCGACAGGCCTAACTGCACGGTAGCATAACCAATGTAGAACGGGGCAGCCATCAAGAACAGGCTGCTGAATACTCGTAATATGATAAATGCCCGGAACGGCCCATCATCCCGCACCAGCCGGCCGAGGTCGGGGACAAAATCGCTCAAAGATGGCAGCTTCTCAACTGCCTTCCCACCTGGGAGTTCGTGGATGAACAGCCCTGGCAAAATCGAGACTGCAAACAGCCCGCCTGCCGCGCCAAACAGGATTGCGTAATTGTTTGGAAATCCCGGCCCGTTCTCTCCCAGGACAAACCCAATTAGCGGCGCAATGAGCAGCATCGTCACACCAATGGTCACATTCGCGATTCCAAACACTCGCGCCCGCCAGCGTTTATCCAGGCTGGTCCCGGCCAGGTCGGCCCAAGGTACGCCAACCAGGCCATCGCCAAAGGCCGCAATGCTGTAACAGATGAAAAACGCCGTCAAGATCAGGCCTGGCCGATCTTTTCCCAGCCAGGCCAGGATTCCAGCAAAGATCAAGATCACAAACCGGACCGGAATGTTCGGACCAGCAAACCACCACTTCTTGCGGGCGTACCGGACGATATACCGGGCGACAAACAGCTGCGGCAGGGTAAACCCAATAGTAAACAGGCTGCTGCTCAGGCCAATCAAAATTTCCGAATCGGTCAGCCGGCGCACAAAATCTGGTATGACGGTCGTTCCACCGATAATGCTGATTGCCACCATGAACAGGATGTTATCGGCCAGGAACCAGACAAAATTACGGCGATAGATCCGTTCATGGGCCGGCAGTGAAGGCGTGGATGTTGGCATATCTCCTCCAGGGATGAGTCCTGGGTTCTATTGTAGCAGTATTAAGGCGGCAAAAACCCCGGAAAGCCCAATTCCTCGAATATCCGCGGGCGGCCAAACCTTACCAGTATGGCTCCCAATCAGGTCGCGCCAGGCGCATAAGGGCTTCTACATAGAAGTAATCTCCCCACAGGTTCGCCTCATCTACCCCCTGTCCCATAGGCTTGGAGTAGACCCCGTGCAGGATTTGGGCATTCGAGGTTGGATTGCCGCGAGTTGAGTAATTATCAAACAGGGACTGCACTATCTTTTCCGCCTCGGTTGTGTAAGCAGTCGCCTTATCGCGATCAGGCAGCCAGTGGGCCAGCTCAAGCAGGCCGCAGGCCGCAATTGCCGAGGCAGAACTGTCGCGTTCTTCGCCTGATCCATCCGTAAAGATCAGATCCCAGTATGCCACATGGTCAGCGGGTAAATGCGCCAGGAAGTAATCGGCTGTGCGGGAAGCAGTGTCCAGGAAAGAAGGGTTGCGCGTATAGCGGTAGCTCAACGCAAATCCATAGATCGCCCAGGCCTGCCCGCGCGCCCAGCAGGAATCATCCCCGGCGCCCTGAGCCGTCTTGCCAAAACGCGGCGCGCCTGTTTCCACATCGAAATAGAAGGTATGGAAGGTCGTATCATCCGGGCGCATGAAATTTGCAGCAGACTTGAGCGCGTGGCCCTCGGCTGCCAGGGCGAAGACCTGTTCGCCGGTCTCAAGAGAGGCCCAATAAAGCAGCGGCATGTTCATCATACAGTCGATAATCGTTCGCCCGCGCTGTTCAGGATCGTCCATCCGTCCCCAGGCTTGAAAAATCCCTGCCGCAGGAATATAGCGATTCATCAAGGCTTTCGCCGCCAAAATACCCGTCTCGCGGGCATAATTTGAGCCGCTCAGGCGCCAGGGGGCAACCGCGGAAAGGGTGTAGAGGAAACCCAGGTCGTGATGGTCAATGTCTACCTCGCGGTCCAGGCGCTTACGGAAGTCTTCCAGATGCCCTTCGGCGACCTTGCGATATTTTTCATCATTGGTCCACTGATAAGCCAGCCAGAGCTGGCCGGTCCAAAAGGAAGTTGTCCAGCCGATATTACAGCCCGGTTCAAGACCCAGGTGATCCGGGTCAACCATGTGCGGCGGGACTGCGCGAGGGAAATAAATATTACCAATCGTGCAGTCATCCGGAAACAGGCTTTCAAACGGTTTTAAGTTGCCATCCATTTTTGCCAGGGCAACTTGAAAAGCAGGAACGGGGTCGAAAGTCATTTTTACGCCTCCACAACGCCAGGGGTTGATCAGGGGAGTGTGAATCTGATTGCAGGTAATCATACCAGTTTCTCTTGTCTATAGCACGAATAATCGATCCGGTCAAAAAGGCGAGAAGAACGACCCAGGCCTGGCAACCCGATCCGGTATGGATGATATAATAGAAAGGTTGTCCAAAACGATTTGGAGAGCATATGCCCGTTACAATCCGGGATCTGGCTGAAAAACTGCATTTATCGATCACCACTGTATCGCGCGCATTGGATGGCTATGGTGATGTCGCTGAGGAAACTCGCCAGCGGGTGATCCTGGCTGCCCAGGAGGCAGGCTACCAACCCAACGCTTCTGCCCGCCAGCTCAGGCGAAAACGGACCAACAGCTTAGGCTTTATCCTCCCCACCAGTTCACCACAGTTCTCGGACCCCTTTTACGTCAGGTTTCTAAGCGGGCTATGCGATGAGGTCGCCTCGTTGGGGCTGGACCTGCTGATCACCTCCTGTCCGCCGCACGGGGAACAGGAGAAGGCATTGTACCAGCGCTGGGTTCAGAGCCGGCGCGTAGATGGCCTGGTACTCAACCGCACCAGAATCGACGACTGGCGAGTGCAGTACCTGATCGAAAACCATCTGCCTTTTGTCGCTCTCGGGAAGAGCGAATCGGAAGCGCCTTATCCCTCGATTGAGGTAGATGATCAGGGTGGTTTCAGACAACTGGTCGTTCACCTTGCCAACATGGGCCATCGCCGGATTGCCTTCATCGGTGCCCCACCCGGATTAGTCCTCCAGGCCGATCGCTTCGCCGGTTATCAGCAGGGATTAGCGGAAGCTGGCCTGCCCTTCGATCCCTACCTGGTGCAAATCGGCGACCTGAGTGAAGCGGGGGGATTCCAGGCTGCACAGCTTCTGCTCGACCTGGCCCAACCGCCGACCGCCATCCTGGGCGTGAATGACATAACCGCCCTGGGCGTGATGCACGCTGCAAAAGAACGGGGCCTCGTCATCGGCAGTCAGCTTGCTATCGCCGGTTATGATGGCATCCAGGAGGCAGAGTACAGCAATCCGCCCCTGACAACGATTTACCAACCCACCTATGATATTGCCCGCCGGCTTGCCCGCATGCTGGTCGACCTTGTCCTTGAAAAACCTGTATTCGATCAGCATATTGTCATCCGACCTCAACTTATGATTCGCCCTTCGACCGGATAATCGAACGGAGGAAAAAATGGCAAATCTCTTTGGCCTATCTGACGCTGATTTTTACGCCTGGGTCATTCTGCCCCTGTTGATCTTCCTCGCGCGGGTGGCTGATGTGACCCTCCAGACCATGCGCATCATCTTTACCTCGCGCGGGCGGCGCAAGCTGGCACCCATCCTGGGCTTTTTTGAGGTGCTGATCTGGGTAGTGGCTCTCGGCCAGCTCGTTCAAAACCTGGGCAGCGCCACCTCTTACCTGGGTTATGCAGCCGGCTTTGCTGCCGGTAACTACGTTGGAATGTTTATTGAAGAGCGGCTGGCGATTGGCACCCTGATGGTCCGCTCAATTATCGACACGGGCGGCGAAGAAATCCTCTCGCGCCTGCGCCAGGCCGGTTTTGGCGCCACTGAGGTCGAAGGTCGCGGTGCAGTTGGACCAGTGAAGATCATTTACACTGCCGTCCCGCGCAAGAACCTGCGCCAGGTGACAGAAATTATCCACACCGTCCATCCCCATGCCTTTGTGACGGTCGAGGATCTCCGCCGCGCGGAAGCGGGTGTTTTTCCAACTCGGACCGACGAAAAATCTCGCCAGATCGGCGAGCGCAAAGGGAAATAGCGGCTGAATCAGAAAATCTGGCCTGAGATGCACAGACCGGCATTCCACTACGGCCAGGGGACCTGGACCGGGTCCGAATAGCCGTGCTTTTCTGCCGTATAGAGCAGCGCGCCGGAGGGCCTGTCACAGTTCTGGTCGTCCTGGACGGTGATCTCAGCGCCATCGGTATGGTAAGGCTGAAAGATCAGGCTGCCGTTGATGCATTGGGTAACCTCAATCAAGTGACCACGCCGCTTGTCATCCGAAAGCAGCACGGGCACCCAGGTGATCGTAACCTGGTTGCCGCTGCGTACGGCCTGCACGTTGGTCGGCGGCCCGGCAAAGGTAGTCTTGGGCAGAACCGGCTGGATGTATGGCAGGGCCATCGCGTCGATACGTTCCTCAAAGACGATTTCTGAAGCCCAGCAGTGGCTATCCAGGTTGAATGGCTTGATCCAGTACCAGGTCCCATTCCAGTTTCGCCCGTGCACCTCAGCCGTATCTCCCGCATACAACCCCCAGCGGTATAGATAGGCGATACTGGGTCCGTAGCGGCAGTTCGCCTGTTCTTTGACCACCACGTCGGGGTAGTCGCGCGTGGGCGTCGGCGAAATCGTAAAGGTCAGCGTGATGGTTGGGGTCAGTGTAATCGTCGGCGTCCGGGTGATGGTTGGGGTGCGCGTGCGGGTGGGCTTGAGGGTAACTGTAGCAGTCACGGTCGGCAAAGGAGTCTCAGTTGGCAGAAGTGTCTCAGTCGGTGCGGGGGTATCCGAAGGAACCGGCACGGCGCTGGCAGTCACTCTAGGCTGCAAGCTGACCGCGCTTCCGCAGCCTGCCAGCAAAATGGCCAGAAGAACCATCCACCAGATCAATCGATGCGAGCGCGAAATCATGCGATTATCCACCTGGACTCTTGTTCCCATTCGGCTACCATAAAACCATCATACCCCGATCAACACGGCCTGTCAAACAGCGCCTGTTCCCCCGATATTTCGCTGTTTGCTTTATCCGGCTCGCCATCCACTGCCTCACCGGCCCAGGATTTCGGCCAGCCGGGCAAGCTGCTCCGCCAGGGGCCCCTTTTCCTTAAAATACTCCAGCGTCACCACCTCAGGGTTTGTCCGCCTAAGCGTCCATTCCAGCAGCGCGTAGTCCTCTGCCTGCATTGGCTCGTGCGCATCCACCAACGCCGGCTTGCCAAACCGCCGCCGGCGAACGCGAGGGCCGCAGACGTGGATCTGGCGCGTCCGCTCCAGCGGGAGCTGTGCGAGGTAGTTATACACGTCCAGCCCCAAGACTTGCGCCGCCGTGCGGGCATGGGGCAGATCCAGGAGAAAACCCGCCCCGGTCTCGTCCAGCACCTGCCGGATAAGGACCGGGTCGACCTCATGAATGTAACGCCGGGTCGGAAAAGAAGGCATATTCTCAAGCAGGATGGGCAACTCGACTTGCGCCTGCAACTCCCCGACCTGCTCGACCAGCGTAGAGAAAGAGGTCTTTGGATCCGGGCCAGGCAGATACAGCCCGGCATGTACAGCCAGCCAGGCCACCCCGGGCGGTAGCATCGACAGGTGCGCCGACACCCAGGGCGTTTCCGTGCAGGCCAGGTACGCGCGCAGCATCTCACCGGCGCCGGGGACCAGCTTCAGTTGCGCCAGCAAGTTGCTGTGATGGAAATGGAACGCCAGCCCAGGGAGCTGCTCACGCAGCCTAATAATCTTCTGTGGGCTGTACCACGGACCAAACTCGACCCCCTGGACCGGGGCCTGCCCGGCCCGGATCAGCTCGTGGAGCGCTTGAGAATAGTTGACAGTCAATTGGATCATTGAGAATCTCAACCAGGATTATAGCGCAGCCCGAATCAAACGGGGATTTGAAAATTTATTTATGGTTCAAAACCGACACGTGGGTCGGTTTTGAACCATAAAACTAACTTTTTACCGAAAAGGAGCTGTCCAACCGTGTTTGGACAGCTCCTTGATTGTGAGACAAAGTCTAGGCCTAATACACGTCGTGGACTGTGTTATAGACGTTGAATTTGCCGGTCGGTGTGACCAGGTCCTTGATGCGCGTGACCTCTTCCAGCGTAACCGCGTCATAGACCACGATCTCGCCTACCTGGCCAGGTATTTTCGCATCGCCCCAGATGCTGACCCATACTTCCGTGCCGGCCCGGTTGAATTCGAAGTGTACTGCCCGCCCGTAAGGTGCTGCCTCCCAGCATTTGTGCGGCTCGCTGGGGTTGTCTTTCGCAATCACACAAATCGTACGTGACACAGCCGGGTCAGGGTTCAGGGTCATGTCAACCCAGATCCACGGCGAGTCTGGATGAGCTTTGATGAACAGGCTGCCAGCTCCAGGAAGCGGGATATCGCGCACGGTTTTCCAGGCCGACTCTGGGTGCCCTTTCGGGTCGGTGCCAATCGCCACCACGCCCGGGTCGCCAAGGTGAGCGGTGCTCCACACCGGTCCAAATTCAGGGTCAACCCAGTTTGCACCGCGCCCCGGGTGCGGCACAGCCATGGTATCCACCAGCGCCTCGAGCGCGCCATCCTGCAGGTCGATCACCGCCACCCGGTTGGCGTTATTGGCTGCCACCATAAAGTAGCGCTTGCTTGCATCCAACCCACCGTCGTGCAGGAAGCGCTCGGCTTCGATCATCTTGATCGTCGGGTTGATCGGATCCGTGTAATGTACCAGCCAGACCTGGCCTGTCTCTTTGATGTTGACAATCCACTCCGGCTTGAAATGCGATGCCAGGATGGCCGCTACGCGCGGTTCGGGGTGGTATTCCTCTGTATCATAGGTATAGCTGCGTGTGCTGACCACTTTGAACGGCTCAAGTGTCTCTCCATCGAGAATGGCAAAGTGCGGCGGCCAGTAGCAGCCAACGATGGCATATTGATCGGTAAAATCGCCCAGTTCGCCTTTATATTTGCTCACTTCGATCGAACGAGCATCATAACAGGTCTGCACCTCAGCCACTTTGTCCGGCTTCTCCATCCACAGGTCGATCAGGGCCAGCTTGCCGTCCCGCCCGATCACGTAGGCATAGCGCCCGGTGGCCGACATGCGCGTGATGTGAACCGCATAACCGCTGTCAACCAGGTTGACTACCTCATGTGTGTCGCCGTCGATGACCGCCACCTGTCCGGCGTCGCGCAGCGTAACGATAAAGTAATTCTCCCAATCGCGGGTCGTCTCAGGTTTCGTTGGGCGGTCCGCCGGTTCAACCAGCACCTTCCACCCTTCCTTCATCTGGGTCAAAGAAAATTCGGGCGGAGTGGGAGGCTCAACCTGCAGGAATTTGGCCATCGTATCGGTTTCTTCCTGGGTAAAAAAGCCCTGCTTGCCCCAATCCGGCATGCCGCCGTTTGTGCCATTGAAGATGATCGCCGCCAAACCCAGCGTGCCCTTCGGGATTGTCAGGTCAGGGGTCAGCCCCGGGCCGGTCGCACCCTTGCGCAGAGTGCCATGACACCCGGCGCAGCGTTCAAAGTAAGTCTGCTTGGCCCAGGCAAATTCCTCGTCGGTAAGGCCAGATCCAGCCAACGCCTGGCTGCCCCCATCGCCATCCTGGGCCGCCGCTTCGCTTTCCAGCACCTGGGTCTCCTCACCTGAAAGCGGCAGTTCGGCCATATAGGCCACCAGCGCGTTGAATTCCACATCACTCAAGCTATCAACCAGCGTGGGTGGCATCAACCCGGCCTGGCAGGGTTTCCCATCGCAGTCTGGCGCGAGAAACGCATCTGGTTCCCGGATCGCCTCAGCCAGGTAATCTTGCGCCGATTTTGCCGGGCCCGTATATTCCCCACCCGCCAAACGCTCAGCCGCCTCCTGCCCAATCTCGCTCAGGTCGGGACCGATGGTTCCAACTGCGCCGGGCACGCCTGGGATCACGTGACAGGCGCCACAGCTGCCCTTGGTGAAAGCAGCCAGCGCCAGCTCGCGGTCATACAGGCCCTCTGGCGGGCCAGCTTCAGAAGATGCCTGTTCAGCGGGTTTTGGAGCAGCCTTTTCCCCGCTGCAGGCAGCCAGTAGGAAGATCGCAACAAATAGAATTAATATCAGTCGGAATACTTTCACAGTCATCTCCTCGAACCCACAGATTGAATTGGAAACGCACAGCGAAGTCCCTTGTATCAATATTTTAGGTGTCCATTACCACAAATTCTTTGCTCTAGCGCAAATAAGGCCACCACGTGCTAAAAGTCACTCTCAATCACAATGCTTGCAGAAGATTGATGTGGTATCCGTGTTCATCAACTATCTTTATGAAATCTGGCTTAGAATAAAGACAGCATATATCTTGAGATAGAGCAAGGTCTTTGGATCCTTGATTTCCTGAAATTTCAGTTCACAAGCACTCAACAGGTTGGCCCATGCACCAGTCCCCTTCCCATTTCTCATCCAAAGAGCGCGTCCTGGCAGCCTTCTCACACCAGGAGCCTGATCGCGTGCCAGTCGACTACTCTGCCAACCCCGGCGTCGACCTGCGCCTCAAGCAGCACCTTGGCATGGACCCTACCGATAATGAAGGCCTGCTCCAGGCGCTAGGTGTCGACTTCCGTTACATCTGGGCGCCTTACACCGGCCCCAGCCTGCACCCCGAGTTCGCCGGGCGCACGGTCGACCTGTGGGGCATCCACCGCCGCTGGGTTGAGCACGACGCTGGCGGCTACTGGGACTACTGCGACTTCCCCCTCAAAGATGCGGATATGGAGATGATTGCCGGCTGGCCCATGCCTTCGCCTGATGATTTTGACTACGCGCAAGTTTCTGGGGCCTGCCTGCGTCATTCCCCCTTCTGCGTGGTGGCTGGGAGCGCCGGTGTGGGCGACATCATCAACAGCACCGGCATGATCCGCACCATGGAACAGGTCCTGGTTGACCTGCTGATCGACGACGAAGCTGGCCTGTGCTATATCGACCGCAAGCTGGCCGTCCAATTAGAGGTCGCCGAGCGCATTCTGGAGGCTGCCAGAGGGCTGGTCGACGTCTTCTTTATCGGCGAAGACCTCGGCACCCAGATCGGTCCAATGATCAGCCTACCCCTGTTCCGTAAGCATATCCGCCCGCGCCTGCAGAAATTTGTCGACCTGGCCAGGACCTATCAGCTGCCGGTGATGTTCCATTCATGTGGATCAAGCAGCTGGGTTTTCCCCGACCTGATCGAGATGGGTATCGACATCATCGACACCCTCCAGCCCGAAGCCACCAATATGAGCCCGGCCTACCTCAAGGAACGCTTCGGCAACCGGTTGGCATTTCACGGCTGCATTTCCACCGGTGGCTCGCTCGCCTACGGAACCGTCGCGGACGTGGTCAGGAATGTCGAACAAACGCTGGCAGTCATGATGCCGGGCGGCGGCTATGCCCTGGCCCCCTCACACATGATCCAGGACAACTCCCCGACCGAAAACGTCCTGGCTATGTACGAGACGGCGCGGCAGGCAGGAAAGTACTGCTAGCCTATCCGGGCATCTTTTCCGCAGCGTGCATTTTTGTAAAAGTTACCTACATCAACCGCACCGTTACCACTTCGTGTGGCCCTGCCTGCAGGTTTACCCGGTGTCGACCATCCACGACCAGATCCGCCAGCTTAGATTCCATCAGTGTGGTCTTCTCAGCCGAGCGGATTTCAAACAGCGTCTCCAGGACGACCGTCACTGCGTCACTGCTCAGATTCACACCCCGCACCAGCCAGCCGCGTCCATCCTCAGCGACCTTGACTGTGCTGAGGACAAATTCTTGCGGGTTCACATGCAGAAAACCGCCCTGGGGCGGGAGCTGGCCGCTTCGCACAGCAACACTCACGGCTCGCATCGGCGTCTCAAAAGCATAGGCCTGGGCAAACAAGTCCAACCGCTCCTCAGCCCGGCCCGGAATGACGGCGTAGTCGAACGACCACTTGCCAGGCATCTGCGCCCCTGGAGTGAGTTCGGAAGGCCCGGCGTTGCCCGGTCGTTCAGGCAAATCGCCACGCGAAAGCCAGCCCACGCAGCGCATCAAAGTCAGCGCGATCTCAGCCCGGCCGTCTCCGCGTTGCAGCACCTCAACCTCCGGCAGGCCGCGGTTGGCCACAGCCAGTGCAGCCTGCCCATCGGTAATGTAAGTAAACGCACGCTGAGGAACCTCAGGACGCGGCTGCTCGACCCACTCTTCGTCGAATGCCGGCAAGCCCACCGGGCGCCGGACGACCTCGAAATGACCGTCATATTCTGCATCTTCCGCCCTGAATGGAGCTGGGAAATGCACCCGCAAGCGGTGGTCGCGGGCCTGGTTGTCGACCTCACTGTGGATTTCAACCACTGGTGAGCCATGCGCAAGCGTGATCCGGGTGTAGACCGGCATCCGGACGCTCTTCTTCGCCCGCGCCCTGCGGTCGCTGCTCAATTCAAGCGGGATATCCAACGCCAGCCACAACTCCAGCATCTGGCGGGCAGGCCCGCGTTCCACCCGCGCCCGTTCCAGGCGTGAGGACACCAGCAAATCTACCTCTGGCTTCGAGTAGTTATATTCGTCGCCGCGGTCACCGCCATCCATAAAGCGGTTCAGCCCGGCGTAACCGGTCCCGGTGCGCTTATCGGTCAGGGTCAGGGTACCATCTGGGGCAGCCTCAACCACCAGGTGATCGTTTTCAATGCGGAAGGGGCCCTTCTCAGCCGGGTCAGGTGCCAGACGGCGGACCAACCCCTGGAAAGCCTGGTTTTTTCCTAACCTGGCAACCACAGGCATCGCCATGCGGGCCAGCGAGCTGAGTTGAATGGGCAGTTTCCCCTCTGTTCGGCGGCCGCGCACCCAGAAGGTACGGTAGCCAAACCCGGGCACTTCCGCCGCCACAAACATCAGTTGGACCGACATTGCTGAACGCGCCCGGATCTGGTAACTCGTCAGCGCGGGGTCAGCCAGGTAGGCCTCCATTGCACGGCGACCTTCTTCCCAGGCTTCCAGGTTCACTTCACCGTTCTCACTCATCACCATTTCTACAAAGGCCTGGTTACCTTCACGCCGAAGGCTGAACCCGGTGATCCGCATCCCCATGACTTCGCCATTTGAAATCATGTTAAAGCCGTCACGAATCTCCTTGCGGCCCATGATCATATTGAAAAGTTCGCTGGTTCCCTGGCCAAGCGCCTGAAAAGGTACCGGTTGGCCCGCCTGATCAACCAGCTCGACCTCCTGGCCATCTGGAGGTGCTTCGACTGTCGCGCTGACCAACCCGGTGCGTGGTCCGCCGGTCGCGTTAAAAACCACGATGGCCCCGCGCGGGGCCAGCCCGGCCTGAACTGCCGGCGCTGCCGTATCGATCGCTTCGCTGTCTACTGCCGCCGCCAGCCTTTCCAGGCTCTGCCCGGCAATCACCTCGCCGATCTGCTCCACCTGGTCAAAGCGTGGGCGCATCTCATCGTGAACCTGGTCGATCGAGCATCCGCAAATCGAATCGTGCGGATGGCACAGCATCAACAACCGCCAGGCTTCGCGCAGCGCCGCTTTAGGAGCGCGCAGCGTGCCAGCCGGGGCAGTCTCCAAGGGCAGCAGGCCGGCCCAGGTGCTGAATGGATCGGCCCAGCGTTCCAGCAGGGTCTCACACTGCTGGTTGCGCTGCTTGATCCACATCCGGGCGGAGAGAACGCCTGGAAGGAGCGGGAAACGCTTGGAGGAGCGCAGTTCACCCGTCACCACAGGCAGGTCAACCCCTGCTAAGGCTGCCTGGACTTCCGCCAGGTAAGCTGGCAGCGTTGAATGCACCATCTGGTCGCCATCCAGGCGCAGATTGGCATATGCAATCGCCTGCGAAGTCTCCCACTGGGGCTCCATGTGGTCGACCCCATGCATCAACAGCACGTGCGGTGAAGCAGCATGTGCTCCCAGTTCATTCCGCAGGCGCTTTGCCTCACCCACAAACGCATCCAGGCCAGTCGACAGAATCCCGGCTGCATTACCATAGCTGGCGCGCAGGTAAGCCATTAACACCCGCGAGCCATCCGGGCCTTGCCACCAGAACTCACAAGGTTCATCCGCCAGCCCGCGCATCACGCTGGCCGTCTCGATCCCAAAACCACGCAGGATCTGCGGCATCTGCCCGATGTGGCCAAACGGGTCGGGAATATAGCCAACCGTCATCTTTGGCCCATATTTCCGCGCGTCGCGGTCGCCCTCCAAAAGATTGCGCACCGTCGCCTCCGGGCTGACCAGAAACTCGTCCGGCAGAATATACCACGGTCCGATCAAGATCCGGCCGTTCTGGATATAGCGGCGTAGGTCCTCTTCCCGCTCCGGGCGTATCTGCAGGTAATCCGCCAGCACGATGGTCTGCCCGTCGAGCATGAAGTGGCGGTAATTCGGGTCCTTATCGAGGATATCCAGCAGCAGGTCAACCAGGTGAACGAGCTTCAACCGGAACTGCTGGTAGGTCTGGTACCATTCGCGGTCCCAATGAGTATGTGAGACTAAGTGTAGGGTTGTCATGCAAATATTGTCGTCCCATTCTGGGTTTCGCGCAAGCGCCTACACCGTGGAAAACATATTATTTCTTCACAACCAGCACCGGACAAAGTGCATGGTTAATCACCTTCTGTGCCTGGCTACCCAGCAGAAGGCCCTGTAAAACACCCAGGCCGCGCGTACCCATCACGATCAAATCGCAGCCGCGCGTCTTAGCCACCTGCAGGATGCTCTCAGCCGGCGAGCCAAAAAGCAGTTCGCTGTGGATCTCAACATCGGCGCCGGTCAACACGCTGCCTTCGCGGATCAATGCTTGCCCGTCTGCGGTGCGCTGCTCGATGAGCTGGCTCAGGTAGGGCTCACCCAGGTCACGGGGTATTGCATCCATCACCGTCACGAGCCACAGAACAGCCGGGCTCTTCTGTTCGCGTGCCAGGTTACCAGCCAGGGTGGCAGCTTCGCGAGCGTGCTCGGATCCATCATAAGCTACGAGGATATTGCTGAACATTTTTCCCTCCTCCGCAAGAAGGCCCTCAAAGCAAAAGGCCGCTCGCATTCCAGCGGGCGGCCCAGGATGATTCTCGCCATTCTGCGTGTTCTGGCCGCAGCTTAAGGGGCGAAAAGGATGTTGTAGATAATTTCTTCCATCTTCAGTATAGATAAATCGGGAGACAGCGTCAAGTTGCTTAATACCACATGTGCTCTTTGAACACCTCGACGGCATAAGCGTACGTGCTGTAATCGACTCGCGGGGAGATAGAGTGATCCGAGGCAAACACAAGCCGGGCGCCGCGCGCCTTCATCCCTTCAATATAGTGGACCATCTCCTTCTGGACCAGCTCTTTGTCGTTGGTCTCAAAAATACGCGCATCGAACCCGCCCACGAACGCCAGCCGGTCGCCGTACTTCTCTGCGAACACGAAGGGCTCGTTATCTTTGGCTTTTCGCTCCATCGGGTTGAGGGCGTCAAACCCGACTTCAACGATCAACGGCAGGGCCTGGGCCACACTGCCGCAGGAATGCAGGACGACCGGCAGGTTATACCCGTGGAAGAAATCCACCATTTCCTTGAAGTAAGGGAAGATCAGCTCGCCCAACAGCCTGGGCGAGGCAAATAACCCGTTTTTATAGCCCAGGTCTTCATACAACCAGATGCCGTCCGGTAGGCCTACCTTCTCGAACAGGTAGCTGAATGCCTGTTTGTAAAGCGAGGTGTAGACCTGGTTATAGTCATGGATCCAGGCCGGGTCATCCAGCAGGCTGGTGTACATCGCCACATCGCCCATGCTCTGGCGCATTGACTCCCACACGAACATGTGCCCGTAATGAATCCAGCGGTTTTCGGCGCGGGCATCGGCTGTGCTCTCGCGCTGGCCTTCCAGGTCCTCGACGCGGCGCTCGTCCCATTCCACCAGGTGCGGGCGGTAATCCCGCTCCCAGACGGCGCGGTTCGTCATGAGAAAATCGATGTGCTCGGGAGTGCCCGATTTATGTTTCCAGTACTTCAGCGCTGCCCCGGCCCCGTTGCGTTTGACTTCCCACTCATCGGTTTCATACAGCAATTCCTCGTAGTCGCGGAGGGGCATGATATCAAACCAGCCGCCGGTGCCAACCATATCAAAGCCAAAATGGAGCCAGGGCGGCACGGGTTCTTCGTACACGCCCTCCTCCACAACGTCCTCCCACATACCGTCACTGTTTCGCCAGCGTTTCTGGCCCAACCCGCGGTGACGCATGCGGGTCGGGTATCCCTGCTGAACCCAGGCCGCCAGCGTGTCCGGCCAGGGCCCTTCGATGATTCCCATTCTTTCTGCTTTCCGGCCGTCTGCGCCTTTCCCGCGCAATAAAGCATCCACAACTTCTCGGGAGGTTTGCATCGTCAAGCTCCTGTTAATCGAATTGGATGACCGTCGCAATTGGGTCGCGCAGTCCAGCCGGAACGGTGACATAGCGCCGGCCGTTGGCACTGCCCAGGCTTAAAGGCGTGCCGTCTTTCAACAAGGTCGCACGGCTAATCGTTTCCGGAAGGTTCTCGAGATAAACACGGTCTGAACGGTAGGTCAACGCGTGAACGTAATGCACCGGTCCCTTGCTGGTCGAGACGCCATCGGGGCTGGAAATAAAGCCGGACCGGGTGCCGAACACAGCCTCGCCGTTGGACCGCAGCCATTCTCCCATCTCGTGCAGCCGCTGAACATGCACTGGCAAGATTTCACCCAGGGCAGTTGGCCCGACATTCAGCAGGTAATTGGCGTTGATACTGGCCGACCTGAGCAGATTGTGCACCAGCCGCCGGGTAGATTTGTGATTATCGTCCTGGCTGTTGACCCCCCAACTGTCGTTGATCGTCATGCAAACTTCCATGGGCTGATCATAGGTTTCTGTCGTGTTGAAGCCGGCCGAGTTCTCACCCGGGAGGTCCTGCTCGAAGCCCTGGATGTCCTCACCCGGCAGCGGTTTATCGTGCCGGTTATTCTGAACATAAGCATCAGGTTGCAAAGTGTGGATCATGTCATACAGCGCCTCGTATTCAAAACTGCCGCCTGCCGCAAAGTGAGCGTTGTTTTCGTCGATCAGGTGGCGCGGCCAGTCGCCATCAAACCAGATACAGGCAATCTCACCAAAGTTGGTGCACAGCTCGCGCACCTGCCCGTGCAGGAAGTCCAGGTAATCTGACCAGGCCAGCCCGCTCTCTTTCCGAAAGCGGTAGGCCGGGTGATGCCAGTCAAGCAGCGAGGAGTAAAAACCCAGCTTAACATCCGACCGGCGCGCGCAGGCATTGGCCAGTTCCTCAATCGGATCGCGCTTAAATGGCGTGTTGGTCACTTTATACTCGCTCAATGCAGTATTATACATGCTGAAACCGTCATGGTGGCGGCTTGTGATCACCATGTATTTTTGCCCGGCGTCCGCGGCAATGCTGACCCACTCCTCCGCGTTGTATCGAACCGGGTTGAACTGCGAGACCAGTTTTTCGTAGGTCCCAACCGGGATTCTTTCGACATGCATCACCCATTCACCCCGGGCAATGAGTGAATAAAGCCCCCAATGGATAAACATTCCAAAGCGCGAATCCAGGAACCACTGCATCCCTTTGGGGGATATCTGTTTTGCGGTCATTTTATCTCCTAAAGATAGTAAATCCAACAGAAAAGAAAAGGCCTGGCGCGGTTCCTGAGCCGCGCGAACGATTTTAGAACAGTATCAAAACAAAGGCACGAGCATCAGTATAATATACAACAAAATAGTTATCGATGGGCTAATGTTTCCTGGATTTCGCTCTCAAAAATCGCCAGACTCATCCAGGTGACATTTCCAATCTCATGGTTTTGCAGCAAGGTATCAGCACCATAGGAGCCATAACATGAGTGCAAAGCTAGTCGTCCCGGGTGTGTACGCCATATCATTAGGCATGGTCAACGTCTTTCTGCTGGATGGTGAAGAACTGGTTCTCATCGACGCGGGCGTGGCTGGATCCGAAAGCAGGATCCTATCTGCTGTCCGCGGGATTGGACGCCAGCCGCAGGATCTGAAACACATCCTGATCACCCACCACCACAGCGATCATGTCGGCAGTCTACTGGCGCTCCAGCAAGCCACCGGCGCGCAGATTTATATGCACGAGCAGGATGCGGATGCATACAGCAAAGGGATCATGATCCGGCAGGTTGAGTCCTCCGGCGGTCTGTTCTCGCAATTGGCAGTTGCCTCGCTCAACCGCCAGAGCGCCCGCCAGCCAGCAAAAACGGTGCCGCCCGCCCACGCCCAGGTCGACCACCGCCTGGCCGGTGAGGAAACGCTGCCGCTGGCTGGCGGACTGCGCGTGCTGCACACACCAGGACACACCTCCGGGCATATAGCCTTCCTGTGGCCCCAACATGGCGGCGTGCTGTTCGCCGGAGACCTGGCCAGCCACATGGTACGCCTGGGTTACTCAATCCTATACGAAGATTTCGCTGGCGGGCAGCGCACGCTGCGCGAGCTGGGCAGCCTCGAGTTTGAAATTGCCTGCTTTGCCCATGGCGGGCCCATCTTATCCGGTGCAGCAGAACAATTCAGGAAGAAGTTTAGTGCAAAATGAACATCCTTATTCTTACCCTTGGATCGCGCGGCGATGTCCAGCCCTATGTGGCTCTCGGAAAAGGCCTGAAGGCAGCCGGGCATTCCGTGACGGTATGCGCCTCCTCCAGCTTTGAGTCTTTCATAACCAGCAACGGCCTGAATTACGGTTACATGAGTGATGAGTTCATTAAGCTGGTCGATTCAGATGCCGGGCGGGAGGCGATGGAACACGGCAGCAACCCCTTCGCCCTGGTCAAAACGATGCTTTCTCTCTTGCAAGAATCCAAACGTATCTTCCGCACAATGCTCAAGGAAACCTGGGAAACTGCCCAGGCTGCCCGGCCAGACGTAGTGATCTACCACCCAAAATCCTTGGGAGGATCCCATATTGCCGAGAAATTGGGCGTACCGGCCATCCTGGCCACCCCGGTCCCGGTAATCGTGCCAACCGCGGAAATGGTCGCAGTCGGGATGCCTGCGCTCAAACTCGGGGGCTGGTACAACCAGCTTTCTTACACATTAATTCACAAGGGCTATCACACCTACGACGGTGAAATTAATGCTTTCCGGCAAGAATCGCTTGGCCTGGCGCCAATGCCAAAATCATCCAGTCCTCTTCAAACGACCGGTGGCAAGCCCATCCCGGTCCTGCACGGCTACAGCCCTTCTGTTTCTCCCCGTCCAGCCGACTGGCCAGAGACTGCGCATATTACCGGTTACTGGTTCCTGGAGGGCCAGCCAGGCTGGCAGCCTCCCGCCGGCCTGGTAGACTTCCTCGCCGCCGGGGCTCCCCCGGTATACATCGGCTTTGGCAGCATGGCCGGGCAAAATCCGCAGCGGCTGGCCGAAATCGCGATTGAGGCGCTGCAAAAGGCCGGGCAGCGCGGCATCCTTGCTACCGGGTGGGGTGGGCTGGAAGCAGGCAGCCTGCCGAAGTCTGTCCTCAAAATCGATCAGGCTCCGCACAGCTGGCTGTTTCCGCGCGTCGCAGCCGTTGTCCATCATGGTGGGGCAGGCACCACCGCCGCCGGGTTAAGGGCCGGGCGACCCAACATTATTACCCCATTCATGGTAGACCAGCCTTATTGGGGCGAACGTGTCCACGCACTGGGCGCCGGCAGCAAACCGATTCCCCAAAAAAGGCTGACGGCCGAGAAACTGGCAAGCGCCATCCGCGAAGTGACTACCAATCCAGCCATCTGCCAGAATGCAGCGGCCCTGGGCGAAAGGATCCGCGCTGAAGATGGCATCGCCAGCGCCATTTCCATTATCGAACGGGTTGCCAGGCCTACCTGAGCCTGTGCTGGCGTCGATCACTGGCAAATAGGTATCCATCCGCGTAAAACGGCAGACCTGGAACTTTTCTCGCCCACCATCGTCTTATAAAGGAGAAACAAACGGTTTCTCGTCGATCTCTTTTGTTGTATTGGAGAAATACCATGTCTGCATCCAGAATCAAACGCACCCTGTCTCTCCTGGCCATCCTGCTGGCGCTGGTTGTGGCGCTAATGAACAGTGCCACCGTCCAGGCTGCAGATAACGATGGCACGGCTCCCTACCGGGTCCAGAATGGCGACACATTAACCAAAATCGCCAATCGGTTTGGCCTGACCGTCGAAAAGCTTCTGCTGGCCAACCCACAGATCAAAGACCCCAACCTGCTCCTGACCGGGCAGGTAATTACCCTGCCGGCCGGGCGCAGCGAGGGCCTGCTGGCTGCCGCGCCCCAGGGCCGCCTGATCCACTGGCAACTCGAGCGCAATGGTCGCGTAATTGACAAGGAAGAAGGCTACTACCTCGCCCGCAGCGGCGACACATTGATTGGGATTGCCCGCAAATACGGCGTCACCCTCGAGCGGCTTCTGCAGGTAAACCCGCAGATTGAGGACCCGAACAAGCTATATCGAGGCGAGCTGGTCAAGATCCCAAGC
>CAZBDC010000067.1:442-4978 GCA_964490575.1 uncultured Anaerolineaceae bacterium | reverse complement strand
GAGAACGCGCCACCCTTCTATCAAACCCCGCCCAAGCCCCCGACCGGATAATTCGATCGCCGCGAAATAATACAGAGGCCGTCCCCAAAAGCGGGCGGCCTCTGTGCACGAGATGAAACCACCTGCCGCGATCGTAACTGCCAACCTGTCTTACCCGGCCCGAAGACATTGTATAATTATGAGGCGGAGGGATATCTTTCCATGCAAATTCACATCTACGACACCAAGCTCGAAGCCGGCGCAGCCGCAGCCCGCCAGGCGGCCGAGGGCCTGCGAGCCGCTATCGCCGACTGCGGCCAGGCCAATTTAATCCTTGCCACCGGCGCCAGCCAATTCGACATGCTGGCCCACCTGGTCCAGGAAGAAATAGACTGGGGCAAAGTCTACGCCTTTCACCTGGACGAATACATCGGCCTGCCCGAAAGCCACCCGGCCAGCTTCAGGCGCTATCTCAATGAGCGCTTCGTCGCCCGAGTGCGCGGGCTGCGCTCCTTTACTTTCGTCGACGGCGAGGCGGCTGACCCACGGGCCGAGTGCCGCCGGTTAGGCGCCGAGATCGAACGCCACCCCATCGATGTGGCCTGCATTGGCATCGGTGAGAATGGACACCTGGCCTTTAACGACCCCCCGGCCGACTTCGACACCCAGGCGCCCTATATCGTGGTCGATCTGGATGAAGCCTGCCGCCGCCAGCAGCTTGGCGAAGGCTGGTTTCCCACGCTGGCGGATGTCCCGCGCCAGGCTATCAGCATGAGCATCCAGCATATCCTCAAGAGCCGTGAGATCGTCTGCACTGTCCCCGACTCGCGCAAGGCCTGGGCGGTTCAGGGTGCGGTGGAGGGGCCGGTCACCAACTTGCTCCCCGCTTCCATTCTCCAACAGCACCCGAACTGCGCGCTGTTCCTCGAGCCCGACTCGGCTGCGAGATTGAGTAAATAACAAAACCCACCTGGCAGTTTGGTTCTGCCACCCAGGACAAATCGATCCATTCCTCGAATCGTTAATAAATTGATAATGCATTTTTTACGCCACAGAAATAGAAGCAGTGGTAAAATTATTTCGATGGTTTCCTGCCAGGTCGTAGCGAAACAGGTCTAGTAAATGGAAATTTTGACCTGTCCGATACTGTTCCGCCGGAGGATTGAGCCGACCGGTGACCGCATCGAGGAGGAGCATTGGCAGTTCAAGACCTAAGTGAGAGTTCGAAGCGCCCATTGAGTACACATCATTTATTTCGGGGACAAAAGGTTAAGGACAACCTTACCGGATACCTGTTCATCCTCCCGGCATTTCTCATCATCGGGCTATTCGGTTTTTTCCCCATCCTGTATTCCCTCTACATGAGCACTTTCAACTGGAGAGTGCGCAAAGGCCCGTTCATCGGGATCGATAACTATCACCGCGCATTAGGCGATTGGTGGTATGTGGTGGCCTTTGCGGCTGGTTTTGCCCTGCTGGGGGTGGCCTATGTAGTGTGGACTCGTTCGCTCCAGTCGATGGATAACCGCAAGCTGCTGGGGGGCGTGTTGAGCGCCCTGGTTTTGATCGGCGGTTTCTGGGTCCTGGTCTTTGGCTGGGGAGGTATGTCGGAAACTGGTGACGCGAAATTTCTCAGATCCCTGCCGATCACCCTATATTACGCGCTTGGAGCTGTTCCGCTTCAATTGGCGCTTGGGCTGATCCTGGCTACCCTCCTTTACCAGAAGATTCGCGGCCAGTCATTTTTCCGCATGTTGTACTTCTTGCCATACATTACCCCGGTCGTCGCCACAGCGGTCGTTTTCCGCACCATCTTTAGCCCACGGGATACTGCCCTGGCCAACCAGGCATTGTCCTGGATAGGACTGGGACCGCAGAAGTGGCTTTTTGAAGCCCGCCCATTCCTATCAGTCTTCTTCGGACTGCCGGCTGAGGGTTTCATGGGCGGCCCCAGTATGGCGCTGGTTTCAGTCATCCTGTTCGGCGTCTGGTCGTTTGTCGGCTACAACGTAGTCGTATTCCTGGCCGGGTTGGGCGGCATTCCCAAAGAGATCTATGAGGCGGCCGAGATCGATGGCGCCGACAGCCGCCAGGTCTTTCGTTACGTCACCATCCCGATGATCTCGTCGGTCACCTTTTACCTTGGCCTGGTATCGTTCATCGGCACGCTGAAAGCCTTCAACCATCTCTACGTCATGCGCACGCCCGCTGCCCTGAGTACTGTGGATACCGCCTCGATTGCAATTTTTGACACCTTCTACAAATCAAACAACTACGGCTACGCGGCCGCCCAGGCAATCATCCTCTTCGTCATCATCGCTGTGCTGACGTATGTCCAGAACAAGCTGCTTGCGGAGCGTGTCTTCTATGGCTAATCCTTCAACAACCGCTGCTACCCCGATCACGAGGCAGACCAGCCGTCTGCCGCAATCCGGCATCCGCCTGGGAAAGATCATGGTGTACCTCGTCCTGATCCTGGGTGCCGTAGTGGCAATTGTTCCCTTCTTCTGGATGATCTCCACTTCATTGATGAACCTGGGAGAAACGATTAACCGCCAGTGGCTGCCGGATACGCCCCAATTCCAAAACTATGCCGAGGCCTGGACCCAGGCGAAATTTGCGCGCTTTTTTTGGAACAGCGTCATCATCACCGCGGTTACCTGCACTGGGCTGCTAACCACCTCAATTTTGGCCGGTTACGCCTTTGCGCGGATCCGGTTTTTTGGCCGGGACGCGATATTTGCCCTGCTCTTAACTACCTTAATGATCCCTGAGACCGTCACATTCATTCCCAGTTTCTTATTGATCCGCGGCGATGTGATCCCGCTTCCAGGCGGCTCGTGGCTCAACACGCTGCAGGCCTTGACAGTCCCCTTCATGGCCAACGCTTTCAGCATTTTTCTGCTGCGCCAGTTCTTCGCGCGCATTCCAGACGAACTGTATGATGCCGCCCGGATCGATGGCGCCAGCCACATCCGCTTTTTGGTCCAGATCATCCTGCCACTCAGCAAGGCGGCCGTAATGACTGTTTTGATCTTCGCCTTTATCGGCTCATGGAACGCCTTTATGTGGCCCCTGCTGGTCACCACCCGCGAAACCTGGCGCCCGCTGATGGTTGGGTTGTGGAACTTCGTCACCGAAGCCGGGCCACAAACTCACCTGTTAATGGCTGGCGCGGTTATCACAATCATCCCCATTCTCATCCTTTATTTCTTCACGCAAAAACAGTTCACGGAAGGAATTGCCACAACAGGTTTGAAAGGCTAGTCTGCTGCGTGTTCGTGAGCGCCTACTTTCTTGGGCGCGCGCGAATGCACAGCGAGCCAAGCTGTGACATGATAGGAGGTGTGTAAACAAGAGTGACTAATCGCCAATATCCAAGCAGCAAGTGGATTGTAAAAACATCTATTCAACCATTTCGTTAGGAGAAGAACATGAGTAAGAGTCTTTTTGCCAAGTTAATCGCGGTGCTGGTCATCAGTGCATTGGCGCTGGGCGCCTGCACGCCGGCCGCGACTGAAGCCCCCGCCCCGGTAGAGCCGACCGCTGCGGCAGTTGTCGAAGAAGTTGAACCAACCGAGGTTCCCCCCACGGAAGCGCCGGCAGTTGAAGAGCCAGCCGCACCTACCGCGACAACGGCCCCCGAACCGACCGAGGTACCAGTTGAAAAATCAATCTACGACGACGTCGACCCAACCGGCGCCACTGTCGTTTTCTGGCATCAGCACACCGGTTCCCGAGAAGAAGCCCTGCAGGAGATCGTAAGCGATTTCAATGCGACCAATGAATGGGGCATCACTGTCGTAGCCGAAAACCAGGGCAGCTACGGCGATATCTTCACCAAGATGCTGCCGCTGCTGAACACCCCCGATGCGCCCCAGCTCGTGGTTGCTTATCAGAACCAGGCTGCTACATACCAGTTAGGCGACGCGCTGGCCGATATGAACCCAATGGTCAACAGCGCCAAGTACGGCCTCAGCGCAGAGGAACAGGCCGATTTCTTCCCCGGTTTCTGGGGCCAGGATGTGTTCCCCAACTTTGGCAACGCCCGCCTGGGATTCCCGCCCAACCGCTCGATGGAAGTCATGTACTACAACATGGACTGGCTGAAGGAGCTCGGTTTTGACGCTCCGCCCCAGACCCCCGAGCAGTTCAAAGAAATGGCCTGCGCCGCCGCCGCCACCCCCTTCAGTAAAGCCACCAGCGAAGGCAGCATGGGGTACCAGCTCAGCCTGGACGCTTCCCGCTTTGCCGCCTGGACCTTCGCCTTTGGCGGAGACGTGTTTGACTACGAGGCTGGCCAGTACGACTATTCCAACGACGCCTCAATCGCCGCAATGACCTTCTTGCAGGACCTGTTCAAAGAGGGCTGCGCCACGCTCGTGACCGAAAACTACGGCGACCAGACCGACTTTGGCGCTGGCAAGTTGCTCTTCACCGTCGGTTCCAGCTCCGGCCTGCCCTTCTACCGCAGCGCGGTGGAAGAAGGCGCCAATTTTGAGTGGAGCGTAGGCCCGATCCCCTACACCACCAGCGAGCCCGTTATGAATATCTACG
>CAZBDC010000067.1:0-432 GCA_964490575.1 uncultured Anaerolineaceae bacterium | reverse complement strand
ACGGCGCCAGCGTCAGCATCCCCAAGAGCACCCCCGAGCAGGAACTGGCCGCCTGGCTGTTCGTCAAGTACTACACAAGCACCGATATCCAGGCCAAGTGGGCCACCGTATCGCAGTACTTCCCGGTCCGCGCCAGCGTTGCTGAAGGCCTGACCGAGCTCTTCGAAGCAGACCCCGCTTACAAGACCGCCTTTGATATGCTGAAGTACTCCAAGTACGAGCCACCCGCCCCGGGTTATGACTTCGTTCGTGACATGGTTGAAGAAGCCATGGCTGCTATCGTGTCTGAGCCCTACGCCGATGTCAAGACCACACTCGACCAGGTTGAAGCAGATGGTAACGCCAACCTCGAAGAGCAACTGGCTCAGATGAAATAAACTGCCTATCCGCTTGCTGTAAATGAGAAGACCCGGCGGCAGGGAGCTCCCTGCC